>JBDHVD010000043.1:0-30233 GCA_039809525.1 Labilithrix sp. | reverse complement strand
GCGCGTGCCGCTGGCGATCGTGGTCGCGCCGCCTCCGCTCACCGAGGCGAAGCTGCTCGGCAACACGCGCATCGACGTCGTGTCGCGCGAGGCCGCGATGCTCGGCGTGAAGCCGGGGCAGACCATCGCCCAGGCGCGGGCACGGGCCGGCGCCCTCGCGGTGCGCGTCGTGCGGCCGGACGCGGTGACGAGCGTGCTCGCGCGCCTCGCGGAGATCGCGCTCGCGTTCGGCGCCACCGTCTCGTTCGCCGTGCAGGGCGAGGACGAGCCGGGGGACGTCGTCCGGGTCGACGTGACCGGCTGCGCGCACCTGCATGCGAAGGATCCGCGCGAGGGCGAGGCGATCCTCGCGTCGCGCCTCGCGAGCGTGTTCGAGTCGCTCGGGCATCGCTGCGCGGTGGCCGTCGCCGACGGTCCGCGGGTCGCGGGCATCCTCGCGCGCGTGGCGCGGCCGCACGAGGCCGGAGAGGCGGTCGTCGTGCCCCCGGGCGACAACGCCCGCGTGCTCGCGCCGCTGCCGGTCGGGGTCTTGCCGCTCGCGGAGGCGGACGTCCGCTGGCTCACGAAGCTCGGCGTCCGCTCGATCGAAGATCTCCGCGCGCTCCCGCGGTCGGGCCTCGCGTCGCGCCTCGGCGCGCGTGCGCCGGTGATCCTGTCGCTCATGGACGGCGACGATCGCGCGCCGCTCAGGCCCTACGTCCCGCCGGAGATCCCGGAAGAAGAGGCGACGCTCGAGTACGGCATCGAGGGGACCGATGCGCTCACGTTCGTGGCCAAGACCCTGGCCGATCGCCTGTCCGCACGCCTCGCCGGGCGCGCGGTGGCGGCGTCGCGCATCGAGCTCGAGCTCGGGCTCGACGCGGCGATGCTCGAGGACCGCTCGAACGCGAAGGAGCGGCTCGTCTGCGAGCTGCCGGCGCCGCTCTCGACGGCGGGCGATCTGCTCGCCGCGCTGCGTCCGAAGCTCGAGCGCCTGGCGCTGCGTGCCCCGGTCCTGTCGGCGAAGCTCCGCGCGCCGACGCTCGTGCACAAGCCCCAGGCGGCGCTCTCGCTGTTCGAGGCGCAGCCGAAGGCCGAGCGCGCGCTGCCGCGCCTCGTCGCCGAGCTCGCCGCCGATCTCGGCGCGGAGGCCGTCGGCACGCTCGTCCTCGGCGACAGCTGGGTGCCCGAGGACCGCTCGCGGTTCGTGTCGCTCGATCGCGCGCGCGCGCTGCGGTCGAAGAAGAAGAAGCGCCACCTCGTCTCGAGCGTGCCCGAGCCGACGCGCATCCTCCCCGAGCCCGAGGTGGTGCCGCGCGACGCGGTGAAGGTGGTCCGCCATCTGTCCCGCACCGAGGCGCTCGAGTGGTGGAAGCAGATGCCGGGCTCCGGCGGCGCCCAGGCGTCCCGCGGAGGGATCGATCACGTCTATGCGTGGGTCGCCGACGCGGCGGCGTGGGTGGAGATCGATCGGCGCACCGGCGCGACGCGCGTGCGCGGATGGTTCGACTAGGGACGCCGGCGATGGGCTCGCGCATCCGCATCGATCCGACGACGAGGGTGCCCATCGGCGACGAGGGGTCGCTCGTCTCTGCGCCGGGGGTCCCGCCGGAGCTGAGCGAGGAGCTGCTCGCGCTCCGGCGGACGATCGAGGCGCGCACGAGCCGCTACGTCGAGCTGTCGTGCCGGACGAGCTTCAGCTTCCTCGCGGGAGCGACGCCGCCCGAGGCGATGGTCTTCCGCGCGGCGGAGCTCGGCTACGACACCCTCGCGATCACCGACCGCGACGGGCTCTACGGCATCGTGCGCGCCTGCGAGGAGGCGCAGAAGCACGGCATCCGCATCATCGTCGGCTGCGAGCTGACGCTCGAGAACGAGGGGCTCGAGGGCGTGCCCGACGTGCCGGGCAAGCCGACCACGCTCACCGTGCTCGTCGAGAACCATGCAGGGTACACGAATCTCTGCCGCATCCTGACCGAGAGCCACCGGCGGCACCCGAAGTCCTTGCCGACGAAGCGCACGAACGATCTCGACGAGGACGAGCTGCCGCGCAACGTCTTCGCCGGTGTGCCGCTGTCGTTCGTCTGCGCGCACGCGGAAGGTCTGTGGGCGCTCGCCGATGCCGGGCTGCCGATCGCCGAGCTCCACCGCGCGTTCGGGCCGCGCCTGTCGATCGCCGCGCACCTGCACAAGGACGGCGAGGACCGCGCGCGCGTCGGTCGCGTGCTCGACGCGTCGCGCACCCACGGCGTGCCGATCTGCGCGACCAACCGCGTGCTCTTCGCGCGCCCGGGCGACAAGCCGATCCTCGACGTCCTCACCTGCATCCGCGAGGGCAAGACGCTCGACGAGGCGGGCCGCGAGCTGCTCCCGAACACCGAGGGGCACCTGAAGAGCGAGGAGGAGATCCTGCGGCTCTTCTCGCTCCACCCCGACTGGATCGCGCGCTCGCGCTTCGTCGCCGATCGCTGCCGCTTCTCGATGAAGGAGCTGTCGTACCGGTTCCCGTACGAGCTCTCCGATCTGGTGCACCGCGACTTCCGCGGGGAGGTGGGCGAGAGCGCCGTCCAGGCGCTGGCGCGGCTGACGTGGGAGGGCGCGCGCGTCCGCTACGGCGAGGGCGGCGCGCCGCCGAAGGTGCGCGAGCAGATCGAGAAGGAGCTCGCCCTCATCGCGAAGCTCGAGGTCGCGCCGTACTTCCTCAGCGTGCGCGCGATCGTCGACATCGCGCGCCGGCGGGACATTCTCTGCCAGGGCAGGGGGAGCGCCGCGAACAGCGCGGTCTGCTACTGCCTCGGCATCACCGCGGTCGATCCCGCGCGCTCGAACATGCTCTTCGAGCGCTTCCTCTCGGCCGAGCGCCGCGAGCCGCCCGACATCGACGTCGACTTCGAGCACGAGCGCCGCGAGGAGGTCATCCAGGAGATCTACGAGACCTACGGCCGCGACCGCGCGGCGATGGTCTGCGAGATCATCTCGTACCGCGCGAAGAGCGCGCTCCGCGAGGTGGGCAAGGTGTTCGGCTTCTCGCTCGAGCAGGTCGAGCGCCTCGCCTCGGTCGTCTCGTGGTGGGACGGCGTCAGCTCGGTGAGCGAGGAGCGCCTGAAGAACGCGGGGTTCTCCGCGAGCGATCCGCGCGTGCGCCAGACGCTCGTGATGGCGCGCGCGGTGCAGGGCTTCCCGCGGCACCTGTCGATCCACGTCGGCGGCTTCGTGCTCTCGGCCGCGCCCTTGACCGAGGTCGCGCCGATCGAGCCGGCGACGATGCAGGGGCGCACCATCGTCCCGTGGGACAAGGACGACATCGACACGCTCGGCTTCTTCAAGATCGACGTGCTCGGTCTCGGCATGCTCACGGCGATCCGCAAGTGCCTCGACCTCGTGCGGCCGGTGGCGGCGGAGGAGGGCCTCCGGAGCGGCACCGCGATCGAGCGGCTGGCGCGCATCCCGGCGGAGGACCCGGTGGTCTACGACGCGCTCTGCGACGCGGACACCGTCGGCGTCTTCCAGATCGAGAGCCGCGCGCAGATGGCGATGCTCCCGCGCCTCCGCCCGCGGCGCTTCTACGATCTGGTGATCGAGGTGGCGATCGTGCGGCCCGGTCCGATCCAGGGCGGGATGGTGCATCCCTACCTCCGCCGCCGCACCGGCGAGGAGCGGGCCGACCCTCCGCATCCGCTCCTCCGTCCGATCCTCGAGCGCACGCTCGGCGTCCCGCTCTTCCAGGAGCAGGTGATGCAGATCGCGATCGTCGGCGCCGGCTACAGCGGCGGCGAGGCCGATCGCCTGCGCCGCGACATGGCCGCGTGGCGCAAGAACGGCTCGCTCGAGAAGCACCACGGCCGCCTGCTCGAGGGCTTCCGCGAGCGCGGCATCCCCGAGTCGTTCGGCGAGCGCCTCTACCAGCAGATCCACGGCTTCGCCGAGTACGGATTCCCGGAGTGCGTCGTGGGCGACACGCTGGTGCTCGATGCATCGACGGGACAGCGTGTCCGCATCGAGGACATCGCCAAGGGCCGCGTGAAGGTGAAGACCACGCTGGCGTGCGATGCGAGCCTCTGCTTGCGGCAGCGGCGCGTGCTCGAGGCTCGTCCCTCGGGAGCGAAGGAGGTCTTCCGGCTGCGCACCGCGCTCGGCCGCGAGCTCGTCGCGACCGCGAACCATCCGCTGCGTACCGCCAGAGGCTGGACGGCGCTCGGCGACCTTCGGGCGGGCGATCGCGTCGCGGCCGCGCGCTGCTTGCCTGCGCTCGGAAGGCGCCACGTCGATCTCTCGTCGACGCTTCGTACGGGCGACGATGCGCTCGCTCCCGATGTCTTCGAGATCGACCTCGACGAGCTGGCCGACTTCGTCGCGCGCCTGTGGGAGCGCGACGGCACGCTCACGTTCGAACGACAGGCATCGCTCCGAGCGGCGTCGGAGACGCTCGCGTCGCAGGTGCAGCATCTGCTTCTCCGCTTCGGCGTGGTGGCGAAGGTCGAACGGACCGCCGTGACGGTGGCGGATCGCGAGAGCCTCGCGCGTTTCGCCGATCGGATCGGCAGCCGCTTCTACGACCCGTACAAGCGCATCCTGGCGCGCGGGATCGCGAAGGAGCGCGGTGTGGCCCCGGAGAACGACGTCGTCTGGGACCGCATCGTGTCGATCGAGCCGGCCGGCGTGCAAGAGACCTACGACCTGACCATCGAGGGGGATCACAACTTCCTCGCGAACGACTTCGTGGTTCACAACTCGCATTCTTCGAGCTTCGCGCTCCTCGTCTACGCGAGCGCGTGGCTCAAGGTGCACTACCCGGCGGAGTTCGCCTCGGCGCTGATCAACAGCCAGCCGATGGGCTTCTACTCGCCGTCGACGATCCTCCAGGACGCGCAGCGCCACGGGGTGAAGCTCCTGGCGATCGACGCGGCGGAGAGCGGCTGGGACTGCGCGTGCGTCCCGCACCCGCATCCGAGCGAGGGAGGGAAGACCGCCATCCGCCTCGGCCTCCGCCTGGTCTCGGGGCTCGGCGAGGACGCCGGGCGGCGCATCGAGGAGGCGCGCGCGGAGGGGCCGTTCGCGTCGGTCGACGACGTGATCGTGCGCGCGCGGCTCGACAAGAAGGAGGTCCACGCGCTCGCGGAGTCGGGCGCGCTCGACGCGCTCGCGGGCGGGCGGCGGCAGGCGATCTGGAAGGTGGTCGCGCCGCGCCCCGCGGAGCTGTTCGAGGACGCGCCCGCCGACGAGGCGAAGCCGAAGCTCCGCTCGATGTCGCGCGCCGAGCAGCTGGTGCTCGACTACGAGCGCACGGGCGTGTCGGTCGAGGACCATCCGATGCGCCTCCTCCGCCCGTCGCTCGGCAAGAAGGTGCGCTCGTCGCGCGACCTCATGGCGCTCCGCTCGGGTACGCGCGTCACGACCGCGGGTCTCGTCATCTGCCGGCAGCGGCCGGGGACGGCGAGCGGCGTCGTGTTCGTCACGATGGAGGACGAATTCGGGTTCTCGAACCTGGTGCTCTGGGCGAAGACGTTCGAGAAGTTCCGCCACGTCGCGACCACGGCGCGGCTCCTGCTCGTCCACGGGCGCATCGAGCGGAGCGATGATCGCTCACCGGACGGGCGCTTGAAGGTGCCCGATCCGAACGCGGCGCAGAGCGTGGTCTACGTCGTCGCCGACAAGCTCGAACGCCTCGACGCGCACATGCCGGCGCTCGCCTCGATGAGCCGCGACTTCCACTGAGCGCGCCGCGCGGCGCGAAGCGGCTACTTGCCCTTGCCGCCGCCCTTGCCGTGGCCATTGCCGTGGCCGTCCCCGCCACCGCCGCCCTTGCCCTCGTGGTGGTCGTCGTCCTTGTCCTTCTTGTCCTTGTCGCCCTTGAAGTCGATCTTCACGACGCCGTTCGGAGTGACGCCCGCGCCTTCCTTGCCCCGGAGCTCCGCGGGCTTTCCGCCCGCGCCCCATCCGAGGCCGTGCTTCTTCACCTTCACCTTCGGTCCGCCGGCGACGAGGAGCTTCGTGCCCGGCTTCCACCCGACGATCGCGACGCGCGGGTGACCGTCCTTGTGCACCACGACGGTGATGCGCGACGGATCGCTCTTGGCCTTCCAGCGGCCGGTGAGGAAGAGGCCGTCGGCAGAAGGCGTGAGGACGATCACCTCGTCCGCGTCGGCGTTCACCGCGAGGGTGATCTTGCGGGACCCCACCGACGCGGCCTTTCCGTTCGCGTCGAGGACGTAGACCCGGACCTCGTCCGACTCGTCGTCCGCCACGATCTCGACGCGGTCGTCGCCGACCACCTGCACGACGCCTCCGTTGGGACCGGTCGCGTCGGCCGCGACCTTCTCCTTCTCGGCGGCCTTCGCGTCCGCGACGAGCGCCGCGGTCCCGCCGACGGGCACCTGCAAGACGCCGGTGAGCGCGCCGGGCTTCGCGGTGATGTCGTACTTCAGCTCGGTGAAGTCCGCCTTCGGTGCCGGGCCGGCGCCGACGAGCGCCTTCGCGTCGGCGTCGTACGCGAGCTTCGCCGAGCCCGGCTCGCCGGACTCGCTCTTCCACGTGACGGTGCCGCTCGCGTCCTTGCTGGCGGGCTTGCCCTCCTTGTCCGTCACCTCGGCCACGATCTTCCCGTCGGCGCCGACGCGCCACGCGACCGTCCCGTTCTCGAGCACCTCGACGAGCGCCGCGTCGGCGCCGATCGCGTTCGCGCCGTCTCCCGACTTGGAGCATCCGCCTCCGCATCCGGCGAGGCAGGTGGCGAGGGCGACACAACCGGCGAGCGAGCGGAGGTTCATGGCCGTCCAGCATGCCCGAGCGCGACGGTCGTCTCCAAGACGGTCCTCGATCGCGGCGCGCACGTGGGCAGAGGTGCTACGATCGAGGACGATCGATGGCGGACGCGGAGCGCGCACTCGAGGTCCTCTTGCAGCTGACCGCGCAGCTGACGGATGACCGTCCGCTCGAGGACTTCCTCAAGGCGGTGACCGACGCGGCGCTCGAGCTGCTTGCGGCGGATCACGCGTCGATCCGGCTGCTCGACAGCGCCAAGAGCACCCTCCTGTCCGGCGCGCGATCGGGGACCGGCGCGACCGATCGGCCGATGGACTTCAAGCGCAGCGACGGCGTGCTCGGGTGGATCGTGGAGAACGGTCAGCCGGTGCGCGTCGACGACGTGGCCCAGGACGCGCGCTGGGTGCACGGCCCGGGTCAGGAGTTCAAGGTGCGCTCGCTCATGGCCGAGCCGCTCTGGGCGAGCAACGAGGTGATCGGCGTGCTGTCGGTCACGTCGCCGGAGCCCGGCGCGTTCGGCGACGCCCACCAGCTGCTCCTGCGGCTGCTCGCGAACTGCTCGGCGCCGCCGATCGAGCGCGCGCGGCTCCGCCGCCTGGCGATGTTCGACGACATCACCATGGCCTTCAACCATCGCTACCTCGGGCCGCGCGTCGTCGAGGAGATGGAGCGCGCGAGCCGTGCCGGAGGCGACGTGAGCATCCTCTACATGGACCTCGATCACTTCAAGTCGGTCAACGACCGGTACGGCCACGCGGCGGGCGACGCCGTGCTCCGGATGTTCGCCGATCGCGTGCGCAAGGCGGTGCGCCGCGTCGACGTGCTCGTCCGTCGCGGGGGCGAGGAGTTCGTCCTCATCATGCCCCAGACGGGCGTGACGCAGGCGCATGCCACGGCGATCCGCATCCAGCAGACGCTGCAGGGCGAGGAGCTCGAGGTCGACAACACGCATCGCATCCGCCAGACCGTTTCCATCGGGGTCGCGACGTGGGACATGCGCGAGACCCCCGAGCAGCTCGAGCGGCGCGCCGACGCGGCGATGTACGAGGCCAAGCGCCTGGGGCGCAACCGCGTGGTGGTCGCGACCCCGCGCGAGATCGCCGGCTGATCGCGCCTGGACGCGGGCGCGTTCACCCCTGGACCCGCCGGGGTGCATCGCGGGCGCCCACGAGCCTGGTGTGAAGCGGCGGCTACGGCGCCTGCGCGGATCGGCCGGATCTCGTGCAGCTTGCCCGCGTGCGCGTCGAGGTGCGAACCTTGCTTCGAGGGCGAGCGGGCGCGGGGCGCAGTCGATGGCGATTTGTCCGAGCTGTCTCACGAAGCAACCCGACGGGATCGGGACGTGTCCAGAGGACGGCACCGCGCTCGTTCCCGAGGAGACGTTCGCCAACGTCGACAAGGACCTCGCGCCCGGCGATCTCGTCGGCGAGTTCCGCATCGAGGCGAAGATCGGCGAGGGAGGCTTCGGCGCGGTCTATCGCGCGGTGCATCCGGTCATCGGCAAGGCCGCCGCGGTCAAGGTGCTCGGGCGGCAGTTCTCGGCGAACGCGGCGATGGTCTCGCGCTTCATCGCCGAGGCGAGCGCGGTGAACAAGATCCGTCACCGCAACATCATCGACGTGTTCTCGTTCGGCGCGCTCTCCGACGGGCGGCAGTACTACATCATGGAGCTGCTCGACGGGATGCCGTTCGACCGGTACCTCGACGAGCGCCAGCGCCTCACGCTCCCGCAGGCGATGCCGATCCTCCGCGGCATCGCGCGCGCGCTCGACGCCGCGCACGGCAAGGGCATCCTCCACCGCGATCTCAAGCCGGAGAACGTCTTCCTGGTGTTCGACGAGGACGGGCGCGTCGAGCCGAAGCTACTCGACTTCGGTCTGGTGAAGCTGATGAGCGACGCGTCCGGCAGCCACCGGACGAAGACCGGCACGCCGATGGGCACGCCCTATTACATGTCGCCGGAGCAGTGCCGCGGCCTCGACGTCGATCGACGCACCGACGTCTACGCCTTCGGCGCGATGATCTTCCAGGTGCTCACCGGCGAGCTGCCGTTCACCGGCAGCTCGTCGATGGACGTCCTCGTGAAGCACATGACCGAGCCGCCGCCTCACGCGTCGGCACGCTGTCCCGAGGTGCCGCGCGAGCTCGACGCGGTGCTCGAGAAGATGATGGCGAAGGAGCCGAAGGACCGCCCTGCGAGCCTCGGCGACGCGCTCGATCTCCTCGCGCGCGCGGGGGAGAGCGGCGGCATCGCGCCCGAGAGCGGTCGCTTGCCCGCGCCGGCGAGCTCGGCGGCCGACAGCCACCGCGCCCTCGCCACCGTGCCCACGATGGTCGACGACGGATCGTCGTCGGGAGCCGGGCCGGTCGCGGTGGTCGCGCGCGCGGGGGCCGCGCAGACGTTCCTCGACGCCGAGTCGGACGTCCCGGCGGCGACGAAGCCGAAGCGACGCTGGCTCCCGTTCGCGGCGGCCGGCGGCCTCGCGGCGGCGGCGGCGGTCGCCGCGATCGCCTCGCTTCCGCGCACGCGCACGCGCACGCCCGAGCCGGCAGCGACGGCGATCGTGCAGGCGTCGGCCGTCGCGTCGTCGTCGCCGTCGTCGTCGTCGCCCGCGGAGCCGGAGCCGCCTCGCGAGGTCCAGCTTCGCGTCGAGGGCGCACCCGCCGGCGCCACGGTGAGCGCGGACGGAGCGCCGCTCGGCGCCGCGCCGGGGCCGTTCGTGCTGAAGCCCGGGGTCGAGACGAAGCTCGTGATCGCCGCGAAGGGCTACAAGAGCCGCGAGCTGACGATCACGCCGGCGAGCGACGTCGTCGTGCCGGTCACGCTCGACAAGGCGGCGGCCGCGCCGGCGGGGAAGCCGGGCAAGGCGGGCAAGGGCAACGGGATCAGCCCCGACCTCGAAGGCTTCGACTCGAAGTAGGATCGGGATCCTCACGCGATGCGAACAGGCACGGCCGTCCTCGCCCTCGGTGCACTCCTCCTCTTCGACTGCGCGACCCTCGAGCCCCTCGCGGTCGGTACGTGCGGGAACGGCGTCGTCGACGCGGGGGAGGACTGCGACACGTACTCGCCCGCGCGGTTCCCGAGCGGCCGATGCGGGGCGGCGTCGGAGGGCGCATCGGCGTGCCACCTGAAGTGCGCGGCCGCGAGCGAGTGCCCCGAGGGATGGGGTTGCAGCGTCGGCGGCGTGTGCCGCGCGCCGTCCGGGAGCTTCGCGCGTCTCGGCGAGCCGGTCTCCGCCGGCGTCGACGGCCTGACGGTGGGCGACTTCGACGGCGACGGTCGCAAGGACGTCATCGGGAGCGGTCCCAAGGGCGCCGACCGGAGCGCGAAGGTCCGCGTGCACTACTTCGGCGAAGAGGCGACGCTCGCGCAGGTCAATGCGCTCTCCGCCCCGATCGTCACGCCCGCGGTGCACGACTTCGACGGCGATCACGTCGACGACTTCGCGTGCGGCATGTCCCAGTTCGGCGCGTTCGGGATCTTCTCGGGGCAGAAGGACCGCACGCTCGTGCCCGCGCTGTTCCCGTCGTTCCGCCTCCCGAAGCTCGACGTCAAGCCGCTCGAGGTGCGCGGCACCGGGCTCGCGCGCGCGCCGGGAGGCAACCCGACGGCGTACCTCTTCGCCGGCGTGGTCGAGGGCGCCTCCGGTCGCGTGAACGTGCTGACCTCCCTCGGCTCGGGGGCCGATGCGTTCAACCGCGTGCTGCCGGTCGGACCCGAAGGCATCGTCGGCGAGCCGCGCGCGGGCGTGCTCCGCCCCGCATTCACGGAGAGCGCGTGCGGCGAGGTCGTGCTCGCCCTGAAGCCGGCGGGCACGAACGGGACGATCCAGATCTTCTCGCCGTGCAAGCCCGGCGCGGGACCGCTCGCGACGGCGTGGGCGGACGCGCGCGCGCCCATCGAGATCGATGCGCCGGAGCCGCTCGACGCGGGCGTGAGCCTCGTCGACGTGGACGGCGACGGCGGGCTCGACGTGGTGCTCTTCGGCACGCGGACGTCGAGCTCGGAGACGCACGTGTACGCGCTTCGCGCGGACGGAACGGGCTTCGGCGCGCCCGAGCTGACCGGGCTGCCCGAGCTGCCGCTCGCATCGGCGGACCTCGACGGCGACGGCATGGTCGACTTCGTCCTGCCGTCGGGCGTGGCCATGTCGCGCGGCGGTGGAGGAGGGCTCGGAGGCGACGCAGGCGGAGCCGACGCGGGCCTCCCCGGCGGGATGCTCTTCCGCGAGCACCTCGTCTACACGATGGGCCGTCGCGTCCGCTGGACGACGGCGCAGATCGGACGCTTCAACGGCGACCTCCATCTCGACATCGCCGCGGCCTCCGACGAGCAGCCGGACATCGATTTCCTGAGCGGCGCGGGGCTCGGCCTCTTCACCGCCGCGACGATCACCACGACCGGCGGCGTGCCGCGCCTCACCGCGGGCGACTTCGACGGCGACGGGCTCCGCGACGTCGCGTTCCTCCAGCGCCGCCCGGGATCGATCGAGACCGATCTCGCGATCGCCTACGGACGCACGGCCGGTGTGCCCGAGGTGCCGCGCGTCGTCGGGCGCACGAGCTCGGTGCTCACGTTCGAGCCGTCGACGCTCTCGGGGTCGCCGCTCGACGCCCTCGCGCTCTTCCTCCGCGAGCCGGCGGCCGACCCGAAGCAGCTGCCCGATCTCGCGCTCGCGCTGATCGTCGGCAACGGCGATCGGCAGCCCGTCGCGCCCCTCGTGCTCACCGAGAGCCCGCTCACGTCGGGCAAGAAGGACCCCGACCCGGACGTCGATCGCGAGTGGACGCCGCTCGAGGTGTCGATCTCGACGGCGATGGACGCGAACCGCTACGACCTCATCGCGCTCTCGGTGGGTTACCGCGTGTCGCGCACGCAGCGGCGCGTGCTGCCCGGTCCTCAGCCGGCGCGCGTGTGGGCCGCGCAGGCGAGGGGCGGCACGTCGTTCGACACGCCGGTGGTCGTCGCCGACCTCGGAACGTTCTCGGCCGACCCCGAGGCCGGCGTCGTGTTCGACGTGCGCACCGTCTCCGGCGACGTCGACACGCCGCGCGACGGCCGCGCGGAGTTCGTCGCCGTGCGCGCGAGCCCGTCCGGCGAGGGGATGCAGATCCAGATCGTGCGACCGAACGACCTGGGATCGCCGGTGACCGTGCCGGGCGTCGCCTACCGCCGCGATGCGCCGCTCGAGCTGCTCGACCTGGACGCCGACGGCAACCTCGATCTCGTGACGCTCGCCGGCACGGACGAGGAGACGCGCGCGATCGTGTTCTACAACGACGGCAAGTCCGGGTTCGTCGTCCCCGGCGTCGAGGTGCCGATCCCCGCGCTGCCCGGCGGCAGGGATCTGGCGCGCGGGTTCGCGCTCCTGACGACCGCGGGCGCACGCGTCCACGAGGCCGGCGCCGTCCGGCGCGAGCTCGCGGTGGTGACGAGCAAGCGCGTCCTGCTCGCGCGGCCGAACGCAGGGGACCGGACCAAGCTCGACGTCCGCAGCGTGCTCCCCGAAGGCACGACGCTCTCGGCCGCGACCGCGATCGCCGCCGGCGACTTCGACGGCGACGGGGTCGAGGACCTCGCCATCGCGGACGGCGGCGCGCTCCGCATCCTCCGCCAGGTGGCGCGATGATCCGGCGCATCGTCACCGCCGGTGCGCTCGCGGCGCTGCTGCTCGCGTCGAGCGCGGCCCGCGCGAAGGAGCCGACGGCCGAGGAGGTCGAGCGCGCGCGCACGTTCTTCGACGCGGGCGCCGCGGCGTACTCGGCGGCCAAGTACTACGACGCGGTGCGGTCGTTCGAGCAGGCCTACGAGCTCGCGCCGCGCCCGCAGGTGCTGTTCTCGCTCGCGCAGGCCGAGCGAAAGGAGTTCTTCGCGTCGAACAACGCGAGCTACCTCCGTCGCGCGATCCAGCATTACAAGGAGTACCTCGATCAGGTGCCCGCTGGCGGGCGCCGCTCGGAGGCGACCGAGGCGAAGGCGGACCTCGAGGCGCGCCTCGCACGGCTCGACCCTGCGCTCGCGCAGGGCCGCGAGGTCCCGGCGGAGAAGCGCAAGGCGCGCGTCACGGTGTACTCGGCGACGCCCGGCGCGCAGGTGTCGATCGACGGCGGTGCCCCGCAGGAGCTGCCGTACTTCGGCGATCTCGAGCCCGGCCGGCACAAGGTCCGCGTGTTCGCCGAGGGCTACTTCGACGCCGAGCAGGAGATCTCGGGCGACAAGCCGATCGACGTGCCGGTCAGCCTCACCCTGCGCGATCGACCGGCGCTGGTGACCGTCGCCTACGGCGGGGCGGCGGAGGTCTACGTCGACGGTCGCATCGCGGCGACCACCCCGCTCGCGCGCGCGATCGAGGTGCCTCCGGGGACGCACGTCCTCAGCCTCGCCGCGAACGGGAAGAAGCCGTTCTCGCAGGAGGTCGTCCTCCAGCGCGGCAAGCCGTTCAAGCTCGAGCCGCGCATGGAGACGAGCGGGCAGCGCGTCGTCGCCTGGACCATGCTGGTCGGCGGCGGGGTGGGCCTCGTCGGCGGCGCCGCCTTCGGCCTGGCGGCGATGGGACGCGAGAACCGGGCGCAGGAGATCGAGCGCGCGCAGGCGGAGCGGAACATCACCGCCGACGAGCTCGACGAGCACAACCGCGCGATCGATCGCCGCGACACGTTCCGGACGACCGCGATCGTCTCGGCCTCCATCGGCGGCGCGCTCGCCGCGGGCGGCCTCCTGCTCTACCTCTTCGACAAGCCGAGCGTCGCCGTGCTCCCTCCGCGGTCCGTCGAGCCGGGAGCTCCCGCGCCCGCGAAGAAGCCGGGCGAGCTCGAGATCAGCGCCCGGCCGATGCTCGGACCGGGCGTCTGGGGCGCCGGGGCCACCGTTCGATTCTGACGCGATCCGAGCTCGAGAAATTCGAATCGTACGTGTGCTAACGATCGGACCATGTTCGACAAGGTCCTCGTCTGCAACCGCGGTGAGATCGCGCGTCGCGTGATGCGCACGTGCAAGCGTCTCGGAATCAAGACCGTCGCCGTGTACTCGGAGGCGGATGCGGAGGCGCCGCACGTCGCCGAAGCCGACGAGGCGGTCCTCGTCGGACCGGCCGCGGCGAAGGAGTCGTACTTGAACATCGAGGCGATCCTCGCGGCGATCGCGAAGACCGGCGCGAAGGCGGTTCACCCCGGCTACGGCTTCCTCAGCGAGAAGTCGGCGTTCGCCCGGGCGGTGATCGAGGCGGGCGTCACGTTCATCGGTCCGCCGCCGGACGTGCTCGACGCGTTCGGCGACAAGATGAAGGCGCGTCACGTCGCGCTGTCGGCGGGCACGAGCCCGGTGCCGGGCACCGACGAGCCGATCGCGATCGACACGCCGGAGGGCATCGCCCACGCGAAGGAGGTGGCGGCGAAGATCGGCTACCCCATCGTGGTGAAGGCGGTCGGCGGCGGCGGCGGGATCGGCATGCAGGTCGTGCAGGAAGAGGGCGGCATCGAGCGCGCGCTCAAGTCCTGCTCGGACCGCGGCCGGGCGAGCTTCGCCGATCCGCGCGTGTACCTCGAGCGCTACGTCTCCCAGCCGCGGCACATCGAGGTGCAGGTGTTCTGCGACCAGCACGGCCAGGCGTTCGCGCTCGGCGAGCGCGAGTGCAGCGTGCAGCGCCGCCACCAGAAGATCATCGAGGAGAGCCCGTCGCCCGCCGCGTTCTTCGCGGGCGAGGCGGGCGAGAAGCGCCGCGCCGACCTGATGGACGCCGCGCTC
This sequence comes from Labilithrix sp., assembly GCA_039809525.1. GTDB lineage: Bacteria > Myxococcota_A > Polyangia > Polyangiales > Polyangiaceae > Labilithrix. The sequence continues at coordinate 15,745 of JBDHVD010000043.1, read as the reverse complement.
CGCGTGGTGAAGAAGGTCGGCTACGTCGGCGCGGGCACCTGCGAGTTCATCGCCGACGCGGACGGCAACCTCTTCTTCCTCGAGGTCAACGCGCGCCTCCAGGTCGAGCATCCGGTCACCGAGATGGTCACCGGCCTCGACCTCGTCGAGCTGCAGCTCCGCGTGGCGGCGGGAGAGAAGCTCCCCGATCTGTCGAACGTGAAGCGCAACGGCCACTCGATCGAGGCGCGCGTCTACGCCGAGGACCCGAGCAAGGGCTTCATCCCGAAGCCGGGACCGATCGACGAGCTCACGTGGGCCGGCGGCGCGGGCGAGGTGCAGACGCGCACCCTCCGCATCGAGTCGGGCGTGAAGGCGGGCAACAAGGTGACGCCCTTCTACGATCCGATGATCGCGAAGGTGGTCTCGTGGGGCGAGACGCGCGACAAGGCGATTGCGGCGCTCGACGAGGCGCTCGCCGGCACGACGATCGCTCCGTGCACCACGAACGTTTCGTTCGTGCGCAAGGTGCTGGCGAGCGACGAGTTCCGCGCCGGCGCCTACGACACGAAGTTCGCCGAGGTCCTGGCGAAGCGCTGAGCGGCGGGTGAGGGCGCGCGGTCGCAGGTCGGTGATCGCGCGCCGCGCTGGCTTGCGCGCGCGCGCATCGACGGTTATCACTCGTCCGCTGCTCGCCGGAGAGGAACGCCGTGGCCGAATGGTACGTCTTCCAGCACGACGGTGATTACCTCGGTCCCTGGACGACCGAGGTGGTGGCGAACGCCATCCTGACGGGCAAGCTCGGACAGGACGTGTGGGTCGCCGCACCCGGTGGACCGCGCTGGGTCCGGGCGCTCGACGTGCCCGCGATCGCCCGGCAGATCGAGGGGCTGCCGACGCGCCCGAAGCGGCGCGACTCCGGCCTGCGCCTCATGCCCGGGGCGTACAGCGTCCAGAACGGCAAGCCCGCGTTCGGCTCGACCGTCATGATGGTCGAAGGCGACGACGTCGACGAGGCGGCGCAGACCACGAAGATGCCCGCGCTGCGCATCTTCGAGGACGACCGGGTGACCGATCCCGCGATCGCCCCGCCGCCCTCGACGCCCACGCCGTCGTCGCCGAAGCCGCGCCCGCCGCGCGCCACGCCGGCGCACGCGTCGCCGTCCTCGAAGCGGCGCCGCGCCCGATCAGGCTGACACGGGCGTGACCGGCGGCTCGCCCGCGAGCACCCGGAGGACGTTCTCCGCCGCGAGCCGCCCCATCGCCACGCGCGTCGGCAGATCGGCGCTGCCGAGGTGCGGGGCGAGCACCGCGTTCGGGCGCGCGAGCAGGGCAGGGTGGACCTGCGGCTCGCGCTCGAACACGTCGAGGCCCGCGGCGGCGAGCGGGCCGTTCTCGAGCGCGGCGGCGAGGGCGGCCTCGTCGACGATCGGGCCGCGGGCGGTGTTGACCAGGATCGATCCCGGGCGCATGCGCGCGAGGCGCGCCGCATCGAAGAGGCCGCGCGTCTCCGGGGTCAGCGGGCAATGGAGGGTGACCGCGTCCGCCGCGGCGCAGAGCTCGTCGAGCGACGCCACCCAGGTCGCCCCGAGCGCCCGCTCGAGCGGCTCGGGCTCGCGCTTCCGCTGCGTGTAGAGTACATGCATGCCGAAGCCGCGCGCGCGCCGCGCCATCGCCTTGCCGATGCGGCCGAAGCCGACGATGCCGAGCGTCATGCCGTGCACGCGCGCGCCGAGCATGAACGTCGGCGTCCAGCGCTGCCAGCCGCCGGCGCGGACGAGGCGATCGCCCTCGCAGATGCGCCGTGCGGCGGCGATCAGCAGGCCGAACGCGACGTCGGCGGTGGCCTCGGTGAGCACGTCGGGCGTGTTGGTCACCCGCACGCCGCGCGCCGCGCACGCGGCGAGGTCGATGTTGTCCACGCCGACGGCCACGTTCGCCACGACGCGGAGCTCCGGCGTGCGCGCGAGGAGGGCGGCGTCGATCCGGTCGGTGACGAGCGCGAGGATCGCCTGCACGCGATCGGCGCAGGCGGCGAACGCGTCCGAGCCCACGCCCTCCTCCGAGACCACCACCTCGAAGTCCTCGGCGAGCCGCGCGACGACGTCGCCGAGGAGCGCGCCGCTGACGAAGACCGTGGACTTGTCGGCCATGGCGCCCGTCAGTCGCGATCGAACGGGACGACGTCGGTGCCGGCGAGGTCCGGGATCGCGTCCTTGATCTTGTCGAGGAGATCGCCGGCGGTGCCGACCACCACCACCACCAGGTCCTTCGGCGAGATGCGCTCCTTCAGGGCGGCGTTGGCGCCTTCGAGCTCGACGGCGCGCACGTGATCGACGAACTTCGCGTGGTAGTCGGCGGGCAGGCCGAGGACCTCGGTCTCGATCGCCTGGCCGAGGCGCTTCGGCGCGGTGTCGACCTCGAACGCGTGCGAGCGCACGAGGTAGTTCTTGATGAACGACAGCTCGCGCGCGGTGATGCCCTTCTCCACGAGCTCGCCGAGCATGTCGAGCTCGAGGCGCACGCAGGGCGCGCAATCGGCGGCCCCCGGCGCCGCGGACATGGTGAACGCGTGCCGGCGCCGCTCGATCGACAGCCGCGCGCTCGTGCCGTACGACCATCCGCGCTTCGATCGGATCTCGCGCATCATCCGCGACGTGAACGTCCCGCCGAACACCGCCGAGGCGAGCACGAGCGGGAAGTGATCGGGATCGTGCGGCGAGCTCCCGAGCGTGCCGATGAGGATCGGCGTCTGCGTGCGCTCCGGCTTGTCGACGAAGACGAGCCTCCGGCCCTGCGGGAGCTCGGGCTCGGGCACCGACGGCTCGGGCGCACGGCCGTCGGGGACGGCGGCCGCGAGGAGCGCGCCGATCTCCTTCGCCTCCTCCACGGTGATCGCGCCGGCGAACCCGACGACGAGATCGGAGCGGACGAGATGACGGCGGTACGCGGCCACGACGTCGTCGCGGGTGAACGTCTCCACGGTGGAGATGCGTCCGGCCGCGCCGCGCGAGAACGGGTGCGCGCCGAAGAGCGCGCGACGGAAGGCGACGTTCGCGAGCGAGCGATCGCTGTCGCGCGCGTCCACCAGCTCGGCGGCGGTCTCGCGCCGGAGGCGGGCGATCTCCTCGTCGTCGAACGTCGGCTTCGAGACGATCTTCGAGAGCAGATCGACGAACGGCCGGAGGTTCCGCCGGATCACCTGGGCGTGGAAGCTCATCGTCGACGGTCCGACGTCGAGGCCGAGCTCGCCGCCGAGCGTGTCGATCGCGGTCTCGATCTCCGCGAACGACAGGCCCTCGACCCCGCGGCGGAGCATGCGCATGGCGAAGCGACAGACGCCGTCCTTGCCCTGCGGATCGGAGGTGGCGCCGCTGCGCCAGGCGAGGACGATGGACACGAGCGGGACGACGGGCGAGCTCTCGACGAGCCCGATCGCGCCGCCCCCGAGATCGATGCGCTCGGTGGTCACTGCGCGGCCTCTTCCTTCTCGGGCTCGGTGGCCTCGGGCAGCACCCGGACGAGCGTACGGGCGTCGTCGACGAGGTAGCGGCGGGCAGCCGTCCGGATCTCTCCGGCGGTGACCCGGCGATACGCCTCGAGCCGGCGGAACGCCGCGGCGGGATCACCGAGGACGGTGTCGTAGAAGCCGATCTGCTCGGCCTTGCCGCTCGTCGTCTCGAGCGACTGCACGAGACCGAGCTCGAGGCGCGCCTTGGCCCGCGTCAGCTCCGCCTCGGTGATCACCTCGTCGCGCGCCCGCGCGAGCTCGCCGGCGACCACCGCCAGGACGTCGTCGCCCGCGATGCCCGGGCGCGCGGTGAAGTACATCTCGTAGAGGCCGGGGTCGCGGAAGGTCGAGACCCACCCGCGGACCTCGGTGCAGATCTCCCGCTTGGTGACGAGCTCGCGGTACAGGCGCGAGGCGCGTCCGCCGAAGAGCACCTCGTTGAGCACGCTGAGCGCGACGTGGTCGGCGTCTCCGAGCGCCGGTCCCCGGTAGCCGAGGAGCAGCTTCTCGCTCGCGGTCGGCTTCTTCATCACCACCTCGCGCGCCTCGAGCTGCGGCGGCTCGGGGCGCGTGTCCTCGTCGGGCAGCGCGCCCGGATCGATCGGACCGTAGGCGTCGCGGATGCGCTCGAGCACGTCGGCCTCGCGCACGTCGCCGACGATGACGATGGTCGCGTTGTTGGGCGCGTAGAACGTCTCGTAGAACGCGACGCAGTCGTCGGGGGTGAAGTTCTCGATGTCCGTCATCCAGCCGATCGTCGGCCAGTGGTAGGGGTGACACGTGAACGCCGTCTTGTAGAGGATCTCGTTCGCCGCGCCCTCGATGTCGTCGTCGACGCGCATCCGGCGCTCGTTCGCGACGACCTCCTTCTCGCTCACCACCTGCGGCTCGCGCAGGACGAGGCGCGCCATGCGCTCGCTCTCGAGCTTCACCGCGAGGGCGAAGCGGTCCTTCGGCAGCGACTCGTAGTAGTACGTCCAGTCGAGCCACGTCGCGGCGTTCGATTCGGCGCCGTTCTCCTCGAGCTTGCGATCGAACTCGCCCGCCTTCAGCCCCTCCGTCTCGTTGAACATGAGGTGCTCGAACAGGTGCGCGAGGCCGGTCTTGCCGGGGCGCTCGTGGCGCGAACCGACGCGGAACCACGTGAAGTAGCTGAGGACCGGGGCGCTCTTGTCGACGAGCAGGAGGAGGCGGAGGCCGTTTCCGAGCCGGAAGCGCTGCACGTGCGGGAGGATCGCGCCGAGCCCGCCTTCGGCGAGGTCGCCGAAGGGGATCGAGCCCTCGTAGGTCCACTTCGCCGTCGGCGAGGGAGCATTCTCGTTGATGCGCGCGACCAGCGCGGCGAGCTTCGCGGACATGGGACCGCCCACGGAAGAACGCTTTACCGTCGCTGTCAAGGACGCGTCACCACTCGCGCATGTCGACCGGGTGGAAGCCGGCTCCTTCGCGGGCGTCCTTCTCCAGGTTTCCGCTCGCCCCGCCGCGCCCGTTCCGCCACACCCAGACGTTGCCGCCGGACAGCGCGACGATGCCCACCTCGCGGGGCGCGGCCTCGATCTCCGCCGTCGTTCGCGGTGCGACGCGAACGAGTCGCACCGGATCGCGGCTCGGGTGGCCCGCATGGACCGCGTGGAACACCGGATCTCCGGCGCCGAGCGCCACCACGCCGCCGTCGCTCGCGAGGAGGAGGCCGCCGTCGTGCGCGCGCACGCCGTGGAGCGGCCGCGGCGTGCCCCCCTCGGCGAGGAACGCCTGGTGCTGCGTCGGGTAGTGCACCGGGCGGGGCGGGCCGTCGTCGACCTTCCACACGCCGCCGTCGCGATCGAGGACGTACGACGTGCCGCGCCACCAGTCGAGGTCCGCGAGCGTCGCGTCGATGACCTGGTCCTCGCCGATGGGCATCCACTGCGCGCCGTCGAAGCGCGCGACCGCGCCCATCCGATCGCCCACCACCAGCATCGCGATCCGGAGGCCCTGGGCCGAGAGCGCGACGACCGACTCGCTGTCGTCGAGCATCGCGTCCGGCTCGAACGGGACGAACCCGCCGCCGTCGAACTCGAGCAGCGCGCCCGCGCCCCACACGAGGACGCGATCGCCTCCGCCGCCGATGCCGTACCACCACGGACGCCCGTGCGTCGGCCGCGAGAGCGGGAACGACTGCACGCGTCCGCCGCTGAAGCGGACGGCGTGGGTGGTCGTGAGGCCCCACATCGTGCCGTCGCGCGCGACGTAGAGATCGTTGAGCGGCTCGTCGACGCGGTGCGACGTGGCGACCACGCCCTCGACGACGTGCAGGATGATGCTCGGCGCGCGCTCGCTCGTCGAGGCGGTGCGGCCGAGCAGGTAGAAGTCGGTCGACGAGATCCCGCTCGCCGAGCGGAACACGTGGCGCTGCGCCGGCATGAGCGGCACGAACGTGACGCCGCGCTGCACGATCGGCGGCTCGCGGGGCGCGCGCCGGAGATCGCGCACGTTGTCCGGATGCGTCGGCTCGCGGACCGCGTCGCTGAAGAAGTTCTCGTCGCGGAAGTACCGGAGCCACCGGAAGACGTCCTGCGCCTCGAACACGAAGATGCCGGTACGGAGCGACACGGCGAGGGTGAACTCGTCGACGTTGAGCGTGAGCGAGGCCTTGCCGCTCGAGTCGAACAGGCGGTCGACGTCGCCGCGCACGTTGCGCGCGAGCTCGCCTCCGATCAGCTCCTCGATCGCGGCGACGTCGCCGGTCTCGAGGCGTCCGACGACGGGGTACTCGAAGCGGAAGCCGAGCTCGTAGAGCAGGCGCTTGAGCCGCTGGGGCATCTTCGCCGCGCTCTCGACCGACTCCTCGCGGGCGTCGGCGACGATGTCGAGCCACTCGCCGAAGTGCGCCGCGATCGGGTTCGCATTGCCGTCGCGCCACTCGACGATCGGCAGCTCGCCCTCGTGCCTCTGCGGGCCGCCCAGCCGCTGGCCCGCGCCCTTGTCGAAGCACACGATGGTCTCCGGCGTCCGGCAGAACGGCGCGTACCGCTTCGCCTCCTCGCCGCCGAAGGACACGATCCGCTCGGCCTCGACGGCCATCGCGCCCGGATCGAGGAACGACTCCGGCTCGCCGATGCGGCTCGCTACGCGCATCGCGGCGACGTAGCTCGGCGGGAGCTCGGTGCCGAGCGCCTGCGCCTGCGCGGCGAGGTCCTTCATCGCCAGCGGATAGCCGAGCCGGTCTTGATGCCCGGACTTCACGAGGACGGTCTTGATCCGTTCGAGCGCGGCGAGCGCGACGCGCGTCGGATCGACGTTGCTCCGCGGCCGGATGCTTCCGCGCTTCTTGAGAGGGGTCTTCCTCACCGCCGAGGAGAGGCTACCAGAACGCGCACCCCGATTTCTCGCCTTGATGGCGTTCCCGTAGAGCTGCGCCGGCGCGGAATGGGATCTGCACGGGGCCGCGGCGCGCCGTCCGTGGCGCTCGGATCCGCGAGGATCCGCCGGTGCCGTGAACGCCGGAACCGATTGCAGTGTGCACGTCCGGTCTCTGTCCCGGCCGGGGCGTGCGGCGTGAATCCCGGAGGACCCGTCATGAAGATCGAGAGCTTCCTTCTTGCCGTGGCCGTCGGCGTCGTGGCCGCCGGCTGCACGGCCGATCACGACGACGACGAGCAGCCGCGCGCGTCCGCGTCCGCCTCCTCGTGCGCGATCGCGCTCGACGAGGACGTCTGCGCCCGGACGTTCGAAGGGGTCGGCGACGACGAGCAGGCCGAGCTGCGGCGCGCGGTGGAGGCGGCGACCGCGTTTGCGCGGGTCGCGCGGGATGCGCGGCGCACGGTCGACGACGCCTGCACCGGCGGTCTCGCCGACCTCGGTCTGGCCGCGACCCCGGGCAAGGACGCGTGCGACGAGCTGGCCGATCGCATCGCGGCGTCCTCGGCGTGGATCGACACCACCGCCGGCGCGCCGAGGTGCGTGTCGAGCGCTCCGCCCGCGTGCGCTCCGAGCACGCCGCTCCGCACGCGCTGCGAGCCCGGCCCGGTCACCGCCGTGCCGAAGGCCGGCGCCCCCGCGGGCACCGCCGAGGTCGCGGCGATGGTGGCGCGACGCTTCGGGGCGTTCGTGGCGCTCCGTCCCACGCTCGCGAGCGCCGCCGATCTCTCGGCCGGGATCGCGGGGAGCATCTCGGCGATGGCCGATCTGCCGCCGGCGTGCGTGCCGCCGGTGACGGGCTACGTGAGCCAGGCCACGGAGGATCTCCAGGACGCCACGACGCGATCGACCCGCGTGGCGAGCGCGCTCGGCTACTGATCCACCTTGAGGATGGCGAGGAACGCCTTCTGCGGGATCTCGACGTTGCCGACCTGCTTCATGCGCTTCTTGCCCTCCTTCTGCTTCTCGAGGAGCTTGCGCTTGCGCGAGATGTCACCGCCGTAACACTTGGCGGTGACGTCCTTGCGGAGCGCGCGCACGGTCTCACGCGCGATGATCTTGCCGCCGATGGCCGCCTGGATCGCGACCTCGTACTGCTGCTGCGGGACGAACTCCTTCAGCTTCTCGGCGAGGGCGCGCCCGCGGTTGTACGCGCGGTCGCGGTGCACGATGATCGAGAGCGCGTCGAGCGGGTCACCGTTCACGAGCATGTCGACCTTCACCAGGTTGCCCGCGCGATAGTCGATGAACTCGTAGTCCATCGACGCGTAGCCGCGCGACACGCTCTTCAGCTTGTCGTGGAAGTCGAAGAGGACCTCCGCGAACGGCACCTCGTAGACGATGATGTAACGGTCCGCGCTGGGGCAGGTCATGTTCACCTGCGTGCCGCGCTTGTCCTGGCAGAGCGTGATGACCGCGCCGACGTACTCCTGCGGCACGTGGATCGTCAGCTTGACGAACGGCTCCTCCATCCGGTCGATGAGCTGCGGCGCGGGCAGCTTCGTCGGGTTGTCGACGACCACCATGTCGCCGTCCGTCTTGAAGACGTGGTAGACGACGCTCGGCGCGGTCGTGATGAGGTCGAGGTTGAACTCGCGATCGAGGCGCTCCTGGATGATCTCCATGTGGAGCAGCCCGAGGAAGCCGCAGCGGTAGCCGAAGCCGAGCGCCTCCGACGAGTCGGCCTCGAACGTGAAGGCCGCGTCGTTCATCTGCAGCTTCTCGAGCGCGTCGCGGAGGGCCGGGTAGTCCGAGCCGTCCGTCGGGTACACGCCCGCGAAGACCATCGGCTTCACTTCCTTGAAGCCGGGCAGGGGCTGCGTCGCCTCGGCCTTCGTCTGGCCGTGCGGATGGGTGATGGTGTCGCCGACCTTCGTGTCGTGGACGCTCTTGATGTTCGCCGCGAGGAAGCCGACCTCGCCCGGCCCGATCTCCTCGAGCGCGGCGGCGTGCGGAGTGAAGGTGCCGAGCTCGGTCACCTCGTACTCCGACTTCGTCGCCATGAACTTCACGCGGTCGCCCTTCTTCAGGGTGCCGTCGACGACGCGGAACATGACCATCGCGCCGCGGTACGTGTCGTACCAGGAGTCGAAGATGAGGGCGCGGAGCGGCGCCTCTTCCTTGCCCCGCGGAGGCGGCACCTTCGCGACGATCTGCTCGAGGATGTCGGGCACGCCCACGCCGGTCTTGCCGCTGCACGGCACCGCGTCCGACGTGTCGAGTCCGATGATCTGCTCGATCTCCTGCTTCGTCTTGTCGAGATCGCTCGACGGCAGGTCGACCTTGTTCAGCACCGGCAGGACCTCGAGGCCCTGATCGATCGCGAGGTAGACGTTCGCGAGCGTCTGCGCCTCGACGCCCTGGGTCGAGTCGACGACCAGGATCGCGCCCTCGCACGCGGAGAGGCTGCGCGAGACCTCGTAGTTGAAGTCGACGTGGCCCGGCGTATCGATCAGGTTCAGCTGATACGTCTCGCCGTCCTTCGCCTTGTACCTGAGGCGGACGTTCTGCGCCTTGATCGTGATCCCGCGCTCACGCTCGATGTCCATCTTGTCGAGGAACTGCTCGCGCGCCTCGCGCTGCGTGAGCGCACCGGTCACCTCGAGGATGCGGTCGGCGAGCGTCGACTTGCCGTGGTCGATGTGCGCGATGATCGAGAAGTTACGGATCTTGGACTGAGGAAAGGACATGGGCGGGCGCGGCCGAGCCGGGCAGGCGTGGCGAACGGGACGGAAGCAGACGAGCCGCTCTACTACTTCTTGCCGCCCGCGGCAGCCGCGGAAGGAGGCGGCGGCGCCTCCGAGGCGCTGACCTCGGGAGGACGGGGCGACGCGTCCACGCGCGGCTCCTCGAGCGAGGTCTCGACCAGGGCGAGCTGACCGGGCAGAAGATGAGCGTAGTGACGGAGCACGAGGTCGATCCCCTCACGGATGTAGACCGCCACCGGCACCTTCGTGCGCTCGTGCAGGAGCTTCAGCTTGTCCGCTTGCTCCGGCGTCACGTAGATGGTGGTGGAGATCTTCTTCCGCATGGAAATCTGACTGATTCTTGATGCGTTACGCGCCGTGCCGGCACCTCGCCGATCACGACGCGGAGCGCGTCTCTAACCCGTTCGTGGACCGTCTACAACCTCTCCGCCGCCAGTTCCTTCGCGCGTGACCGGCCGGCTCGCGGGGAAACCGCCCCCGCGCGCGCTCGGACCGCCGTGGAGATACACTACCTGACCATACGTGACGGTCAAGGGCGACCGTAGGCGTCTTTTGCGAGTTCTGTCGCCTACAATGTAAGCGCAATGAGCTCGCGCACTTGGGGGACCTCGCCCCCAGCCGACCGACCCGGTGAGCACACCGCGGCTTGCGGCTGAGCCGCGGGCCCGTTTATGGTGGACGCGCTCATCATGGCGCACCGCAAAAGGGGTCTCGCCGCCGTCGTCGCCCTCACGCTCGGCGTGGGAGGTACGGGCGCGCTCGCGACGTTCGGCTGTGGAGGCGGGGACTCCGGCGTCGCGAACGCGAAGCTGCCCGAGGGCGTGCGATCGAGCGCGATCGAGCACGAGGGCTGCAACGAGAGCGGGCACAAGGTCGAGCTGATCGACGTCAACAACGACGGCAAGCCCGACATCAAGCGCGTCTACGAAGGCACGCGCGAGGTCTGTCGCATCTCCGACCTGAACCGGGACGGCAAGCCCGACATGTTCGAGTACTACGACCAGACCGGCCAGCTCCGCCGCCGCGAGGCCGACTACGACGACAACGGGGTGGTCAACGCGATCGAGCACTACGAGAACGGCAAGCTCGTTCGTCGCGAGCTCGACACGACGAACCAGGGTCGCATCGACACGTGGGACTTCTTCGATCCCGCGACGGGCAACCGGACGAAGCGTGAGCGCGACGCCACGGGCGACGGCCGGATCGACCAGTGGTGGACCTACGAGGGCGAGCGCGTGACGATCGCGATGGATCGCAACGGCGACGGCCAGCCCGATCCCGAATCGACGATCGTGCTCGGCGCCGGCGGCCAGCCGGTGATGATGGCCGCTGCGACCGATGCGGGCGCCGCGACGCCGGAGGGCGGCACGTCGACCGAGCCGCCGCCGCCCGCGCCGCCGTCGACGGGCGAGCCTGCGCCGCCGGTCACGGTCCCCGACGCGGGCGTGGTCGGCAAGCCGCAGCGCGGAGGAGCGAAGCGATGAAGCGTGTCCGTAGCGTGCTCGCGGCCCCCGTCATGCTCGGGGCGGTCCTCGGCGTCGCGCTCGTCGCGGCGTGCGGCGGCGGCGAGACCAGCACCGGCAACGTGAAGACGCCCACGGCTCCCGGCGGCTCGAAGGATCCGTCGAAGTGGCCCGCCGACGACAAGTCGATGTGCGACTGGCGCAACAAGCCCGAGCTCGAGGTCGCGGAGACCGCGGGGCCGGGGGCGCTCAAGCCGAACGTCCGCCGCGTCTACAAGATCTTCGGCGAGGAAGGCGCACGTCACAAGACGCTCGTCTGCCGCGAGATCGACACGAACCTCGACGGCATCAAGGACGTCGTCCGCACCTTCAACTCGAAGGGCGAGGCGGTCCGCGAGGAGTCGGACCGCGACTACGACGGGAAGATCGACGTGTGGATCAACTTCGTGGACGGCCGCATCGCCCAGGAGGACGTCGACACGAACCACGACGGCAAGCCCGACGTGTGGAAGTTCTACACGAACGGCAACCTCCAGCGCATCCGCCGCGATCGCAACTTCGACGGCAAGCCGGACGTCTGGGAGATCTACGCGAAGGGACGCCTCGAGCGTCTCGGCTACGACGACACGTACGACGGCCACGTCGATCGGTGGGACCGCGACGAGCAGCTGAAGTACGAGGCCGAGGCCGCCGAGCGGAAGGCCCGCGAGCAGATGGCCGCGGCGTCCGGCGATGCGGGCGGCGCCCCGACGATCACGATGTCCGAGAAGGACGCCGGGGCTTCGGCGGCGAAGGACGCCGGCGCTCCGAAGAAGAAGTAGGCGTCAGCGGCGCTTGCGGCGACCGCTCGCGGCCAGCAGCGCGACGGCGACGATCGCGACGACGGGCACGCCACGGGTCTCGCCGGTGCCGACGGAGCATCCGTCGTCCTCCGCCTCCGGCGCCCCGGCCTCCGGACCCGCCGGATCGAGGCGCACCCAGAGATGGCTCGTCACCGTGCGCGTCTTGTCGTCGACCAGGACCTCCGCGCGCCAGCGCTCCTCGCCCTGCGCGGGCGCCTGCACGACCGTGTCGTAGACGAACGGATCGGCGTCGACCGGCACCGGCTCGAGCGGCGCGCCGTTCTTCACCAGGCGCACCGCCTGCCCCTGGCCCTTGGTGACCTTGACGCGGAGGTGGATCGAGCGGACGCCGAGCGTGTCGCCCGGGTAGCCGATCGCCTCGCCGTCCTTCTTCTGCGCCGCCTCGAGCTCCGCCATCGGGTCGTCGGGGCCGTCGAGCTTCACCACCGTGCGTCCCTTCTTGATGCCGTCGAGGATCGCCGCGACCGAGAGCTCGTCGGCGCGCACGAGCGTCGTCGGGCTCCCGAGCTCGGCGGGGAGCAGCCCCGTCGCCTTGCCCGCCTGGTGATCGTCGCTCCCTCCGAGCGCCGCGATGTGCGCGCCGGTGTCGAGGAGCCGATCCCAGAAGGCGATCGCCTGCGCGCTGAAGAGCGCGCCGCCGCGCGTGAGACCGAGGGTGCCGATCTCCACGCCGTCGATCTGCTTCGGATCGAGATCGTGCTTCCACGCGCAGCCGATGCAGAGATCGCCGATGTCGAGCGCGGGGTGGTTCACGCTGAGCAGCGCGCCGCGCGCGTGCACCGCCTCGGCGGCGGCCGCGATGGTCGCGCCCGGCTGGCCGATCTTGTGCTCTACCCACTTCGTCGCGCCGATGGCGTTCGCGTGGCCCGCATACGTCGTGTACTCGATTCCGGGCAGCAGCAGGAAGTCGGGCTCCTTGTCCTGGATGGGGCCGTAGAACTCGAGCTGCGTGATGGTGTTGTGGTCGCTCTGCTCGATGAAGTCGAGGCCGCGCGACTTCGCGAGCGCGATGTTCTCCTCGATGGTCGGACGCGCGTCGGTCGACTCCTTCGAATGCACGTGGAAGTCGCCGGCGTAGTAGCGCGTCTCCTTCTTCCGTGGCGCGGGCGCGGCATACGGGCGGCGCACGTCGGTCGTCGGAGCGAGCGTCTGCGTGGTCCGGAGATCGATCTCGACGTGGTAGCGCGCGGGCGAGGCGACGACCTTCGCCTTGCCCACGACGACGCGCCAGGTGCCCGGCGTGATCGGGCCGGCGACGTACGCGCGCGACGCTGCGGTCTCGGCGATGATCGCGTCCTCGCTCGTGCCGCCGCCCCAGCCGCGATAGCCGGCGGGATCGTTCACGCCGAAGTCGAGGATGTTCGCCTCCGAGAGATCGTCGTGCTTGATCGCGATCTCCTTGATCCCCGCGGGCACCTCGAAGTCGAGGAAGAAGTGGTCGGGGCCGCCGGTCGGGACGTCGCCCTCGAGGACGATCGGCGCGGCCGAGGCGGCGCGGGAGGCGAGCAGGGCTACGCCGAGGACTGCGCAAGCGGTGACTCTGCGAACGCGCATCCGGACATCGTAGGCGAGGAGGCTCGTCGCGCCATCCCCATGTCGGGCGTATCCTCCGGAGGTCATGCCGCTGTCCGCGCTCGCCTGGGGACCGGGTCATCCGTCGCTCGTGATCGCCGACGGTGCGGAGCTGCTCGCCTACGACGCGGAGACGGAGGCGCCGCGATGGCGCCTCGACGTCGCGCGCGCGGTGCTCGGCGTGTTGCTCGCCGATGCGACCGGGCTCGCGATCGGCGACGCCGGCGCGCCGTTCCGTACGCCCTCGGCGACCGCCGCCGTGCTCGCGGTCGACGGCGAGGGGCGGCTGTACGTGATCGACGCGGCGTCCGGCCGTCGGCTCGGCGAGACCGGACCGTTCGGACCGCCGCGCGCGCTCGCGGCCTCGACGACCGGGGGCACGATCGCGCTGGCCGCCGGCGACGTGGTGCACGTGCTGCGGAGGGCGGCCCGCGCAGAGATCGCGATCCGCGCGTCGGCGCTCGCGCTCTCGATCGACGGCGCGACGCTCGTCGTGGGGACGAAGGACGGGGCGCTCACGATCTTCGACGTCTCGCGTGTCGAGCACGGCGACCCGCCGAGGGAGATCGCCGGCGTCGCCGGGAGGGAGGCGGTCGTCGACCTCGCGCCGCACCCCGACGGTGCGTGGCTCGTCGCGGTGCCGACGGGTCTCGTCTGCATCGACGCGGCCGGACAGCCGCGCCGGCTGGACAAGGTGCGCTCGGGGCCGAAGCGGATCGCGATCGACCCCGCCGGCGCCCGCGTCGCGCTGCAGCTCACCGAGCGGCAGGTGCTCGTCTACGACTGGCCCGCGCTCGCGGTGCAGGCGCGCATCGAGTACACGGAGCGTCCGGTGCGGGGGCTCGCGTTCGGATCGGGCGACTGGCTCGGCGTCGCGATGGATCACGGCGACGGCAACAAGATCGACGTCGTCACGAGCGCGACGCACCGGACCGACACGCATGCGGGGCGCACGCATCGGTCGTGGACGCTCCTCGTCGAGGGGAAGAAGCAGCGGCTCACGGCGCAGGAGGCCGAGGACGTGCGCCGCATGAAGTCCTCGTCGCCGAGCTCGCCGCCGTTCCCCACCGGCCGCGTCGGGATCGGCGCGGTGCTCGCGCTCTCGGTCATCGGGCTTCGCGTCTGCGCGCGCGCGTCGTCGAGCGGCTCGCACCCGTACGTCTCGCCGGGGTCGATCCCGACGGCGCAGGCGCCGTGCGATCGCGCGTGCGCCACCGAGCGGATCCGCACGCTGAAGACGGAGTGCGCGAAGGCCGGGCACGCCTGCGAGGACGGCGCGGCGCGCGCGCTCGCCGCGCTCGAGGACGGCGACTGCACGAAGGCATCGGCCGCGCTCGCGGGCATGGGAAAGGTCGAAGCGAGCGGCTCGGCGTTCGTCGACGTCGCGAGGCTCTTCGCCGATGTCGGCCTCCGCGAGGCCTGTCGCGACGGCGCCATCCAGCCGAAGCGGGTGCCGCACGCGCGGCTCGTGCACCTCGCGGGCCCGGACGCGGAGCCCGTCGTCGAGGACATCCCCGAGCTGCGCGACGAGGACGGCGAGCGCCCGCGCGCGGTGTGGGCCGCCCCCGACGGGACGGTGTTCGTCGTCGCGAGCGTCCCCGGCTCGCGCACCGAGGTCATCCACCGGCGCAGCGTCGCGGGGTCGTGGGCGATCGTCCATCGGCACACGGCGGTCGATCCGTTCGCGGGCGCGACGCTCTCCGGACGCAGCGCATCGGACGTCTACGCGACCCTGGGCGGGACGCTCGTGCACTTCGACGGCAAGGCGTGGACGGTCGTGCCGGCGCCCTCCGCGATCACCGGCGTGACGACGAGCGGCAGCGATCTGCTCGTCACGACCGCGGGCGACGACGGCGCCGCGGTGCTCCGCCGGCAGGGCGATCGCTGGGCGAAGGAGAGCACCGGCGACGTCGAGCTCGCGCAGATCCGCGCCGGCGGCTCCGCCGTCTGGGGCCTGGGTCGGAAGGGCGACGCCGACGTCCTCGTGCAGCGCGAGACCGCCGGGAGATGGACCGTGCGCAGCGCCGGGGTCGACGCGGGCGCCTCGGAGCTCGCTGGACTGTGGGTGAGCCCGGGCGGAGAGCCGTTCGTGCTCGGCGACGGCGCGGTGCTGCGCGGGACGGGGAAGGGGACGCGCTGGGTCGCCGACGAGCTCGCCTCGGCGGGCACCGTGGAGGCGACGTGGGGCCGCTCGAGCACGGACGTCTACGCGGCGACGCCGGATCGACTCCTCCACTTCGACGGCACGTC
>JBDHVD010000042.1:0-30670 GCA_039809525.1 Labilithrix sp. | reverse complement strand
GGCGACGCGACGGTGAACCGCGACGCGCCGATCATCTGCGCGACCGCCGAGGTGCTCGCGAACATGGCGCTCGCCGAGGGCGCGCGCGCGGACGTCGACGTCGCCATCATCGACGAGTTCCACTACTACGCCGACCGCGATCGGGGCGTCGCCTGGCAGATCCCGCTCCTCACGCTGCCGCACACGCGCTTCCTCCTCATGAGCGCGACCTTCGGCGATCCGGAGCCGTTCGCGAAGCACCTCACCGATCTGACGAAGAAGCGCACCGCGGTGGTGCGCTCGTTCGATCGGCCGGTGCCGCTCGACTTCGAGTACCGCACGTCGCCGCTGCACGAGACGGTGCACGACCTCGTCACGAAGGGCCGCGCGCCCGTCTACATCGTGAGCTTCACGCAGCGGCAGACCGCCGAAGAAGCGCAGAACCTCATGAGCATGGACTACTGCTCGAAGGAGGAGAAGAAGGAGATCGCCCAGGCGCTCACCGCCGGGCACGCGCGCTTCGACTCCCCGTACGGGCGCGAGATCCAGCGCTTCATCCGCCACGGCATCGGCATCCACCACGCGGGCCTGCTCCCCAAGTACCGGCTGCTCGTCGAGAAGCTCGCGCAGAAGGGGCTGCTCAAGATCATCAGCGGCACCGACACCCTCGGGGTCGGCGTGAACGTCCCGATCCGGACGGTGCTCTTCACCAAGCTGTGCAAGTACGACGGAGAGAAGACCGCGATCCTCAGCGTGCGCGACTTCCAGCAGATCAGCGGGCGCGCGGGCAGGAAGGGCTTCGACGATCGCGGCACCGTCGTCGCGCTCGCGCCGGAGCACGTCATCGAGAACCTCCGGCTCGAGGCGAAGGCCGGCAACGATCCGGTGAAGAAGAAGCGCATCGTCCGGCGAAAGCCGCCCGAGAAGGGCTACGTGCACTGGGACGAGAACACGTTCAAGCGCCTCGTCGAGTCGCAGCCCGAGGCGCTCGTCTCGAAGTTCGGCGTGTCCCACGGCATGGTGGTGAACGTGCTCGCGCGGGAAGAGGACGGCGGGTGCATGCCGCTCGCGCGCATCATCAAGGCGTCGCACGAGCGCGACGCGCAGAAGCGCATCCTCGGCCGCACGGCGCTCGAGATGGTGAAGACGCTGAAGGACGCCGGCATCCTCGAGCTGGACTACGACGAGGACGGCCGCCGGCGCGTCGTCGTCAACGCCGATCTCGGCGAGGACTTCTCGCTCCACCACGCGCTCTCGCTCTGGCTCCTCGACACGCTGAAGCTCCTCGAGGTGGACTCGCCGACGTACGCGCTCGACGTCCTCACGCTCGTCGAGTCGATGCTCGAGAACCCCGAAGTCATCCTCATGCGGCAGCTCGACAAGCTGAAGACCGAGAAGATGGCGGAGATGAAGGCCGCGGGCATCGAGTACGACGAGCGCATCGCCGAGCTCGACAAGATGGAGTACCCGAAGCCGAACGCCGAGTTCGTCTACGGCACGTTCAACGAGTTCGCGCGGAAGCACCCGTGGGTGAAGGCGGAGAACATCCGGCCGAAGTCGATCGCGCGCGACATGATCGAGAACGTCATGTCGTTCTCCGAGTACGTGCGCGAGTACGGGCTCGAGCGCGTCGAGGGCCTGCTCCTCCGCTACCTCTCCGACGTCTACAAGACGCTCGTGCAGACGGTGCCCGCCTGGGCGCGGAACGACGCGGTCGAGGAGATCGTGACCACGTTCGGCGCCGTCGTCCGCCAGGTCGACGCGAGCCTGCTCGACGAGTGGGAGCGCCTCAAGAACCCCTACGAGCTGTTCGAGCCGGCGAAGGAGCGGGACGAGCTCGAGCCGCAGGGATCGCTCGACGTCACGAAGGACGAGAAGGCGTTCA
This sequence comes from Labilithrix sp., assembly GCA_039809525.1. Classification (GTDB taxonomy): domain Bacteria; phylum Myxococcota_A; class Polyangia; order Polyangiales; family Polyangiaceae; genus Labilithrix. The sequence goes on along the minus strand of JBDHVD010000042.1, from coordinate 28,806 downwards.
CCGTGCTGATCCGGAACGAGGTGTTCCGTCTGGTGCGCGCCCTCGCCCGGGCCGACTGGACGGAATGCGCGCGCATCATCGCGCCCGCCCCCGAGCTCGAGGCGCGCGAGGCCGCCCGCGTCGAGGTCGCGATGAAGCCGTTCATCGCCGAGCACTCGGCCATCCGCGTCGACCCCGAGGCGCGCGCGCCGAAGCACATGCACCTCGAGCGCGGCGAGACCGCGTGGAAGGTGCGGCAGTCGCTGCTCGATCCCGAGGGCGACAACGACTGGTTCTTCGAGGCGACGATCGATCTCGAGGGATCGCGTGCGGCCGGACGCCCCGTCCTCGCGCTCGAACGCATCGCGACCTAGTATCGTTGGTGATCGTGGCGAAGAAGAACCTCCCCGTCGTCGGAAAGCCGCCGCCGAAGAAGCCGACGATGGAGGTCGCGCGCTCGCGCCTCGGCGGGCGCATGGATGGAGGGCCTGCGCCGGCGGGCTTCGCGCCCGGACGCGTGGTCACGTTCGCGCTCGGGAGCGGGAAGCGGCGCGCGGGCGTCGTGGTCTATGCCGGCGCGGACGAGATCCACGTGCTGCTCGATCCCGTTCGCCTGCGGCGCCTCCAGCCGGCGGAGCTCGAGCCGCACGAGGGGCCGCTCGACGACGAGCTCGTGAAGCTCGCGGCGGATGCGCGCGTGTTCGGCGGGATGGTCGAGGGCCAGGCGATCCGGTACGCGGACGACGCGGGCACGCTGCTCGACGGCAAGCTGATCGAGAAGTGCCGCTGGGGCGCGCTCGTCGCGCGCGACGACGGCGCCGTCGTGGCGGTGGGCTTCCGCAAGCTGTGGCCCGCGCCGCTGCCGGGGAGCGCCGAAGCATGAAGCCCGAGCTCGAAAAGGTGCTGCGCGAGCTGCTCGACGCGAGCAAGGACACCGGCGAGCTGTCGCTCGACGCGCTCGGCGAGGCGCTCGGCACGCACGCCGTCTCCACCGACGACGTCGACACGATCATGCACGCGCTCGAGGGCGAGGGCCGCCGCGTGATCGGCCCCGAGGGCGGCGGCGGCGAGGAGCGCCTCCGCGTCGTCATCACCACCGCGCGGGCGCTCGTCGCCGAGCTGGGTCGGAGGCCGACGACGTCGGAGATCGCCGCGCGATCGGGGATGTCGATCGAGGACGTGCGTCAGGCGCTCGCGCTGGCGAAGGTCATGCAGCGGTGAGGAGCTTCGACCGCGGAGCGGCGGCGGTCATCTTCGCGAGCGCGACGCGCATCTGCTCGCGCGCATCGGCCTCGACGACGTCGCCGTGGGCGACGACGACGCGCTCGTAGTCCCACGCGAGCACCGCGTTCGCGCTCTCGGCGGCGGCCGCGGCGTCCTTGGTGAACCAGCGCCACATGTTGCTCTGCGCGGTCCCGCCGTAGGCGCGCGAGACGAAGCGGAGGAACATCCGCATCATGAACGAGGGGCAGCGCCGGATGTTGAACACCAGATCGGTGACCACCAGCGAGCGGGACGCGCGATGGAGGAACACGTGCTCGGTCATCGTCGGGACACCGTCGATGCACCGGACCTCGAGCTCGCCGTCGTCGCCGAGGCCGGCGATCGCCCCGTGGTGGGGCAGGGCCTCGAACGGCAGCCCCGGCACCTTCTTCTCGAGCCCGGGGGCGCCGAGCACGCGCGCCTTCGGCCAGCGCTCGGTCGCCGCCTTCAGGTAGAGGTAGTGGACGCAGCTCGGCGCGACGATCGCCTTCACCTCGCCGAGCTCGTCGATCGCCTTGCCCGCGGCCGCGTCGATCGCGAGCGGGGAGTGGACGACCAAGCCGCCGCCCGCGAGGCGCACGACGGTGGTGCGCGACGGCAGCCGCATGCCGCCCGGGAGGCGGAGGTCCTGCTCGAAGCCGAAGACGTTCTCAGCGATGGGCGTCAGCATGCGCGCTTAGTAAAGCACGCTTGACCAATTCGTCAAGCACGCTTGACTATATCCCGGGAGGTGGTTCAGTGCGGTACGTGGTGTCGGACGCGTACCGGGACAAGCTGGAGAAGGAGAAGGCGCAGCGCACGGTGCAGCTGCTCTTCAAGGCGGCGCGCCTGCTCAACGAGCGGGCGATCGCGCGCGTGCAGGAGCGCACCGACCCGCGGATCCGCGTGGCGCACACCGCGCTCTTCCCCCACGTCGACCTGGAGGGGACGCGCCTCACCGAGATCGCGCGGCGGCTCGGGACGACCAAGCAGGCGGCCGGGCAGCTCGTCGACGAGCTGGAGGAGCTGGGGGTGCTCGAGCGCGTGGCCGATCCGGCCGACGCCCGGGCGAAGCTCGTGAGGTTCAGCAAGAAGGGGCGCCGCGGGCTGCTCGAGGGGCTCGAGGTCCTGCGCGGGATCGAGGAGGAGATGCGGGCGGTCGTCGGAGACGCGAAGATGCGCGCGATGCACGAGGCGCTCGCGGCGATCATCGCCGCGGTGGAGACGGAGAAATAGGGGCCCCGGGCCGGTTGCGGGGCGCCCGGCGCGCGCTAGGCTCCCGGACCGCCCATGCTGGAGAACGCCACCCTCGACGTCCTGGCGCGCGCCGCCGAGATCGGGCTGCCCGAGGCGGCGGGCGTGCCGGCGTCCTCGTACGATCCCTTCCTCCGCCCGTTCATCCGCAAGAACGTCCGGCGGGCGATCGCCGATGCCTCGGCCGCGACGAAGTCCGCGCGCGGCGATCACGTGCTGCGCCTCGCGTTCCTCCGCGCGCATCCGTCCGCGCCCGCGGCGATCGATCCCGACGACGCGCGCGCGGTGAACGACGCGTTCGAGGCGCTGGCGAAGCCCTTCCTCCCCGAGCGGCCCGCGGCGAAGCCCGCGCCTCCGGGAGGCGGCGCGTACCGCGTGGCTCCGGCCGATCGGAGCGCCGAGGCGATCGAGGCGCCGCCCCGCCCGAAGCGGAAGGCGTGGCCGGTGACGCTCTCGCTGATCGCGGTGCTGATCGCGAGCGCGCTCGTGACCGGGACGCTGGTGGTGGGGCCGTACGTGCTGCCCTCGCCGATGCAGAGGTTCGGCCGGACGCCGTTCGGCAAGGCGCTCGGAGAGCCGCTCACCGACGCGGTGGTGGCGGCGGGCGCGAAGGGGACGGCCACGCGGCGCACGGAGACGCGCGCGGCGATGCTCTCGCCGGAGATCGAGAAGCAGATCGGCGCGGCCGCGTACGGCGACCTCACGAGCATGCTCGACGCGATCCCCGACGCGGTGCGCTCGTCGGCCGAGAGCACGGACGACGCGCTCCGCCCGCTGCTCGTCCACCTCAACGCGCTCGACGCCGATCTCGCGAAGGCGCACGTGCCGGCGCTGCTCCACGCGTACGCGAGCGGCACCTCCGGCAAGCGCAGCGTCTGGGTGACGAGCTACTTCGTCGAGGACCGGAGCGAGATCCTGGTCGGCGATCAGCCGCGCCGCGCCGCGCGCGGGCGCCGGATGGACGAGCTCAACCTGCTCGACAGCGCGCTCTACAAGGGCGACCTCGAGGACTGGGCGATCGTCTCGCTCGACCACATGGACGAGCAGCTCGTACAGGTGCTGCTCACGCCGCTCGCGAAGGGCACCCCGATGGGCCCGGAGGAGTGGAGCGACGCCGACAAGAGCCCGAGCGCCGAGCTCGCGCGCACCGCGAGCGCGCTCGTCACGTCGGAGGTCCGCGCGTTCGCGAAGCTCGAGCCGGCCGACGCGCAGACGCTCCACTCGGCCATCGCCCGGCGCAACGACGCGATGGTCTCGATGAACAAGATGGGCATCGACGTCGAGGCGACGTCGCGCATCCGCCTGTCGCCGTCCCTCGTGCGCAACCTCGATCGGATGAGCGGCACCGCGTTCGAGAAGAAGCTCGCGGACGAGGTCCTCCGCATCGACGGCCGCATGAAGGTCTACGCCAGGCCGCTCGCGCCGGTGATCGCCGAGCTCGCGCGCATCCAGGAGGATCAGTTCGCCGGTCGCCTCGCCGAGCAGAAGACGAAGGAGGCCGGCACCGACGTCCCGGTGTCGCGCCACGACGCGATCCTCGCGGCGATGCTCGGGGTGCTCGCGCGACCGCAGCCGTGCCCTCGGCTCGCGCTCTGGCTCGACATCCGCACGGCGAAGGACGCGCACGCGGCCTGGGACGACCGGAACGCGGCGAACAAGGCGCTCGCGGCCGTCGCCGATGCGCTCGCGATCCCGCCGGCCGGCCCCGACGAGACGTTCGCGGATGCGTTCGCGCGGCGCGCGAAGGCGCTGCTCGAGGCGCCGCCTTCGAAGCTCCGCGAGGCGGCGACGAAGGCCCACGCGAACGAGCTCGGCCGTCCTCCGCCCGGGCTGTCGCGCAAGCCGCTCTGAACGCCGAGGCACCGTTCGCGCGGGCGCAACGATGCGTTCCCGGCGCGCACCTTCTGCGTCGTCTCCCTCGTTCTTACTGTGAGCGCCATGACCCGAACGATCGAACGCAGCGTCCGCGGAATGAAGACCAGTGACGGCGCCGGCGTGAAGCTCACGCGCCTCATCGGGACGCCGGTCCTCCGGAGCGTGGACCCCTTCCTGATGCTCGACGACTTCGGCTCGGACAATCCCGACGACTACATCGCCGGGTTCCCCGAGCACCCGCATCGCGGCTTCGAGACCATCACGTACATGATCCAGGGCCGCTTCCGTCATCGCGACAACAAGGGCAACGAGGTCGTCTCCGACTCCGGCAGCGCCCAGTGGATGACGGCGGGGCGCGGCATCGTGCACGCGGAGATCCCGGAGCAGCGCGAGGGCGCGATCCGCGGATTCCAGCTCTGGCTCAACCTCCCGGCGAAGGACAAGCTGCGCGATCCCGAGTACCGCGCGTTCGAGCGCGATCGCATCCCGCTCGCGAAGCTCGACGGCGGCGCGGAGGCGCGCGTGCTCGGCGGACGCGTCGGCGGCGTCGAGGGTCCGATCGCGGGCCGCGCGACCGAGCCGATCTACGTCGACGTGTCGCTCGCGGCAGGCACCTCCGGCACCATCCCCGTCCCGCCCGGGCACAAGGGCTTCCTCTACGTCTTCGAGGGCAGCTCCGTCCTCGCGGGCGGAAAGGAGCTCGCACGCGGCGAGCTCGGCGTGCTCACCGACGGCGACTCGATCCATCTCGAGGCGAAGACCGCGCCCGTGCGCGTGCTGCTCGTCGCGGGCAAGCCGCTCCGCGAGCCGGTCGTCCAGTACGGACCGTTCGTGATGAACACGCCCGAGGAGATCGAGCAGGCGATCGCCGACTTCCAGGCCGGCCGCTTCTGACGACAGCGACGGTGCGCGCACGGACGGGCTCCGTGCGTGCACACGAAGGCCGGCGCCTTCCCGCCGCGAATTCCGCGGTGTCCGGGCCGGCACGGCCTATCTCCCCGATGGCCTACAGCGTGCGCGCGCCTTCGATGTCCGCCACCGCGTTCCTCGGAGCGTGCGCCGCCCTGTGGGTCGCCGGCGGCGCGATGGCGATGGCCGCCGCCGGCGAGCCGGCGTCGACGCTCGTCGAGTCGCTCGAGCGCTGACGCCGTCCCGACGCGGCCCGCACGACGAGCACGGCGAGACCGGCGAGCACCGCCGGCGCGAGCTGCGTGAGGTGGTAGACGAACATGAACGCCAGCGCCGCGGAGTGATCGACACCGAGCAGCGCGAGCGCGAAGGCGCCGCCCGCCTCGACCGATCCCACCGAGCCGGGCGACGGCACCATCGTGGCGATGTTCGAGGCGACGAGCACGGCGAACGCGCCGGCGAACGGCAGCTCGATGCCGAACGTGTGCGCGGCGAAGTCGAGCGCGGCCGCCTCCCAGAGCCACGGCAGGGGCGCGACGATCAGCGCGATCCACACCGTGCGCCGCGTGCGGAAGCCGCCGAGCCCGAGACGGATCGATCCGACGATGCGATGGAGCCGCGACGCGTCCGGCGCGAGCGCCCGGCGGCGCGCGACGAGCGCCATGCCGATCGCCCAGCCGGCGAGCACGGCCGACGCGACGCCGAAGCCCGCGCCGAACCATCCCGGCAGCGCGCCGGCCACGGCGAAGATCGCGAGCGGAGGGAACCAACCCGCGCAGTGGAGCCAGCGATCGACGAGCTCGACGCCCACGAGCGTCGAGCGGCTCCGCTTGCTCCGCCGCGCGAAGTACTCGACGCGGATGACGTCGCCGCCGCGCGCGGGCAAGAGCGTGTTGAACGCGGTACCGAGCACGTGCCCCGCGACGACGTCGCCGTAACGGAGCGGCGCGTGCTGGCGCATGACCAGGTGGCGCCGGAACGCCTGGAGCGCGTACACGAGGCACGCCGAGAGGAGGCAGAACGCGACGGTGGTCGACGACACGCCGCGGAAGTGCGCGGCGAGCTCCCGCGGACGGACGTCGAGCAGCCAGCCGCACGCGACGGCGAAGGCGCAGCCCGCGAGAAGCGCGAGCACCGCGCGCGCTGCGCGGTGCCCCGTGCCCACCTCCCCCTCGCCCACGTCAGCCGCGCGCCGTGATGTGCGCCCCGGGGATCGTCTTGGCCGGAGCCTGCGCGCCGAACACCGGCAGGCGCCGCCGCTCGGGGACGTCCATCGGACGGTTGCCCGCGTAGATCTGGTGACGACCGCGCGTGGCGAACCAGTCCTTCGTCTTCGCCACGGTGTGCATGTTCTCGACGATCTGCCGCCAGCCGACGCCCGTGTTGTATGCGCAGAACGAGATCTCGCCCTCCTGCGTGGCGTACGGGATGACGCACATCTCGGTGCGGCGGAAGTCGTAGGTCCAGAGGTCCTGGAACCACATGCCGCCGACCCACAGGACCGTCCAGTCCTGCTCGCGCATCTTCTTGCCCATCGTGCCGCCCATCTTCCCGTTGAAGAAGAGCTTCGCGAACTCGCCGAGCGTGAGCCCGGCCGGCGTCTTCTTCGCGTCGAAGTTGCGGATGAACGACAGCGCGACCTGCACCATCGTGAGCTGGCGACCGCGCGCGGTATCGCAGATGACCGCGATGTCGCGCATGAAGTTCTCCATGTCGAAGAACTGGGTGATCGCCGACCACGCCTTCGTCTTGCGGTTCGCGATGATCAGGATGCTCGAGCCGCAGTTCGGATGGCACGAGCACGCGAGCGCGCCCATGCTCGGACCCTCGGGACCGGAGAGCGACCGCAGGTGGTCGGCGAGCGCGCTGAACGCGCCCATCGCCCCGAGCGGGAACCAGTCGCGGTACGGGTCGATCTTGCCGTCGTAGTAGCGCCGGAACTCGTGCGCCATGTGCGAGATGGTGTAGCGCTGGCGACGCCGGTCCTCGTCGGAGATCTCCTCGTCGCGCCCGGTGAACGACACCGGCTGGAACGACACGCCGCCCATGCGGTGGCTGTTCTGGAGGACGAAGTCGAGGATCGGTCCGACCTGATCCGAGTTCACGCCGTTGACCACCGTCGTGACCGGCAGGATGTCGATGCCGGCCTCGTACATGACGTCGATCGCCTTCTGCTTCACGTCGAACAGGTTCGTGATGTGGCGATGGCTGTTCGCGTCGTTCGTCACGCCGTCGAACTGGAAGTAGGTGAGGTCGAGCCCGGCCTCCTTCGCCTGGTAGGCGAACTCCGGCTCGAGCGCGAAGCGCAGGCCGTTGGTCGCCGCCTGCACCGCGAAGTAGCCGACGTCCTTCGCGTAGCGGCACGCCTCGAGGAAGTGAGGCGACATCGTCGGCTCGCCTCCCGAGAACTGCACGGTCATCTGACGGCGCGGCTTGAACGAGATCGAGTCGTCGAGGATCTCCTTGATCTCGTCGAGCGTGAGCTCGTGGACGTAGCCGACCTGGTTCGCGTCCATGAAGCACGGGTTGCACATCATGTTGCAGCGGTTCGTCAGGTCGATGGTGAGGACCGCGCCGCGCCCGTACTTGATCGTCGAGGTGCCATGACGGTGGATCAGGTCGTCGCCGAACGTGCGGAAGTCGCGCCCCGGATAGCGCGCCTCGATGATCCGGCTGAACTCCGGATCGATCGAGAGGAGGTCCTCGAACGTGCCGTGATCGGGGCACGTCTTCCGGATGACCAGGCGGCCGTCCTCCTCGAGGATGCGCGCCTTCACCTCGCCCACGTGCCCGTCGACGAGGTCCGAGAGGTCACGCTCTCCGTTGATGATCGCGGTGCGCGTCTCGATCACGCAGCGCGGGCACAGCGAGTCGGTCTCGCGCGGCCACCCGAGCGGAGGTCGGCTGCGCTCGCGGCTCTTGAGGAGCGGGCCAGGTGCCCACTCCGGGCTCGGAGACTCGCTCTCCGGGACCTTCGTGTTCACGCCCTGGAAACCGTGCCACCCAGCGTTGGCGATCTCCTTGAGAACCACTTCGAGCATGGCCTTCATCTGCTACCTCCGAACCCGCCACCGAGCTTCCGCTCGAGCAACCCCCTGAGACCTCCGGCGCCGTTCGTGCTGCGCTTGCCGTCAGCCGCGACCACGCCGGAACGCGTGACGACCATGCCAGGACCGAGCCGCGCGATTTCCTCGAGCTCCCTGCCGGCGGTCCCGATCACCGTCGAGGTCGCGCCGTCGCCCACGAATGCGTAGAGAGCGACGTGCGCGTCGATCGAGAGCGCGTCCGGCCGCACGTAGGCGACCGCGCCCCGTGCGGACGGGTGCTTCGCCAAGATGCCTTGGCGCTTTGCGATCACATCCGCATGCGTGAGGACCTCGCGCCGGGGAGCTCCGTCGGCGACGCTCACGACGTGCGCGACCGCGTCGCTGCCGGGGTCGATCGCCCGTGCGAGGTCGCGAAATGCGCCGGCGCGCTCCGCCGTGTCGAGGGTCCCGCCGAGGTCGAGGACCTGCCGGAACGTGGCGGTCCCGTCCGGCGCCTCGTCCTCGAACGCGACGACGGTGCTCTCGCCGCCGCGGGCAAGGATGCGCCGGCGCGCCTCTTCGCCGGCGACGAACACCGCACGCGGCGCGAACCGCGACCATGCGAGATCGAGCGCGGCGTCGGTCGGCTCGGCGCCGAGGACGACCACGGTCGCGCCCTGGGTGACCGTCGCCCAGTCGACGACCACCCACTCGGGCGTGATCGGTCCGACGAGCGCGACGGCGTGGCCGGGCCGCATGCCCGTGCGCTCGCGGAGGTAGAGCGCGATGCGCACGATGTGGCGGTGCAGCCGCCAGTCGGGCGTGGAATACCAGCCGCCCTTGCCGTCGGAGCGCGTGAGGACGGACGCGCGGTCGTGCTGCCGCTCGACGGCGAGATGGATCGCACCCAGCGTGTCGACCGCCTTCGTGGTCGCGGGCTGCGCGGTCGCGGCTCTTCCCATCATGATCCTTCTCCATGGGCTCGTCGTTCGAAGACCTCCGCCCGGCTCGTCAGCCGGAAGAGGTGTCGTTCCTCCGCGTCTCCGCGGTATGCGCGCACGTGCACGACCGCGGGCCGGAGGAGATCGGAGAGCTCGCGGCCGAGCCGTGCGAAGTCGGGCGCCGCGCCCGCGCGCGGCTCGACGACGACCTCGATCTCCGGGACGCGCGACGGCGCCGAGGCATCGCCCCCGAGCGGGAGGCGTCTCGTCGGCGCATACCAGAACGCTCGGATCTCCTCGTGCGCCCGGGCGACCGCGCGCACCGCGCGCATCACGTCGAGGATCCTCGGATGCCGCATCGATCGCTCCACGAGCGTCCCTCCCTCCGTCGCTCGTCGGATTGCACGCCCGGTGCCGGTCGCGAGAGCAAGCGAGCTCGAGTTGTGCTCTAGTCGCAACCGATGCGCCGCTTCTTGCGCGTCCAGTCCGTCCTCCTCCTCACCGCGGGCATCCTCGGCGTCGCCCCGGCGTGCGTGCACGACGTCGTGCTGCCCGATCCCGAGATCAGCGCGACCTGCGGGAACGGCGTGGTCGAGCCGGGCGAGTCGTGCGACGTCGCGAGCGAGGGCTGCATCGAATGCCGCGTGGTGCCGACCTGGACCTGCACGAAGGACGGCTGCTCCACGACGTGCGGCGACGGCGTGATCGGGACCGGGCCGAGCTGCGCGTCGCCGCGACGCGAGGCCGAGTGCGAGACCACGGGGTACTGGGCCGCGCGGCAATCGACCTATCTGCGCGAGCCCATCCTCGGGAGCGTCCAGGTCACCAGCAACTGGTTCTTCTTCCGCCTCGAGCAGGAAGGTGACGGCTTCGTCATCCGCGAGTCGCTCGACTGCGGTCTCCTCGTCACCGGCAGCGCCACCGTCCGCTACATGCCGAGCAGCCTCCGCTCGATCCTGCACGGGAGCGCGATGGACGGGAGCTCCGGCCGGCCCGCACGCAAGGGCACGGCGCGCGCGGTCCCCGGCGGCTGCGCGATGTCGCTCGATCGCTGGTACGCGGTGCGCGGGGTGACCGACGCGTTCCTGCCGGCGGACTTCCTCGCGAAGCCCGATCTCGCGTCGCTCCCGCCGCTGCCCGCGGTGAAGGACCCGGCGTCGACGACGGAGTACCCGGAGGGCGCGACCGATCCCGACGGCGACGGCGCGCCCGGCCTGGCGTTCCAGGTCGAGGGCCTCGCCAAGGGCGTACGCAACTCCGCGCAGCGCGACTGGAAGGAGTTCGCGACGCCGGAGGGCGGCTCGGTCCCGGCCGGGGCGCTCCGCTTCGTCGTTCCCGGCGGGTTCGATCTCCAGGAGAACGTGCTCCGCGTGAGCGAGTGCGGCACGTCGTGCGGCCTCCTCCGCTCGCTCGCCCGCGTCGCCAAGGACATCCCCCCGCGCATCGAGCTCGCGTACGTCGGTCGCGCGCCCGACGGCGTCCGCGTGCGGCAGGTCATGCGCAACGTCCCGCGCGCCGACGTCGACGACGATCTCGCGACGTGCGCGAACGTCCGTCTCATCCTCCCGCACGATCCCAGCGTCCCGTGATGCGCCTCCGCTCGATCGCGTTCGCCGTCGTCGTCCTCTCGATCTCCGCGCCCGCGAGCGCGTCGCCGCTGTTCGAGACCGCGGGCCCGGTCGGCGGCAACGCCGGCGCGCAGGGCGTCGTGAGCGGACCCGGCGCGGCGTCCACGTACGCGAACCCCGCGCTGCTCCTCGACGCGGAGGACGGCTTCCTCGTCTCGTACGGCCTCGTCTCCGAGCAGCTCGGGGTGACGCTCGACGGCCGTCCTCCCGGGACCGACGTGCCGCTCGCCGTCGGATCGCGCGACGTCGTCGGCGGCGACGGCGCGCCGATCCCGAACGATCGCATGCCCACCGCGTGGCTCCGCGACGGATGCCCCGGCGGGACCGAGCCCGGCACGTGCCCGGATCCCGGCCTCCCGGCGCGGCCGCGGCAGGGCAGCGGCTCGAGCGGCGTCACCCGCTCGTACGTCACGCTCGGCCTGGTGAAGAGCATCGCGAAGGAGCGCGAGACGATCGGCCTCTACACCATGCTGCCGGTGAGCAGCTTCGTGACCGCGCGCTCGTTCTACGCCGACGAGCGCGAGGCGCTGTTCACCAACTCGCTCCACCCCGAGCTCTACGGCGATCGCATGACGTCGCTCTCGTTCGCCGGCGGCGGCGCGGTGCGCGTGCTCCCGAGCCTCTCGGTGGGCCTGTCGGTGACGCTCGCGCTGGCGAACGGTGCCACCGCGTCGACCTACGTCCGCGACGCGACGAACTACGACCTCCTCTTGCTCGACACGCAGACGCGCACGCAGGTCGACCTCGCGCCCGTGCTCGGCGTCCGCTGGACGCCGGCACGCACCGTGCGCATCGGCGCGACGCTCCACGCGCCGCAGTCGTTCGAGCTCGAGACCACGGTGAGCGCGACGCTGCCCTCCGGCACGCAGTCGGGCACCACGCGACGAGACGTCTACCACTGGCTGCCGTGGCGCGTGGGCATCGGCGCCGAGGTCGACGTGCTCGAGCGCGGGACGCAGCGCCTCGCGATCGCCGCATCGCTGAAGCACGCGACGTGGTCGTCGTACGAGGACCGGCACGGAGCGAACCCCGCCGACTACGGATCGGACCTCGGATGGAAGGACACCACGAGCGTCACCGCCGGCGTCCGCCACTTCCTCGGCCCGGCGCGCGGCTTCGTCGATCTGTCGTTCGCCCCGTCGCCGGTGCCGGAGCAGGTCGGCCGTTCGAACTACGTCGACAACGACCGCGTCGGGCTCACGCTCGGGGCCGACGTGAAGATCCCGCTCGCGGGATCGTACGTGCGTCCCGGCCTCCAGCTCGGCGCCACGCGCCTCGTCCCGCGGAGCAACACGAAGGACCCGTCGCGCATCGTCGACGAGCTGCCCGACGACGCGCGCTTCGAGTCGACGCGCGATCCGGTGCCCGGCGCCGCGGGCGTGCAGACGAACAACCCCGGATATCCGGGGTTCCGCAGCGCGGGCTATCTCTGGTCCGGCTTCTTCTTCCTCGAGATCCCGCTGTGACCGCGTTCGAGCGTCTCGGAGCGTTCATCCACGCGCGGCGCTGGCCGGCGCTGATCGCCTCCGGGGTCCTGCTCGTGCTCGCGATCGTGTCGCTCGTACGCGGCGGACCGCTGACGAGCGCGACCATCGAGGGCCTCGAGGCCGGCGAGGCCGATCGCCTCGCCGCGTCGATCACCGGGATGCCGATCGCGACGACGCTGATCGTGCACTTCCGGAGCGCGGAGCTCGATCCGAACGGCCAGGAGTTCCAGGACGCGATGTCCGCCGCGCTCGCGCCCCTCGCGCACGATCCGCGCGTCGCGCAGGTGCTCGAGCCGCGGAACGCGCCCGCTCCGATGGTGCCTCGCATGGTGGCGCCGCGCGCGAAGGCGGCGTTCGCGCTGGTGACGCTCGCCGGCGACTTCAAGGCGGCGCGTGCGGCGTACGAAGGCGTCCGCGCGAAGCTCCGCTCGGATCGGCTCGCCATCGCGGTGACCGGACAGGTCGCGTACATGCACGACCTCGACGCGACGCTGGAGCACGACCTGGTGATCGCCGAGCTCGTCTCGCTGCCGCTCGCGGTGCTCGTGCTCCTCCTCGTGTTCCGCACCGCCGTCGCGGCGCTCCTCCCGGTGGGCGTCGGGGCGCTCGCGGTCATGTGCGGGATCGCCGTCGTCCTCGCGCTCGCGCACGTGACCGATCTCGCGCAGTACACGGTGAACATCTGCTCGCTCGTCGGCCTCGGCGTGGCGATCGACTACTCGCTCTTCACCGTCAGCCGCTACCGCGAGGAGCTCGCCGCGGGTCACCCGTACCGCGAGGCCCTCGTGCGGACGATGGGCTACGCCGGCAAGGTGGTCGGCTTCTCCGGGCTCGCGGTCGCCACCGGGCTCGCGGGCCTCTTCTTCTTCCGCGGATCGTTCCTCTTCGCGATGGGCGTCGGCGGAGCGATCGTCGTCGCGTTCGGCGTCCTGTTCGCGCTCACGTTCCTCCCCGCGCTCCTCGCGGTGCTCGGTCCGCGCATCCACGCGGGGCGCCTGCCGCTGCCCGAGACCCGCCTCGCGGAGGGCGCGTGGCATCGCATGGCGACGTGGGTCATGCGCCGTCCGGTGCTCGTCCTCGTGCCGACGCTCGCGGTGCTGCTCGCGCTGGGCTCGCCGTTCCTCCACCTCCGCCTCGCGGCCGCGGACGTGCGCGTGCTGCCCACCGGCGTCGAGGCGCGCGACGCGTGGGGCCGCCTCGCGGAGGACTTCCCCGACGAGACGGCGGCGCACGCCGACGTGGTGGTGACGTTCCCCTCCGCTCCGGCGCTCGACGAGAAGCGCATCCGCGCGCTCTTCGATCTCTCGCGGCGCATGGCGAAGATCCCGGGCGTGAAGAAGGTGGAGAGCATCGTCGATCGACCGCGCGCGCCGGACGACGACGAGCCGGAAGACCCCGAGGCGGCGAAGGAGGACCTCGTCGCGACGCTCCTCCAGCCCTCGGAGATCGCCGCCCCGCTCGTGGAGATGGGCAAGCGCCTCACGGTCGGCGAGCGCGCGGTGCTCCTCCGCGTGACGCTCGACGGTCCGCCCGAGGGCGAGCGCGCGCGCGACGCGGTGCGCGCGATCCGCAGCGAACGGACCGCCGGTGACGGCACCCTCGTCGTCGGCGGACAGACCGCGCTCGACGTCGACACCACCGCGTTCGTCCTCGCGCGTGCCCCGCGCGCGATCGCGTTCGTCGTCGGGGTCACGTTCGTGGTGCTGCTCGTCCTGCTCGAGTCGGTGCTCCTGCCGCTGAAGGCGGTGCTCATGAACGCGGTCTCGATCGCCGGATCGTTCGGCGCGCTCGTGTGGATCTTCCAGGACGGGCACCTGATCTCCGGACCGGGCGGCCCGCTCGAGCCGGCGCTGCCGGTCCTCCTCTTCTGTGCGCTGTTCGGGCTGTCGATGGACTACGAGGTCCTGATGCTCTCCCGCATGAAGGAGGCGTGGGAGCGCACGGGCGACAACGAGGCGGCCGTCGGCGAGGGCCTCGAGAAGACCGCCGGGCTCATCACCAGCGCCGCGGCGATCATGGTCTGCGTGTTCTCGGCGTTCGCGTTCGCGCGCGTCGTCGTGATGACCGCGATGGGCGTCGGCATGGCCCTCGCCGTCGCCCTCGATGCGACGCTCGTGCGCGTGCTCCTCGTACCCGCGACGATGCGCCTCCTCGGGGAAGGCAACTGGTGGGCTCCACGCTTCTTGCGGCGCACCCGCCGGCGTTAGGATGCCGGGCCATGAGCTCGATCGATCACCTCTCTCTCAACGTCACCGACTACGCCCGCGCCCGCGCGTTCTACGACAAGGCGCTCGCGCCGCTCGGCATCACCATGATCATGGAGTTCGGCAACGTGTGCGGGTACGGCCGCGGCAACAAGCCGGACTTCTGGATCGGCGGAGGCAAGGCGGACTTCCAGAGCGACGAGCAGGTGCGCCGGCCCACGCCGGTCCACGTGGCGCTCGCCGCGCGGAGCCGCGAGGAGGTCGATGCATTCTACAAGGCGGCGATCGAGGCCGGCGGCAAGGACAACGGCGCGCCCGGCGTGCGGCCGCAGTACCACCCCGGCTATTACGGGGCGTTCGTGCTCGATCCCGACGGGCACAACATCGAGGCCGTCATCCACGGCCATGGCTGACGCGCGGCCGCGCGCCCGCACGAGCTCCGGCGGCGGCCGGCCCCGCTGTTGCTTGGCGGCCGAGCATGAGCGACGTCGCCGGAGCGGAGTCGGACGAGAGGGCGTCCGCGAAGACGCGCCTGCTCGCGCTCGCGCTCGCCGCCGCCGCCACCGTGCTCGCGGTGATCGTCGCGACCGTCGCCGCGCGTCGTCCTGCGATCGCTCCGCCCCCCGCGCTCCGCTCGGAGGTCCCGAAGCATGCGGGCAACGCGCTCGAGCTCACGACCGAGCTGCGTGACGCCGCGGGGATCGCGACCGAGCCCGCGGCGCGCGGGCCGCTCGCGCCGCTGGTGACGGTGGTGGGCGAAGCGGCGTTCGACCCGACCCTCGTCGCCGCGGTCGGCGCGCGCGGCTCCGGGATCGTGCGCGAGGTCCGCTACGTCGAGGGCAACGTCGTTCAGCGCGGAGACGTGCTCGCGGTGATCGAGTCACCCGGCCTCGCCGAGGCGCAGGCGGACGAGCGGATCGCGGCGGCCAAGAGGCGTGCCGCTGAGCTGAACGCCGAGCGCGAGCGCTCGCTCCTCGACCAGGGGCTCACCACCGCGCGCGAGTACGAGCAGGCGAACGCCGAGCTCGCCGAGCAGATCGCCCTCCAGCAGGCGGCGCGCGAGCGCGTCGCGGCGCTCGGAGGAAGCCGCGCGAAGACCGGCGTGTCCGAGCTGCGCGCGCCCGTCTCCGGCGTGGTGGCCGAGCGATCGATCGCACCCGGCCAGAGCGTGGGCCCGGGGCTGGTGGCGTTCCGCGTCGGCAGCCTCGATCGGCTCTGGGTGCTCCTCCGCGTCTACGAGCGGCATCTCGAGCCGCTCCGCGAGGGCGACGCCGTCGAGATCCGACCGCTCGCCGATCCCGATCGCGTCATCGCCGGCAAGGTCGCGCACGTCGGCTCGGTGATCGATCCCGAGACGCACACCGCCGACGTGCGCGTCGAGGTGGCCAACGAAGAGCGCCTGCTCCGCCCCGGCCAGGCGGTGAAGGCGACGATCCGTGCGAGCGGCGGCGCGCGCACCGCGCTCTCGGTCCCGGCGAGCGCGGTCACCACGGTCGACGGCGTCCCCACCGTGTTCGTCGCCGAGTCCCCGACCCGCTTCGTCGCGCGCAAGGTGGAGCTCGGGATCGACGCCGGCGATCGCGTCGAGGTGAAGAGCGGCGTCGCCGAGGGCGAGGCGGTGGTCTCGAAGAACGTCCTCGCGCTCAAGAGCGAGCTGTTCCGGTGAGCGAGGGATCCATGCTGGCGCGTCTCGTCGAGCTCTGCATCCGCCTGCGTGTGACGATGCTCGTCCTGTTCGCGCTGCTCCTCGGCATCGGCACGCTCGCGGCCGTGCGCCTTCCGGTCGACGCGATGCCGGACACGTCCACCATCCAGGTCACCGTGCTGACGACCGCGCCGGGGATGGCCCCGACGGACGTCGAGCGCACGGTGACGGTGCCCATCGAGATCGCCCTCAACGGCGTCCCGCGCGGCACCGAGCTCCGCAGCGTCTCGCGCACCGGTCTGTCGACGGTCACCGTCATCTTCGAGGACGGCACCGACGTCTGGCGCGCGCGGCAGATCGTGCTCGAGCGCCTGCGCGACGTCGCCCTCCCGCCCACGGCGACCGTCCCGGAGCTCGCGCCGGTGTCGACCGGCCTCGGCGAGATCTACCAGTTCGTCCTGCGATCGGACCGGCACACGCCGATGCAGCTGCGGACGATGCTCGACTGGGAGGTCGTGCCGAGCCTCCGGAGCGTCCCCGGCGTGATCGACGTCAAGACGCAGGGCGGAGAGCTGAAGCAGTTCCAGGTCGTCGCGTACCCCGAGCGCCTGCGCGCGCTGGGCCTCCAGCTGCGGAACCTCACGCAGGCGCTCCGCGCCGCGAACATGAACACCGGCGGCGGGTACCTCGAGCGCAACGACGAGTCGTTCGTCATCTCGGGACGCGGCATGCTCCACGACGAACGCGAGATCGCCTCGGTGGTGGTGGCCACGCCGCCCGACGGCGCGCCGGTCGTCGCCGGGACGGTGGCCGACGTGCGCATCGGCCACGCGCTCCGCTACGGCGCGATCACCTACGACGGCAAGGAGGAGGCGGTCTCCGGCACGGTCCTGATGCTCCTCGGCTCGAACAGCCGCGACGTGGTCCTCGCGGTGAAGGCGCGCGTCGAGGAGATCCGCCGCGACCTCCCGGCCGGCGTCACCATCGACGTGGTCTACGATCGCTCGGAGTTCGTCGGGCGCACGCTCGGCACGGTCGCGAAGAACCTCGTCGAGGCGATCGTCATCGTCACCGTCGTCCTCGCCCTCTTCCTCGGCACCCTCCGCGGCGCGATCGCCGTCGTCCTCGGCATCCCCGCGTCCATGAGCGTCGCGCTCGTCGGGATGCATGCGTTCGGCGTCACCGGCGACCTGATGTCGCTCGGCGCGATCGACTTCGGCTTCCTCGTCGACGGTCCCATCGTCATCCTCGAGACGGTGGTGGCGGCGACCGCCGGCCGCGCGCTCGTGGGCAAGGCGCGCCGCGAGGAGTACGGGGCGCTCGCCGGGAGCGTCGCCCGGCCCGTCGGCTTCGCCGTCGCGATCATCACGCTCGTCTACGTCCCGCTGCTCTCGCTCGAGGGCACCGAGGGCAAGATGTTCCGCCCGATGGCGATCACGATGGCGTGCGCGCTGTTCGGCGCGCTGCTCTTCGCGCTCGTGTTCTTCCCTCCGCTGCTCGTCACGCTCGTCCCGCCGCAGAAGGGGCACGGGCCGCGCTGGGTCGAGGCCGTCGGCCGGGCGTACGCGCGCATCGCGCCGGCGGTGCTGCGCCTCCGCTGGGCGGCATTCGCTCTCGCGGTCGTCCTCCTCGGGGCGTCGGGCGTCGCCTTCGCCGGCTCGGGCGCCGACTTCGTGCCGCGCATCTTCGAGGGCGACGCGCTCCTCACGATCATGCGCGCCCCCAGCATCAGCCTCACCGCTGCGCGCGACCTCGATCTCCGGGTCGAGCGCGTCCTCGCCACGTTCCCCGAGGTGCAGAAGACGCTCGGCATGACCGGGCGGGCGGAGCTCGCGGTCGATCCGGTGGGCAACGACAGCACCGACGTGCTGGTCGCCCTCGCGCCCGTGGACTCCTGGAAGACGGCGCACGACTTCGACGCGCTCTCCACCGCGATCAAGAACAAGATCGAGGCCGAGGTGCCGAGCACGTTCGTGTCGGTGTCGCAGCCGATCGAGAACAAGACCAACGAGCTCATCAGCGGCTCGCGCGCCGACGTCGCGGTGAACGTCTTCGGCAAGGACATCGCCGAGCTCGCGAAGCTCGCCGACCGCGTCGGCGACCGGCTGAAGAGCATCCGCGGCACCGGCGACGTGCGCATCGAGCGCCTCATCGGCCAGCCGATCATCGACGTGCAGGCGAACCGGGAGAAGATGGCGCGCTACGGCGTCCGCGTCGAGGACGCGTTCCTCGTGATCGCCGCGTGCCGCGAAGGGGTCGACGTCGGCTCGGTGTACGAGGGCAACCGCCGCTTCGATCTGCGCGTGCTCCAGCCGCCGCTCGAGGCGACGAAGCAGGCCATCGCCGATCTGTTCGTCCCCGGCTCGAGCGGGCGCGAGGTCCCGCTCCGCGAGGTGATGGACATCCACGAGGGCGAGGGCACGGTGAGCGTGCGGCGCATCGATCGCGAGAGGACGGTGCGCATCGACGTCAACCTGCGGGGGCGCGACCTCGTCTCGTGGGTGGACGAGGCGCGCGCGGTGGTCGGCGGCGAGATCGAGCTGCCGGAGGACTACCGCATCGAGTGGGGCGGCCAGTTCGAGAACTTCGAGCGCGCGAAGAAGCGCCTCGCGGTCGTCCTGCCGGTCTGCGTGGCAATCATCTTCGGCATGCTGCTCGCGATGTTCCGCGAGCTCCGGTTCGCCGTCGCGGTCTTCGTCACCGTTCCCTTCGCGCTCACCGGAGGCATCGCGGGCCTGCTCGCACGCGGCTATCCGTTCAGCCTGCCCGCGGCGGTCGGCTTCATCGCGCTCGGCGGCATCGCGGTCCTGAACGGCGTGGTCCTCACCTCGGAGGTGCGCCGCCGTCTCGACGAGGGCGCGGACCTCGAGCTCGCGATCGTGATGGGCACCACGCACGTCCTCCGGGCGGTGCTCACGACGACGGCGGCCGCGGCGCTCGGCTTCCTTCCCATGGCGCTCGCGACGAGCGCGGGGGCGGAGGTGCAGCGGCCGCTGGCGACGGTGGTCATCGTGGGCATCGTCTACGGCGCCGCGATCACCGTCTTCGTGCTGCCGGGCATCCTGCGCGTCGTGCTCCGCGGTCGATCGCCCGCGCGCGCGAGAGCCGAGGAGGAGCTCGTCCCGGCGCCGCCTCCTGGCTCGCGATTTGCCAACCCATGACCAGGCCATGGGGGGCACGGAGCTCTACGAGATCGCTCGACGCGACGGCGCGGTCCGCCTTGCGGGCGAGCTGCGCATGGCGGACGCGGCGGACATCTGGCGCTCGCTCCGATCGCACGTCGAGGCGCAGCGGGCCGGCCGGCTCGACCTCGATCTGTCGGACGCGCGCGTCGTCGACGGCGCGGTCATGTCGCTCCTCGTCGAGCTCCGTGCCGAGCTCGCGCTGCGCGGCGTCGCCTCCACCATCGTCGGTGCGGACGAGCACGTCCGCCCGCTCGTGCACCTCTACGGCGGCGACCTCCCGCCCCGCCCCCTCCCCGAAGAGCCGACGGTCACGGTGCGCGCGCTGCTCGAGCGAAGCGTGGGTGCAGCGGCCGATCGGACGAGCCGCGCGATCGCGTTCATCGGCGAGCTCTCCCACGGGGTCGCGGGCGTGGTGCGGCGACCCGCGACCGGCAACTGGCGCGCGGTCCTCCAGCTGACCGAGCGGGCCGGCGCCGACGGCGTGGTCATCGTCGCGCTCCTCAACTTCCTCGTCGGGATCGTGATGGCGTACCAGTCCGCGAAGCAGCTCAAGATCTACGGCGCGAACATCTACGTCGCGGACGTGGTCGGCATCTCCGTCACGCGCGAGCTCTCGCCGCTCATGACCGCGATCATCATGAGCGGGCGCTCGGGGGCCGCGTACGCCGCCGAGCTCGGCACGATGAAGGTGTCGGAGGAGATCGATGCGCTGCGCACGCTCGGCTTCTCGCCGACGCGCACGCTGGTCCTGCCGCGTGTCGTGGCGCTCGCGCTCGTCGCGCCGGTCCTCACGCTCCTCGGCGACGTCGTCGGCGTCGCCGGCGGCGCGGTCGTCGGCTCCGCCACGCTCGGCGTCACCGCCGCGGGTTACCTGGCGGAGCTGAAGACCGCGGTGGTCGTGTCCGACGTCTGGTCCGGCCTGGTGAAGAGCGTCGTGTTCGGGATCGTGGTGGCGCACATCGGCTGCCAGCAAGGCTTCGCCACGCGCGGCGGCGCCGAGGGCGTCGGGCGGCGCACCACGACCACGGTCGTCATCTGTCTGTTCGCGCTCGTCATCCTCGACACCCTCCTGACCATGTTCTTCCGGATGTTCGAGTCATGAGCGCCGGCTCCATCGTCACCGTGCGCGACCTCTCCGTCGGCTGGCCCGGCGAGCGCCCCCTCCTCGAGCATGCGACGTTCGCGGTGCTCGAGGGCGAGGTCTTCGCCGTCCTCGGCGGCAGCGGCTCGGGGAAGTCGACGCTCATGCGCGTGCTCGTCGGCCTCGAGGAGCCGATCGCGGGCTCGGTCGAGATCGCGGGGATCGGGCGGCCGACCCTCGAGGCCGAGCGTCCGCGCTTCGGCGTGATGTTCCAGCAGGGCGCGCTCTTCGGTTCGATGAAGGTCGGCGAGAACGTCGCGCTGCCGATCAAGCGCTGGACCGATCTGCCGCCCGACGCAATCGGTGCGATCGTGCGCGCGAAGCTGCGCCTCGTCGGGCTCGAGGCCGCGGAGCACAAGCTGCCGTCCGAGCTCTCCGGCGGCATGAAGAAGCGCGCGGCCATCGCCCGTGCGATGGCCCTCGAGCCGTCGCTCCTGTTCCTCGACGAGCCGTCCTCGGGCCTCGACCCGGTGACGTCGTCGGAGCTCGATCGGCTGATCCTCACGCTCAAGCACGTCCTCGGCCTCACGGTGGTGCTGGTCACGCACGAGCTGCGGAGCATCCTCACGATCGTCGATCGCTGCGTGATGCTCGACGCCGCGAGCCGCTCCATCATCGCGTCCGGCACGCCCGAGGAGCTGCGGGCGAGCACCGATCCGCGCGTGAGCGGCTTCTTCCTCCGAGCTCCCGAGGCGGCGTGATGGCGGCGGGTAAGACGTACTTCAAGCTCGGGCTCTTCGTGCTGATCGGCCTCGTCGCCCTCGTCGCCGCGGCGTTCGGGCTGGGCATCGGGCTGCGCGAGGAGACCGTCGCATATCACACGTACTTCGACGAGTCGGTGCAGGGGCTCGAGGTCGGCGCGCCGGTGAAGTACCGCGGCGTGTCCATCGGGAGCGTGTCGTCGACGCAGATCGCGCCCGATCGCCGCCACGTCGACGTCACGCTCGCGCTCGAGGTCGACGCGCTGCGGCGCCTCGGGCTAGCCGAGCGCACGGAGAAGATCGACGTGCTCCGCCCGCATTTCGCGCTACCGGACGACGTGCGCGCGCAGCTCGGATCGCAGGGCATCACCGGCGTGAAGTTCGTCAACATCGACTTCTTCGATCCCAAGTCGAACCCGATCGAGCCGCTGCCCTTCAAGCCCGACGAGAACACCATCCCCGCCGCCTCCTCGCTCATGAAGAGCGTCGAGGACAGCCTCATCCACGCGCTCGACCGCCTCCCCGACGTCCTCGACGGCACGCGCGCGGCGCTGGCGCGCATCGACGCCGTCCTCGCGCAGCTCCAGGCCGACAACGTGCCCGACGCGATCCAGCGCGTCCTCCGCAACCTCGACGGCGCGGTCACCGATCTCCGATCCACGGTGAAGGACATCGACCGCGCGCGCATCCCGGAGAAGACGGCGAAGGCGATCGAGAACCTCGACGGCGCGCTGGCGCAGATGAGGGAGCTCCTCGAGCGCATCGGCGGCGACGGCGGGCTCGTCGCCAGCGCGCAGCGCGCGACCGACTCGCTCGGCAACGTCGGTCGCAAGGTCGACGGCAGCGCGGCCGAGCTCGAGCGCACCCTGCGCGAGCTCGGCGACGCCGCGCAGTCCGTGCGCGAGCTCGCCGACGAGGTCGAGCGCGATCCCGAGATGCTGCTCAAGGGCAAGAGCGCCCCGAAGAAGCAGCGGTGATCGGCACGGACGATGCTCTCCCCCCGACGAGGAGGCCGTCATGGCACTCGTTCTGGCTCCGCGTTGGTCCTTTCTCCTCGTTCGCGGCATCGCGAGCGTGGCCTTCGGCGTGATCGCGCTCGCGTGGCCCGGCGTCACGCTCGCCGCGCTCACCATCCTGTTCGGCGCCTACGCGCTGGTCGACGGCGTCACCGCGCTCGTCGTCGCCGCCCGCCGCGGGCGGACGCGCCATCGCTGGCTGCTCGTCGCCGACGGCCTCCTGGGCGTTGCGGCCGGCATCGCGACGTTCATGTGGCCGGCGCTGACCCTCCTCGTGCTCCTCTTCCTCGTCGGGGCCCGCTTCTTCCTCTCCGGCATCTTCCAGGCGGCGACCGCGATCGCGCTCCGGCACGACCTCGATGCACCGCTCCTGTACGGGCTCGGCGGCCTCGCCTCGATCGCGCTCGGCGTGCTCACGTGGATCGTCCCGGGCGTCACCGCGCGCGTGCTGCTCACGTTCCTCGGCGTCTACGCCATCTTCTTCGGCATCGCGATGGCGATCCTCGCATTCCGCCTGCGCCGCTTCGGCCGAGCGGTCACGCCGCGCTTCGCGTGATGCGTACAGGTTCTCCGCATCCGATCGACGAACACGCGGAGCCTCGGCGCGAGCTGCGGCGAGCCCGGGTAGACGACGTGGACCGGCGTCGGCCTGGTCTTCCAGGCGTGCAGCACCTCCACGACCTCGCCGCGCGCCAGGGCGTCCTCGACGAGGAACATCGGCAGCCGCGCGAGCCCCGCGCCCGCGACGACCGCGCCGCCCATCGCCGCGCCGCTGTTGAGCACGAACCGGCTCGTCACCGGCACGCTGAGCTCGTGACCGCCCTCGTCGCGGAACCGCCACTCGCGCGCGAGCGGAATGAGCGACAGGTGGATGCAGTCGTGGACCGCGAGGTCCTGCGGCGTCTGCGGCGTGCCTCGCGCCGCGAGATAGCTCGGCGCCCCACAGACCACGCTCTCGACCTCCGCGATCCGGACGGCGACGAGCGAGGAGTCCGCCAGCGTTCCGATGCGCACCGCGCAGTCGAACCCCTCCTCCGCGAGGTTCACCAGCCGGTCGGTCAACACCAGCTCGACGCGCAGGTCCGGATGCTCGGCGAGGAGCTGCGGGACGAGCGCCGCGACGTAGTGCTCGCCGAAGACCGTCGGCGCCGTCAGCCGCAACGTCCCGCGCACGCTCCCGCCGAGGCGCGCCACGGCCTCCTCCGCCTCGGCGACCTCCGCGAGGATCTTCGACACGTGCGCGTAGAACGCCGCGCCGGCGTCGGTGAGCGAGACCCGCCGCGTCGTGCGCGCGAGCAGCCGCACGCCGAGCCGCGCCTCGAGCGCCGCGATGCGCTTGCTGATCGACGACGTGGTGGTGTCGAACGAGCGCGCCGCGGCGGAGAACGACCTCGTCTCCGCGACGCGCGAGAACACGGCCATCTCCTGCAGCCCCGATTGTTGCCTCACAGGAAACAGTATCTCGCCGTCCCGAGGACTGCCGCAAGCGTCCGGGATGGGCCAGATTGACGCTCATGCAGCGCACCACCTCCCTCGCCGCGGCACCGGCCGCCTCCACGCCGTCCCTCGCCGCATCCGCCCGCCGCTGGGCGAAGCGCGCGCTCGCCACCGACGGCGACGTCACACCGGCGATCGCCCGCGTCGCGCTCGGGCTCGTGATGTTCCCGCACGGCGCCCAGAAGGCGCTCGGCTGGTTCGGCGGCCACGGCCTCGGCGCGACCTACAACGCCTTCACCACGATGATGGGGATCCCCGGACCGCTCGCGGCCCTCGCGATCGCCACGGAGCTCCTCGGCGCGCTCGCGATCGTCTTCGGCGTCGGCAGCCGCCTCGCCGCGCTCGGCATGATCGGCCTCATGCTCACCGCGATCGGCATGGTGCACCTGCCGAACGGGTTCTTCATGAACTGGACCGGCGCGCAGCCCGGCGAGGGGTTCGAGTTCCACCTCCTCGTCCTCGCGCTCGCCGCCATCGTCGTCGTGAAGGGTGGAGGGAAGGCCTCGCTCGACCGGCTCCTCTCGAGCAAGGCCTGAGCTCACTGCTCGGCGCAGACGTACGGTCGCGCCAGCGAGCACGCGAGCTGTCCGCCCGCGAGCCACTGGTTGGTCAGGCCGACGTCGAACCCCACCGCGCCGACGTCGGCGGTCGACGTCCAGTCGGTGCAGGTCGGTCCGCGGCTGGTCCAGTCCGGGTTGAGCCCGTCCCAGAAGTTGATCCCCGTCCCGAGGTCGTTCTCGGCCGGGTACGCGGTGAAGATGCCGTTCGCGTCGGTGAGGAAGACGTACTTGCCGTCCTGGCGCACGTAGTGCTGGTTCGGCCGGAGCACCCAGTCGAGCTGCGTGTTGCCGTCGCCGCAGTTCGACACGCTGCACGCCCGGCGCGTCGCCGCGGTGATCATCGCCTTCGCCGCGACGACGCCCACCGGACGCGTCGGCTTCGTCGCGCACGCGTTGTCCGCCCCCGCGATCCCGCCGAGGTTCCCCATCGAGCCGCCGGCCATGTAGAGGACCTTCGCGTCGACGGGGAACTTCTGCGTCATGAACCCGGTGGTCATCGCGTACGCGGTCATCGGGCGCCCGTCGGACGCGAGCGCCGCCGCCGAGACGCGGACCTGATAGCGGAGCTCGGTCCCGAGGCTCTCGGCCGGGGTGAACGTGAACGCGACGCCGTCGGTCGTCGTGATCGTGCCTCCCACGCAGCTCGTGAAGTCCGGCCCCTCGAGGAGCTGGAACGACGAGCCGGTGCACGCGCCCGACGCGGGCTGCGCGGTCACCGTCGCGGCCTGCATGGCCGTGCCGAAGGTGACCGTGACCTTGGTCGCCGTCCCCACGCCGACGCGTCCGTCGAGCGGCTTGGTCATGACGACGACCGCAGAACCCGCGTCGACGGGGCCGGCATCGGCGTCGGCCGCGGCATCGTCGACGCCGCCGTCCTCCAGCGGCCGCGACGCGTCCCCCGTGGGCCGCGCGCTCGTGTCGAAGCTCGCGTCGACCGCCGACGCGCGGCCGTCGTACGGCGTGTCCTCCTCGCATCCGCTCGCGATCGCGAGCGCGACGAGCGCGAAGGCCGGGGGCAGGACGTGCTTGAACGAGACGCAACGCATGAGGGAAGCGAAGTCAGCACATCCTCGACGGCCTTCGCAAGCGCGCATCGTTTCATTCCCCCGAACGGGTGACGCCGACGTTCCTCCTCGAGGCTCGCCGACTGAAGCGACCGCGGGCGTGTGCTACAACACGGTCCACGTCCGAGAGGACTCGGAGGAGTGGCCGAGTGGTCTAAGGCAGCGGTTTTGAAAACCGCCGTGGGGCAACCCACCGGGAGTTCGAATCTCTCCTCCTCCGCCAGGTTTCGAGCCGACGTCGGCCTCTTCGCGCTCGCGCACGAGCTCGGGCATCAGACCGACGCGCGAATTAATCAGCAGCCACTAATATTAGTTCATGCTACTATACCCAGCGGACCCCTCGCTGGAGGAACGCGCATGGACAACGAGATCGGAACGCACTTCACTCGCGTCGAGGAACGCGAGCACCTGGGCAAGCCCGCGATCGTCGGCATCGCGACGCGCATCTACGACACGACGGTCGAGGATCTCTGGGAGGCGATCACCACGCCGGAGCGCATCGTCCGCTGGTTCCTGCCGGTCGAGGGCGACCTGAAGCTCGGCGGCAAGTACCAGCTGAAGGGCAACGCGGGCGGCACCATCACGCGCTGCGATCGACCCGAGGCGCTCGAGCTGACGTGGGAGTTCGCCGGGGCGACGAGCTGGGTCGCCGTTCGCCTCGCGCGCGAGGGGCAGAAGGCGCGGCTGACGCTCGAGCACATCGCGCACAAGGGCGGGATCGGCGAGGAGCACCTGAAGAAGTACGGCCCCGCCGCGACCGGCATCGGCTGGGACCTCGCGCTCCACGGGCTGAAGCAGCACTTCGCGAGCGGCGGCGCCGCGGTCGATCCCGCCGCCTTCCAGGCCTGGGCCGTGTCGAGCGAGGGAAAGGCGTTCGTCCGCAAGAGCGGGGAGGCGTGGTGCGAGGCGCACATCGCATCGGGTGCGGATCCGGAGGAGGCACGCGCGCAGGCGGAGCGCACCATCGCGTTCTACACGGGTGCATGATGCACGCGTTCGACGTCCTCGGCGATCCCGTCCGGCGGCGCATCCTCGAGCTCCTCGCCGAGGGCGAGCATGCCTCCGGCGAGGTCGTCGAGGTCATCTCGAGGGAGTTCGGCATCACCCAGTCCGCCGTCTCGCAGCAGCTCAAGGTGCTGCGCGACAACGGGTTCGCCACGGTGCGGGCCGAGGGGACGCGGCGCCTCTACGCCGTCGACGCGCGGCCGCTCGCCGAGGTCGACGCGTGGCTCGGGCAGTTCCGGCGCTTCTGGGGCCCGCGCCTCGACGCGCTCGCCACCGAGATCGCCCGCGGCAAGCGCGCGCGCCGGACCCGTCGCTGACGCTAGGCTTTGCGAAGGAGCATCACGTGAAGACCCCGACGCTCGAGAAGACCATGCGCGACCTCGCCGCGCTCGAACACCCGAAGATCCGCGAGGCGAACGAGCGGCGTGGCGACGACTTCGGCGTGAACCTCACGCACCTTCGTGCGCTCGCGAAGCGCCTCGGGACGCAGCACGAGCTCGCGCTCCAGCTCTGGGGGACGGGCGACACCGCGGCGCGGCTGCTCGCGACCCTCATCCTCAAACCGAAGGCGCTCTCGCCGGCGGAGCTCGACACGATGCTCCACGAGGTCCGTGCGCCGAAGCTCGTCGACTGGTTCGTCGTGAACGTGGTCAAGCGGACCCCGCACGCGGAGGCGCTCCGCGTGCGCTGGCGAGACGGCGGCGAGCTCGTCGGGCGCGCGGGGTGGAGCCTGACCACCGAGCGCGTCGTGAAGGACGCCGACGGTCTCGACCTCGACGCGCTCCTCGATCGGATCGAGAAGGAGATGAAGAAGGCGCCTCCGCACAAGCAGTGGGCCATGAACCATTGCCTCGCCGAGATCGGCATCCGTCACCGGGCGCATCGCGCGCGAGCGATCGCGATCGGCGAGCGCCTCGCCGTCCTCGTCGACTACCCGGCGTCGCCCGGCTGCACGCCGCCCTATGCGCCGGTGTGGATCGCCGAGATGGTTCGACGCAACGAGGGCCGACCCGCCCAAGCGCCGCGCGCGAAGGCGAAGCCGAAGGCGAAGGCGAAGAAGCCCGCGTGATGTCGTGTGATCGCGCTCGCATGGCGGCGAACGGGCATCGCGAAGACTACGTCTTCGCTGGTTACCTCGTGACTCAGCCCGTCGTGCGGCCGCCGCAGATGTCGCGAGAGCTGTTGCCCGATCGCCTGCTCACCGCATCGTCGTGCATCGCCCGCTTCGTCCCCGACACGTGGTCGTTGGAGTGGACGAGCACCACGGGCGACGAACGCCGGAAGGCGGCCCGCGAGCTCGGTCTCGATCGCGCCGCGGTCACAGCGCTGACGAGGCATGTCACCGACGCGTTCGACGAGAACCACTTCGGGTGGCCGAACGTCGTGATGTCGACCGAGGCGCTCGTCGGTCTCCTGCGCAGGCTCCCGACCACGAGAGAGTGGGTTGCTCTCGGGTTGGCGCTCCGTCGAGACCATGTCCCAGGATTTCTGGACGAGAATCGTCCACCCGAAGGGACGGGCGCGGCCGGCGTCTACCGGCTCCTCGCTCAGCGACTCGCGTTACCCGAGGGAGGCACGAACCTCGGATTCGAACCGCTCGGCTTCGAGGTCGGCGGACGACCACACTCGTGGCTCTGCAACCATCTCGAGGTCGAGTGCTTTCGAGCGCTGGGGATTCGCCCCGCGGCAAGCGGGCTCCTCGAAACCGAGGACGACGCCGAACGCGTGACCGCGCACATCTCCCGTGACGAGGTCGGAGCCGAGCCCGTTCACTGGCTTCCGTGGATGATCCTCGACTACACGGCGGAGTCGAGACCGTAGCGCACGGCGGACGGAGACGGAGAGGTCGCTCGATGGGAAACAAGCCGAAGATCCATGCCGCTGCGTGCAGCTCCACGCGGGACGACGCGAGCATCGTCGGCGAGACCATCTTGTCTCCAGGAGTCGATCGCGTCGTCGGTGGTGGGCCTCCGGCAACGTTGATCGTACCCGGATGGACTGCACCACCGCTGCTCGTCATCGCGGGCGGCACCGAGCTGCATCTCGGTCCAGGGATGCGCGTCAACATGTGCGGTGACGACGGCGAAGACCGGATCGTGGGCACGTACGAGGAGCTCCTCGCTCGCGGCGTGACGTTTCCGATCACGATCGCCCTGCGACGGATGAGCATCCGCGTGACCGAAGGGCTCTCCGTGTTCGCCAAGTACATCGACGACCGCGAGGAAGACGAGCGCGCTCCGACGTCGGGCTGACGGCACAATCGCGGAGGTCACGACGGGGGCACGTGCGGCTCGCCCCTGTTCTGGGATCCCGTCGAGAAGGGCGACGGCTACGAGATCGCCGACGTCCTTCCCCAGGGAGAGCCCTAGGTCACGGGCAGGGCTTGCAGCGCCACCACGGGTACTTCGTCGGCTCGGGCGGGGCGCAGTACTCGTTCGAGGCGCACT
>JBDHVD010000041.1:0-31494 GCA_039809525.1 Labilithrix sp. | reverse complement strand
CGCATGAAGCGCCTCACCGCCAAGGACCTCGAGGGGTTCTCCGCCGGACGCGACGCGCGGGCCTACCACAAGCTCGGCGCGCACCTCTCCGGCGACACCGTCCGCTTCGCGGTGTGGGCGCCCGAGGCCGACCGCGTCGAGGTCATCGGCGACTTCAACGAGTGGCGCCACGGCGCGACGCCGCTCGAGCCGATCGAGGGCACCGGCGTCTGGCAGGGCATCGTCCGCGGCGACCTCCGCGAGCAGCGCTACAAGTACCGCATCTACTCGAAGCACCGCGGCTACATCGCGGAGAAGGCCGATCCCTACGGCTTCCTCCACGAGGCCGCGCCGGCCACCTCCTCGCTCGTGTGGTCGCTCGACGCGCATCGCTGGAACGACGCCGCGTGGATGAAATCGCGCGGCGCGCGGCAGACGCTCGACGCGCCGATGTCGATCTACGAGGTCCACCTCGGCTCGTGGCGTCGCATCCCCGAGCAGGACAACCGCCCGCTCGGCTATCGCGAGATCGCGAAGCCCCTCGCCGACCACGTCGAGCGCCACGGCTTCACCCACGTCGAGCTCCTCCCGATCACCGAGCACCCGTTCTACGGCTCGTGGGGCTACGAGGTGACCGGCTACTTCGCGCCGACCCATCGCTACGGCAAGCCCGAGGACTTCATGTTCCTCGTCGACTACCTGCACCAGCGGGGCATCGGCGTGATCCTCGACTGGGTGCCCGCCCACTTCCCGTCCGACGCGCACGGCCTCGTCTACTTCGACGGCACCCACCTCTACGAGCACGCCGATCCGCGGCGCGGCTTCCACCCCGAGTGGAACAGTTACATCTTCAACTACGGGAGGAGCGAGGTCCGGAGCTTCCTCCTCTCGAGCGCGATGTTCTGGCTCGACGCCTATCACGCCGACGGCCTGCGCGTGGACGGCGTCGCCTCGATGCTCTACCGCGACTACGCGCGCAAGCCCGGCGAGTGGATCCCGAACGAGCACGGCGGGCGCGAGAACCTCGAGGCGGTCGACTTCCTCCGCGCGCTCAACGAGTCCGTCTACCTCGCGCATCCCGACGTGCAGACCATCGCGGAGGAGTCCACCGCGTGGCCCAACGTCTCCCGCCCGACGAGCGCCGGCGGCCTCGGCTTCGGCCTCAAGTGGGACATGGGCTGGATGCACGACACGCTGAAGTACCTCGCGCGCGATCCCATCTACCGCACGCACCATCACGGCGAGCTCACGTTCCGCTCGATGTACGCGTACTCGGAGAGCTTCGTCCTCCCCCTCTCGCACGACGAGGTCGTCTACGGAAAGGGCTCGCTCCTCGGCAAGATGCCGGGCGACGACTGGCAGCGCTTCGCGAACCTGCGCCTCCTCCTCTCCTATATGTGGTCGCAGCCGGGCAAGAAGCTCCTCTTCATGGGCGGCGAGCTCGCGCAGCTCCGCGAGTGGAACCACGACACGAGCCTCGACTGGCACCTCGAGGACGATCCGCGCCACGCCGGCATCGAGCGCCTCGTCGCCATGCTCAACGGCCTCTACAAGGGCGACCCCGCGCTCCATCAAGGCGACGTCGACGCCTCCGGCTTCTCGTGGATCGACGCCTCGAACGCGAAGGACAGCATCCTCGTCTACGCGCGCAAGGGGCACCGCGACGAGGACGTCGTCATCGTCGCCCTCAACTTCACGCCGGTCCCGCGCCCGAACGTGCGCATCGGCGTCCCTCACGCGGGCCGCTGGCGCGAGCTGTTCAACAGCGACGCGCGCGAGTACGGCGGCAGCGGCCACGGCAACCTCGGCGGCGTCGACTCCGTCCCCATCCCCTTCCACGGCCGCCGCCACTCGATCGTCGTGAGCCTGCCCCCGCTCGGCGCCGTCTTCTTCACCGCGCGCTGATCCACGCGCCCGAGATCGTCAGCATGCTGACGTTCTCGATTCTGCGCTCAACCCGAGATCGTCCGCATGCTGACGTTCTCGATTCTGCGCTCAACCCGAGATCGTCCGCATGCTGACGTTCTCGCTGGCGCTCGCTGGCGCTCGCTGGCGCTCGCTGGCGCGGGCCAGCGCGGGCCTGGCCGGGGCCAGCGCGGTCGCGGCGCGATGGTCGTGCCGCCGCGAATTCGCGTGACCGCGCCTTGACGACGCGCACATGCGTGACGATAGCTGCCCCCATTCAATGCAGGCTCGAGCGCAGGCGCAGGTGAAGAAGCGTGGCGGCCGCCGGCCCGGCGCGGGACGGAAGCCGCTGCCGCGCCGCAAGAGCGTGCCCCATCGCCCGCGCGCGCCGCACGACCCGCGCCGTCCGATGCACATCACGCTGCGCCGGCGCCCGGGCCTGCCGTCGTTCCGCCAGCAGCTCGTGCACGCGATGATCGCGGCCGCGATCCGCCGCCTGAACGACGCGCGCTTCCAGATCGTCCACTACTCGATCCAGACGAACCACGTGCACCTCGTCGCCGAAGGCGCGGATCGCGACGTCGTCAGCCGCAAGATGAGCGGGTTCGCGATCGCGGTCGCCAAGCGGCTGAACCGCCAGCTCCTCCGCGGACGCCGGGGCAAGGTATGGAGCGACCGCTACTACCGACGCGACATCGAGCGCGCTGGAGACATGCACGCGGTCCTTCGCTACGTCTTCGGCAACGCGAAGCGCCACGGGCGGATCGCGGCCGACGCGATCGCGCTCGATCCCTACTCGTCGGCGTGGCGCTTCGACGGCTTCGACGTTCGCTTCCCTGCGCGCGCAGGCGCCGAGCACGTCCCGAGACCGGCGCCGCGAACGCGGCTCCTCCGTGAAGACTGGCTCGCGTGGGGGCTCATCCCGGTCGCGGGCGCGCCAGGGTCCACGTCGCGCGATCCTCACGCTTCGTGACGCTCTTCGATCCGGCCGAGCCCGACGAGGGGGCCGGCGCGGAGCGCGAGCGCGAGCGTGCGCGTGCGCTCCTCGTCGGAATCGGCAGCCTCGAGCGCGTAGCCCGCGCATCGCTCCGGCGTACTGGCATCTCCGAGCGCCTCCATCCTCATCGGCATCGCTCCCTGTTCGCATCGTCGTCACCGACCGCGGCGGCTGCCGGCTTCCCTCGTCTCCGTGCCGCTCACGTATCGACGCGACTTCGGCGCGACGGCGATGCCGCCGATCGCGGCCACGTGACGGAGGCTCGTCCGTTCGGCACGCTCTACCCGGCGCAGCCGACGCCCGATCCGGACACCGGCCCCGGGAAGCGATCGGACGCGGGGATCGCGGGCGTGTCCCCGGCACGGGGTGGCGACGGACGAATGGGGCTCGTCGCGAAGGCGCTCTCGTCGAAGTTCAATCCGAACATGCGCGAAGCTCCGAGTTCGTGAAGGAGGGCGCCGTGTCGCTCGAGCGCGGCGAGTCCCTCGCGGACGGACCGGCGCTCTGCGTCCGGTGTCACTCGCCGATCGACGTGACGAAGAGCGGCGAGCTCGTCGGCCCGGCGTCCTCCGGGGAGAAGGAGGCGTGGCCCGATCCGACCCCGCCTACGGAATCATCGCGCCGGACCTCACGCCCGATCCGCAGGCGGGTTGATCACCGACGTCGGCGGCGAAGACGCGTCCGTCGATCGATTCGAGAAGATCTCACTGGCCGCGGGGCTCGTTCAAGGGCTGAACGAGGCCGCGCTCAGCGGCGGCGGGCGCGGACGACCTCGATCGCCTTCTCGACGAGGAGGCGGACGTCGGCGGGGGGCGCGTCGAAGGGCAGCGCGAGCAGCTCGGCGCCGGCGTCGCGCGCGGCATCGCGGACCGCGCGCGTGCGCTCGGCGGGCACCGACGAGGGGACGACCACCACGTGCGGGCGCTCGGACGCGACGACGACCGCCGCGCGAAGGACGCTCGCCTCGGAGAGGACGATCATGCTCGCGTCCTCGAGCGCCTGCCGCCATGCGTCCGCGCGTGCGCCCACCAGCTCCGCGAAGAGGACGATGGGCCACGAGAGGCCCTCGACGGTCCGCATGCCCGGCTCTGAATGCTTCATGGCGCACGACCATCGTACCAGCAGTGTCGCGCGTGCATGGGTTTCGAGGCTGCATGGCGCGTGTTTCGAGATTGAAACGATCGCGTCCGCCGACCACGTGAAATCGCGTTCTTCGCGTTGGTACGGAATCCGCAAGGAAGACCGGCAACGCCGCGGCGAGGCCAATCGTTCCCCCCCCACGACGCCCGCCGCGGCGTCCTTTCATTCCACGATGGATGACGACAACGACGACCGACCGACGCTGCCGGTCCCGCGCGCGCTCATCGGCGACGGCGATCGATCGTCGATCGTCCCCGTCGTCGTGAAGTCGCCGGGCGAGCTGCGCGCGTTGCCGCTCGATCCGCGCGCGGGCTTCGTCCTCACGCACATCGACGGCAACACGGATCTCGAGTCGCTCCTCGACCTCACCGGGCTGCCCGAGCAGGAGACGCTCGCGATCGTCGCGTCGCTGCTCAGCCTCGGCGCGCTCTCGTTCTCCCCCGCCGCATAGCTCTGCTGTACGATCGGCGAGCATGAACGTCCGGCTCGTCGCGGCCGCTGCCGCCTGCGTCTACGCGCTCGGGATCGCTGCGCCCACGGTCGCCCGGGCGCAGGAGATCCGCGTCACCTCGCCGATCGCCACGCTCACGCCGATCGACGGGCGGCTCGGACCGGCGGCGCGCGATGCCCTCGTCCGCAGCGCGAGCCCGCGGTCGTTCCCGCTGCACGATCCCACCGACGAGATCCGTCTGTCGCGGGGCGCGAAGACGGCGATCATCGTGACGGCGATCGTCGTCGGTGCGCTCATCATCGTCGGAGTGGTCGTCCTCGCGAAACCGGGGAAGCACCTGCCGTAGCGCCGTGGGGCGACGCGAGCGCGCCCCAGAGGAGCGACGTGGCGAGGACGGGGCCGGCGCACGCGCCCAGCATGATGGCCGTGTCGAGCGGACCGCGCGCGCGGGCGGCGCCGTCGCCGACGAGCTCGACGAGGGTGAGCAGAGCGTCGGCCGACGTCGCGATCGCGAGCGCCTTCGCGAGGCCGATCCGCCAGCTCGACGCGAGCGAGAGCATGGCGATCACCACCGCGACGTCGAACGCCACCCACGCGAGCTGGACCGATCGCGACGGGAAGAAGCGCGCGGCCGGCGCGCTCGCGAGCGCGATCGTCCACGGGACGAGGAGGAGCGCGAGGAGGCGTACGCCCGCTGCCGGAGCATGGGCGAGGGTCTCGAGGCCGAAGCGGACGAAGCTCGCGCGATCGTGACCGTCGCGCGGGCGCATGGTGAAGGCGGCGAGCGCATCGAGCAGCGCGGCGTTGCCCGATCCGCCGCGCGGCCACGCGAGGTGGATCGTCGTCCATCGATCGGGGCGGAGCTTCGCCTTGAAGCGCCGCACGCCGTCGAAGTCGTAGAGCGCGGCGGTGAGCGCGCGCGCGAAGCCGAGCCACGGCGAGACGTCGCCCGCGAGCGGCGCGAGGCCGAGCGTCACGTACTCGCTCCCCTCGGCCGCGACGGTCCGCATCGCCATGTCGACGAGCAGCTCGGTCGTACCGTTCGGCGCGTCGGGCGAGCGCAGGAGGTCCTCGAACAGCCAGCCGTTCCGCTGGTACACCGGCACCGCGACGAGGACGCCGACGATGCGCCCCTCCTGCTCGGCGACGAAGCACCGGCGCTCGGCCGCGTAGTCGAAGGGCTGGACGTCGACGATGAAGCCCATCGGCGGCATCTTCCGCGTGGTGAGCCAGCTCGCGACGAGCTCCTCGATCTGCGCGCGGAACGGCGCGTCCGCGTGCTCGATCTCCGTCGGCGACACGGCGCGCACGACGACGCGCTTGGCGCGCGCGCGCCGGAGCTGCTCGCGCAGGCGGCGATCGCCGCGAACGACGTCGGGCCAGGACGCAGGGACCCACGAGGGCTGCTCGCCGATCGGCAGGCTCGCGAGCGCGGGCGTCGCGGCGAACCGCTCCTCGACCGCGAAGAAGCACGCGCGCCGCCGCGCGCGACGCGCGGCCTCGACGAAGCGCTCGGCGCAGGCGGCGACGTCGTCCTCCGGCGCGATCGGCGCTCCCGCCGCCACCCATGCGCCGCCGGTGTCGACGTAGGCGACGCAGGCCTCGCCCGAAGGATCGAACCAGTACGAGAAGCCGTGCTCGAGGACCTGGAACGACGTCGTGTTCCAGCCGTGCGCGCGTAGCAGCGCGAGGACGCGATCGCGTTCGTCGGCCTCGCTCAGGACCGTCGCAGCCATGCGGGAAGCACGATCTTCAGCGGCAGCACGCGCTCGCGGCGCTGCTCCTCCTCGAGGTGACGCACGCGTGCCTTCAGGCTGTCCTCGAGCGTGATCTCGCCGACGATCGCGCGCGTGTCGTCGTGGCTCACCACCGGCAGCCACGTCCGCCCCGTCTGCGCCATGCGCGAGACCGCGGCGCGGAGCGGCTCGTCCGCATCGGCCACCACCGCCTTCTGCGCCACCTCGCCGAGCGTCGTGCGATGGTCGTCTTCGCTGCCGATCGCCCAGGTCTCGAGCTGCGAACGCGTCACCACCCCCACGAGCTTCTGCGCCTCGTCGACGACGAAGAACAGCGGCCGGATCTTGTGCTCGCCGTCGAGCGCCGCGAGGAGCGTCGCCCGGGTGAGCGACGCGGGCAACGCGACGAGGTTCGTCCGCATCACCTCGCGCACGAAGAGGATCTCGAGCGGATCGGTCGTGTATTCGCGGCTGAGGTGGAATCCACGCCGGCTCACCTTCTCCGTGAGGATCGACCGCTTGAGCGCGAGCACGGTGAATCCGTACGCCATCGGCACGGCGATGAGCAAGGGCAACGCCATGCCCCAGTCGTGCGTGAGCTCGAGCGCGAACACGACGCCCGTGAGCGGCGAGCGCATCGTCCCCCCGAGGATCGCCGCCATGCTCACGAGCGGCCAGAACCCGGCGCCTCCGCTCGGGAACACGAGCGCCTCGAGGCCGCCGAGGCTCGCGCCCATGATCAGGAGCGGCGCGAGCACGCCGCCGGACGTGCCGGACCCGAGCGAGATGACCCAGATCGACGCCTTCACGATCATGAGGATCAGGAGGACGCGGCCGACGAGCTCGCCGGCGAGCAGCGCCTCGATCACGTCGTAACCGACGCCGAGCGCGCGCGGCTCGATCAACCCACCGACGCCGATCGCCAGGCCGCCGATCGCCGGCCACCACATCCAGTGGATCGGCAGCTTCTGGAAGGAGTCCTCGAAGAGGTACACGCCCTTCGTCAGCAGGCCCGACATGGCGCCGGCCGCGAGCCCGCACGCGACGCAGCACGCGACGAGCGGCAGCGAGGTGTGCGGCACGTGCGGCGGCACGGGGAAGAGCGGCCCCTCCCCGAGCAGCGTCGGGCGAACGCAGGCGGCCACGGCGCTCGCCACGGCGACGGGGAGGAAGCTGCGCGGCTTCCACTCGAACAGGAGCAGCTCGACCGCGAGGAGCGTCGAGGCGAGCGGCGAGGAGAACGTGGCGCTCATCCCCGCGGCCGCACCGGCGACGAGGAGCGTCTTGCGCTCGGCGCTGGTGAGCGCGAACAGCTGCGCGATGAGCGAGCCGAACGCGCCGCCCGTCATGATGATCGGGCCCTCGGCGCCGAACGGTCCGCCCGAGCCGATGGAGATCGCGCTCGACAGCGGCTTGAGCAGCGCGACGCGCGGCTCGACCTTGCTCCCGCGGATCAGGATCGCCTCGATCGCCTCGGGGATGCCGTGGCCGCGGATCTTCTCCGAGCCGTAGCGGGCGATGAGCCCGATGAGCAGCGCGCCGATGACCGGCACGAACACCACGCCCACGCCGAGGTGATGCGCCGCGGGGGTGACGTTCTCGGTGCTGAAGCGCTGGAAGAAGAAGACGTTCGTGAAGAGCGCGATCATCTTCAGCAGGCCGAGCGCGACGAGCGCGCTCAACGCGCCGATGCCGGCGGCCAGCAGGGTGATCGGCACCACGCGGAACGTGGTGGTGAAGTCGCCGAGGTCGTCGATGGCGGCGCGACGGTGGCTGCTCATCAGGCCGCCTCCTCGCCGAGGAGGGCGTTCATCGCGTGCTGGAGCGCGGGCGCGGCGTTCCGGAGCTCGGCGCGGTGCGAGCGCGCGAGCTTCTCGAGAAGGCCCTCGCCGCGCCGGGTGATGTCGAGGCGCACCGCGCGCCGGTCCGTCTCGTCCTCGCGCTTCTCGACGAGGCCGTTGTCGACGCAGCGACGGACGAGCTCGACCGTGCTGTTGTGCTGGATCTGGAGGCGCTCGGCGATGCGCCGGATGGTCGGCGTCTCCCCCGCGGGCAAGCCGCGGATCGCGAGCAGGAGCTGGTGCTGCTGGGGCTCGAGGCCGACCTCCCGGGCGGCGGCCTCGCTGAAGTTCAGGAAGCAGCGGATGCGGTAGCGGATCTCGGCGAGCGCGGCGTAGTCGGAGTCGGAGACGCGTGTGGGCACGCCGCCTCTATAGCGCGTCGATATATCGTGTCACGATACATTTCGTTCAGGCCGCCCGGCTGGCCCTCCGGACCGCCTGCGCGAGGCGCTCGAGCACGGGCACGGTGTCGTCCCAGGAGAGGCATGCGTCGGTGATGCTCTGGCCGTAGACGAGCGGCTTGCCCGGCACGAGGTCCTGCCGGCCGCCGGCGAGGTGGCTCTCGATCATCACGCCGAGCACGTCGCGCGCGCCCGAGGCGAGGCGATCGGCGAGGTCCGCCGCGACGCCGACCTGGCGCGCGGGGTCCTTGCCGCTGTTGCCGTGGCTGCAGTCGATCATCACGCGCGGCGGGAGCTTGGCGCGCGCGAGGTCCCCCGCCACGGCGGCGACGTCGGCGGCGCCGTAGTTCGGGCCGCGCTCGCCGCCGCGGAGGATCACGTGGCAGTCCTCGTTGCCGCGCGTCGCGACGATCGCCGAGATGCCCTGCTTGGTGACCGAGAGGAAGTGATGTGGATGCCGCGCGGCGCGGATCGCGTCGACCGCGATGCGCACGCCGCCGTCGGTGCCGTTCTTGAAGCCGACCGGCATCGAGAGGCCCGAGGCGAGCTCGCGGTGGACCTGGCTCTCGGTGGTGCGCGCGCCGATCGCTCCCCAGGAGACGAGATCGGCGATGAACTGGGGCGTGATGGTGTCGAGGAACTCGGCGCCGACGGGCACGCCGCTCTCGGTGAGATCGACCATCAGCCGCCGCGCGATCCGGAGGCCCTTGTTGATGGCGAAGCGTCCGTCGAGATCGGGATCGTTGATGAGCCCCTTCCAGCCCACGGTGGTGCGCGGCTTCTCGAAGTACACGCGCATCACCAGGACCAGATCGTCGGCGAGCCGCGAGGCTTGCTCGGCGAGCCGCTCGCCGTACTCGAGCGCCGCCTTCGGATCGTGGATCGAGCAAGGCCCGACCACGACGAGCAGCCGCGGGTCGCGCCCCGCCACGATCGCGCTCGCGGCCGCCCGCGCGTTCGCGACGGTCTCGGCCGCGCGCGGCGTGACCGGCAGCTCCTCGATCAGGATCGCGGGCGGCAGCAGCGGCCGCAGCTCCGCGATGCGCAGGTCGTCGGTGCCGCGGAGCATCACGCGATCCGTTCGCAGACGCGCACGCCCATGGTGCGGGTGGAGATGGCCGCTCCGCGCTCGGAGGGGCGCTGCACCATGTCGGAGGTGCGCGCGCCCGCCGCGATCACGTCGAACACCGCGCCGTCGACGGCGTCGGCCTCGCGCGTCCAGCCGAGCGAGTGACGGAGGAGCATCGCCGCGCTCGAGATCGTGCCGAGCGGGTTCGCGATGTCCTCTCCGGCGATGTCGGGCGCCGATCCGTGGATCGGCTCGTACAGGCCGCGCTTCCCCTTCCCCAGCGACGCGCTCGGGAGCAGGCCGAGCGAGCCGGCGATCACCGCCGCCTCGTCGGTGAGGATGTCGCCGAACATGTTCTCGGTCACCACGACGTCGAACGAGCGCGGGCTCGTGACCAGGCGCATCGCGCACGAGTCGACGAGCTGGTGCTCGAGCGCGACGTCGTCGTACTCGGCCGCGAGCTCGGTCGCGACCTCGCGCCAGAGACGCGACGACTCGAGGACGTTGGCCTTGTCGACCGAGGTGACCCGCCGCCTGCGCGAGCGTGCGAGCTCGAACGCGAGCCGGACCACGCGCGCGATCTCCTCGTCGTCGTACTCGAGCGTGTCGACCGCGCGGCGCCGGCCGTCCTTCTCCTCGCGGAAGCGCGGCTGGCCGAAGTAGAGGCCGCCGGTGAGCTCGCGGACGAAGAGCACGTCGACGCCTTCGACCCGCGCGGGATCGAGGGGCGAGAGCCCCGCGAGCGCCGGATGCACCCGCACCGGCCGGAGGTTCGCGTAGAGGCCGAGCGCGCGGCGGAGGCCGAGCAGGCCCTGCTCCGGGCGCACCTTCGCGCGCGGATCGTCCCACTTCGGGCCGCCGACCGCGCCGAGCAGCACCGCGTCCGCGGCCGAGCACGCCTCGAGGGTGGCGTCGGGCAGCGGGTGGCCGGTGGCGTCGATCGCGGCGCCGCCGATGAGGTGCTCCTCGAAGGCGATCTCGCGCTCGAAGCGCGAGGCCACGGTCTCGAGGACGCTGCGCGCTTCGCGCACCACCTCGGGACCGATGCCGTCACCCGGCAGCAAGACGATCTTGGCTCTCTGCATCTTCGTACCCCTTCCCTTCGAGTGACGTCCTTGCCTGAGATTCGCGGTTCGCGTTCGCGAGCCAGAGCCCGTGCTCGATCCCGTCGACGAGCGCCACGAGGGAGGCCTCGAGGATGCTCGGCGACGCGCCCACGGTGGTCCACCGTTCGACGCCGTTCGCGTGATCGACGAGCACGCGCGTGGTCGCGGACGTGCCGTCGCGCCCGTCGAGGATGCGCACCTTGAAGTCCTCGAGGTGGATGCTCGCGATCTCCGGATACGCGGTGACGAGCGCCTTGCGCAGGGCGGCGTCGAGCGCGCTCACCGGCCCGTTCCCCTCGGCCGCGGTGTGGTGCACGACCCCGCGCACGCGCACCTTGATCGCCGCGTCGGCGTACGGCTCGGTGCCCTCGCGCTGCCCGACCATGACCTTGTAGTCGGCGAGCTCGAACGGCGCGACGTAGCCCGGCTGCTTGCGGCGCATCATCAGCGCAACGGACGCCTCGGCCGACTCGAACGCGAAGCCCGCGGCCTCGCGCTCCTTCAGCTCTCCGAGCACCGCGGCGTCCGCGCCCGCGGCGATCGCGACGTCGTACTCGTCCGCCTTCGCGAGCACGTTGCCCCGCCCGGACAGCTCGCTCACCACGACGCGCGTGCGGTTGCCCACGAGCGTCGGATCGACGTGCTCGTACGACCGCGGCGAGCGGCGGATGGCGGCGACGTGGACGCCGCCCTTGTGGGCGAACGCGCTCCGGCCGACGTACGGCGCGTGCTCGTCGAACGCGAGGTTCGCGATCTCGGCGATCACCCGGGCGACCCGCCCGAGGTTCGCGAGCGCGCCCTCGCGGATGCAGGCGAAGCCCTGCTTGAGCTCGAGGTTGGGGATGATGGTGGTGAGGTTCGCGTTCCCGCAGCGCTCGCCGTAGCCGTTGATCGTGCCCTGCACGTGGGTGGCGCCGGCGCGCACCGCGGCGATCGAGTTGGCCACCGCGCAGCCGCCGTCGTCGTGCGCGTGGATGCCGACGTCGCCGCCGACCAGGCGCACCACGTCGAGCACGCGCTCCTCGATCTCCCACGGCAGCGTGCCGCCGTTCGTGTCGCAGAGGACGACCACCTCGGCGCCGCCGCGGCGCGCGGCGCGCAGCGTCTCGACCGCGTAATGCTCGTCCTCGCGCGCGCCGTCGAAGTAGTGCTCGGCGTCGTAGACCACGCGGCGCCCCTCTGCGACGAGGAACGCGACGCTGTCCTCGATCAGCCGGAGGTTCGCATCCGGCGAGACGCGCAGCACCTCGCGCACGTGGTGGAGCGACGTCTTGCCGAAGATGGTGCACACCGGCGCGCCCGACTCGACCAGCGCGCGCAGGTTCGGATCGTCCTCCGGCGCGATGCCCGCGCGGCGCGTCGAGCCGAAGGCGGCGAGCGCCGCGCTCGTCCACGCGACGTCGCGCGCCTGGCGGAACAGCTCGGCGTCCTTCGGGTTGGATCCCGGCCATCCTCCCTCGATGAAGGCGACGCCGAGCGCGTCGAGCTCCTGCGCGATGCGGAGCTTGTCCGAGACGGCGAGCGAGATCCCCTCGCGCTGCGTGCCGTCACGCAGCGTCGTGTCGTAGATCTCGACGCGGGCCTTACTGCTGGCGCTGCTCATGTTCGGTGATGCGTTTCGAGAACGAGAGGATGTATCCGAGCTCGTCGACGCCGTTCTCGAGGCAGTGCTTCGCGAACGGATCGACGGCGAAGGAGAACGACGCGTCGTAGCGGTTGCCGACGAGCGAGAGCCGCTGCGCGCCGAGATCGACGCGCACGCGGACGCCCGGGTCGGCCTTCAGCGCCAGGACGACGCGCTCGTGCGCTTCGGCCTCGAGCGCGACGGTGAGGAGGCCGTTCTTCACCGCGTTCTGCGCGAAGATGTCGGCGAACGATCGAGCGACGATCACGCGAAAGCCGAAGTCGACGAGCGCCCAGGGGGCGTGCTCGCGCGACGATCCGCAGCCGAAGTTCGAGCCGGTGACGAGCACCTTCGCCTCCTTCGCGCCGGCGGCGAGCAGCGGCGAGTCGGCGCGCTCGCGCCAGTCGGCGAAGAGGTACGAACCGAGCCCCTGCTTGCTCGTGACCTTGAGGTAGCGCGCCGGGATGATCTGATCGGTGTCCACGTCGTCCGCGAGGAGGAGGACGGCGTTCGTGCTCAGCGTGGTGAACGGGTTGGCCATGACGACTCGTCTCCTCCTCAGATCAACGTGCGGACGTCGGTGATGCGGCCGGTGACGGCGGCGGCGGCGGCGGTGAGCGGCGACGCGAGGAACGTGCGACCGCCCTTGCCCTGCCGTCCCTCGAAGTTGCGGTTGCTGGTGCTCACCGCGTACTGCCCGGCCTCGATCTGATCGCCGTTCATCGCGATGCACATCGAGCAGCCCGGCTCGCGCCACTCGGCGCCGGCGTCGCGGAAGACGACGTCGAGCCCCTCGGCCTCGGCCTGGCGCTTGACCGCCTTCGATCCCGGCACCACCAGCGCGCGGACGCTCGAGGGGACCTTTCGCCCGCGCATGACCTGGGCGGCGGCGCGGAGGTCCTCGATGCGCGAGTTGGTGCACGAGCCGATGAACACGACGTCGATCGGCCGTCCGAGGAGCGGCTCGCCGCCCTCGAGCGCCATGTAGCGGAGCGCCTTCTCGAGCGCCGCGTCGGACGCCGCCGGCACGCGGCCGGTGACCGGGATGCCCATGCCCGGGTTCGTGCCGAACGTGATCATCGGCTCGACCTTCGACGCGTCGATCACCACCGTGCGATCGAACGTGGCTCCGGCATCGGTGGGGAGCTCGCGCCAGCGCGCGACCGCGGCGTCCCACGCGGCGTCCTTCGGGGCGTGCTTTCGGCCCTTCAGGTACGCGAACGTGACCTCGTCGGGGGCGATCATCCCCGCGCGCGCGCCCGCCTCGATCGACATGTTGCAGACCGTCATGCGGCCCTCCATGCCGAGTGCGCGGATCGCCTCGCCGGTGTACTCGATGACGTGGCCCGTCGCGCCGCCCACGCCGACCTCGGCGATGAAGGCGAGCACCAGGTCCTTCGCCGTCACCCCCGGCTTCGCCTTGCCCTCGAAGCGGACCTCGAGCGTCTGCGGCCGCCGCATGAGCATGCACTGCGACGCGAGCACGTGCTCGACCTCGCTCGTGCCGATGCCGAACGCGAGCGCGCCGAACGCGCCGTGCGTCGACGTGTGGCTGTCGCCGCACACGATCGTCCGGCCCGGCTGGGTGACGCCGAGCTCCGGCCCGATGACGTGGACGATGCCCTGATCGTCGGACTCGGTGTCGTGGAGCTGGATGCCGAACTGCGCGCAGTTCTCGCGGAGCGTCCGGAGCTGGGCCTCGGCCTCCTGGTCGACCACCGCCAGCCGCTTCGGCAAGGTCGGGATCGAGTGGTCCATCGTGGCGAACGTCTTGTCCGGGCGGCGGACGCCGATCCC
The DNA here is from genome assembly GCA_039809525.1 of Labilithrix sp. Taxonomy (GTDB): domain Bacteria; phylum Myxococcota_A; class Polyangia; order Polyangiales; family Polyangiaceae; genus Labilithrix. The sequence continues at coordinate 17,448 of JBDHVD010000041.1, read as the reverse complement.
GCGCGCGCGCAGACCGGCGAACGCTTGCGGCGAGGTGACCTCGTGGACGAGGTGCACGTCGATCGCCAGCACCGCCGGAGAATCCGGCTCGTGGACGACCACGTGCACGTCCCAGATCTTCTCGAACATCGTGCGGGGCTTCTTCACGGTCTTCGTTCCTCTCAGCTCACTTGCCACGCGGCCGCGAAGGCGCCGCTCGCGGCGTACATGCGATTGAGCGCGCGCAGGTACGCCTTCGCGCTCGCGACGATGATGTCGGTGTCGGCGCCGGCGCCGGTCCAGACGCGGCGGTCGCCGCCGTCCTCGCGCACGCGGACGACGACGTGGCCGAGCGCGTCGATGCCCTCGGTCACCGAGTGCACCGAGTACTCGAGCAGCTCGACGTGCGCGCGGACGAGCGCGTCGATCGCCTTGTACGCGGCGTCGACCGGTCCGGTGCCGACCGCGGCGTGCACGCGCGACTTGCCGTCGGGGCACTTCAGGCGGACGGTGGCGGTCGCGGTGCCGACGGTGCCGCAGCCGACGAGGACGCTCTCGATGGCGAACGCCTCGTCCGCGGTCTCCACCGCCTCGTCGTCGGTCACGAGCGCCTCGAGGTCGGCGTCGGTGACCCGCTTGCGCTTGTCGGCGAGCGCCTTGAAGCGCGTGAACACCCGATCGAGCGCGGCGCCCTCGAGCGGGTAGCCCATCGCGGCGAGGTGCGCGGCGAGCGCGGCGCGGCCCGAGAGCTTGCCGAGGACGAGGCGCGTGTTCGACGCGCCGACCGTCTCCGGCCGCATGATCTCGTAGGTCTGCTGGTGCTTGAGCATCCCGTCCTGGTGGATGCCCGACTCGTGGGCGAACGCGTTCGCGCCGACGATCGCCTTGTTCGGCTGCACCACCATGCCCGTCGTCTGACTGACGAGGCGGCTCGTGCGCGCGAGCTGGGTGGTGTCGATCTGCGTCGCGAGGCCGAGCGTCGGCCGGGTGCGGAGCGCCATCACGATCTCCTCGAGCGCGGCGTTGCCCGCGCGCTCGCCGATGCCGTTGATCGTGACCTCCGCCTGACGCGCGCCGGCGAGGAGGCCCGCGAGCGTGTTGGCGACCGCCAGCCCGAGGTCGTCGTGGCAGTGCACCGAGAGGACGACGCCGTCGGCGCCGGGCACGTTCTTCCGGATCCCGGCGATGAGCGCGCCGAACTCGCTGGGGATGGTGTAGCCGACGGTGTCGGGGATGTTCAGCGTGGTCGCGCCCGCGCGGACGGCGACCTCGAGCACGCGGTAGAGGAACTCGGGATCGCTCCGCCCCGCGTCCTCCGGGCTGAACTCGACGTCGGGGCAGAGCGAACGCGCATGCGCCACCATCTCGCCGACGCGCGCGATCACCTCTTCGCGCGTCGTGCGGAGCTTGTGCTCGATGTGCAGGTCGCTGGTGGCGAGGAACGTGTGGATGCGCGGACGCGACGCGGCCCGCACCGCCTCCCACGCGGCGTCGATGTCCTTCTTCGCGGCGCGGGCGAGCCCGCACACGATCGGCGCGTCCGGCCCGGCGCCCACCTCCTCGGCGATCGTCCGGACCGCCGCGAGGTCGTCCGGAGACGCCGCGGGGAAGCCCGCCTCGATGACGTCGACGCGGAGCCGCGCGAGCGCGCGCGCGACCTCCAGCTTCTCGGCCGGCGTCATCGTCGCGCCCGGCGATTGCTCGCCGTCGCGCAGGGTGGTGTCGAAGATGCGGACGTGATCGGTCATTTTTCGACCTTCTCGACGTCGACCGGATCGAGGAACGGCATCATCGCGCGGAGCTCCTTGCCCACCTTCTCGATGGTGTGCGTGCGCTCCTTCGCGCGCTCGGCCTCGAACCACTTGCGGTTGCCGGTCTCGTTCCCGCGGTTCTCCTCGACCCACTTGCGGGCGAACGACCCGTCCTTGATCTCGCCGAGCACCTTCTTCATCGTCTCGCGCGTCTTCGCGTCGACGACGCGCGGACCCGAGACGTAGTCGCCGTACTCGGCGGTGTCGCTGATCGAGTAGCGCATGTACGAGAGGCCCCCGCGGTACATGAGGTCGACGATCAGCTTCAGCTCGTGGAGGCACTCGAAGTACGCGACCTCGGGCTGGTAGCCGGCCTCGACCAGGGTGTCGAAGCCCGCCTTCACCAGCGCGCTCACGCCGCCGCAGAGGACCGCCTGCTCGCCGAACAGATCGGTCTCCGTCTCCTCGGAGAACGTCGTCTCGAGGACGCCCGCCCGCGCCGAGCCGATCGCGGAGGCGTACGAGAGCGCGGTTGCGTGCGCCTTGCCGCTCGCGTCCTGGTGCACCGCGAGCAGCGCGGGCACGCCGCCGCCCTCCTGGTAGGTCTCGCGCACGCGATGCCCCGGGCCCTTCGGCGCGATCATGCTGACGTCGACGTCCTTCGGCGGAGCGATCGTCCCGTAGCGGATGTTGAAGCCGTGGGCGAACATCAGCGTCTTGCCGCCGGTGAGCGAAGGCGCGATCGACTCCTCGTAGATCTTCGGCTGCGACGTGTCCGGCGTGAGCACCATCACGACGTCGGCCCAGGCCGCGGCCTCCGCGACCGGCGCGACCTCGAGCCCGGCCGCCTTCGCCTTGCCGAGGCTCTTGCTCGTCGCGTGGAGCCCCACCTTCACCGCGACGCCGCTCTCCTTCAGGTTGAGCGCGTGCGCGTGGCCCTGCGAGCCGTAGCCGACGATCGCCACCTTCTTCCCGCGGATGATCGAGAGGTCGGCGTCCTTGTCGTAGAAGATCTTGGCCATGTGACTGTCGCTTTCTTTCGTTCGGAGTCTCGTTGATTCGCGTTCACGCCGCGTCGCGCGGCCGCTCGACGGAGGCGGGCACCTTCGGATCCACCGCCTCGGCGCTGCGCACCATCGCGACCGCGCCCGTCCTCACCATCTCGACGATCCCGAACGGCGTCAGGACGTCGACCAGCCCGTCGATCTTGTCGGCGGCGCCCGTGATCTCGCAGATGAGCGCCTCGGGACCGACGTCGATCACGCGCGCGCGGAACACCTCGCAGACCTGCATGACCTGCGGGCGCGACGCCGCGTCGGCGCGCACCTTCACGAGCGCGAGCTCGCGGGCGCACGTCGCACGCTTCGTGGTGTCCTCCACCTTCAGGACGTTGACCAGCTTGTAGAGGTTGGCCTCGATGCGCCGGGCGGCGTCGTCATCGGCCTCCATGACGATGGTCATGCGCGAGACGCCCTTCGCGTCGGTGCGCCCGACGGTGAGCGACTCGATGTTGTAGTCGCGCCGCCGGAAGAGCGACGTGACGCGGTTGAGCACGCCGGGGAGGTCCTCGACGTGCACGATGAAGGTACGCAAGGTCGTGTGGCTCATCGGGGTCTCTTTCTGCTCAGTCGTCTTGGGCCGTCTCGACGATCGGGCTCGGCCGGCGGATCATGTCGTGGAGCGCGGCTCCCGCCGGCACCATCGGGTAGACGCTGTCTTCCTGCTCGACGCGGAACTCGACGACGACGGTGCCGGGCTCCTGCCGCGCGCGCGCGACCGCGTCTTCGATCTCCTCGCGCCTGGTCACGCGCAGGCCGACGAGGCCGTGCGCCTCGGCGAGCTTGACGAAGTCCGGGCTCCGGAGCGGCGTGGCGGAGTAGCGCCCGTCGTAGAACATCTCCTGCCACTGGCGGACCATGCCCAGGTAGCCGTTGTTGATGATCGCGATGTTGACCTTCACGCCCTCCTGCGCGGCGGTCGAGAGCTCGCACGCGGTCATCTGGAAGCCGCCGTCACCGGCGATCACCCAGATCTCGTCGCCGGGCCGCGCGAAGCGGGCGCCGATCGCGGCGGGCAGCGCGAAGCCCATCGTGCCGAGGCCGCCCGAGGTGACGAGCGTCCGCGGCGCGTCGTGCTTGTAGTACTGCGCTTCCCACATCTGGTGCTGGCCGACGTCGGTGACGACGAGCGCCCGGCCGGCGGTGATGCGCCAGAGGTCGTGCATGACGTGCGCGGCGAAGAGCCGGCCGTCGTGCGGCATGTGCTTGATGTCGCGAACCGCGGAGTGCCCGCGCAGCTCGTCGATGCGCGCCAGCCACTCGGGCTTCTCGCTCCGCCCGACGAGGGGGAGCAGCGCCGCGAGCGTGTCCTTCACGTCGCCGACGAGAGGGACGTCGACGCGGACGTTCTTGTTGATCTCCGCCGGATCGAGCTCGCAGTGGATCTTCTTCGCGTTCTTCGCGTACGTGTCGAGCCGACCGGTCACCCGATCGTCGAAGCGCATCCCGAGCGCGACGAGCAGGTCCGCCTCCTGGATCGCCTGGTTGACCCACGCCTCGCCGTGCATGCCCATCATGCCGAGCGCGAGCGGGTGCGTGGCGGGGAAGCCGCCGAGGCCGAGGAGCGTCGCGGCGACCGGCATGCCCGTCTTCTCGACGAGCTCGGCGAGCAGCGCGCTCGCGCCCGCCTGCACGATCCCGTTGCCCGCGAGGATCACCGGGCGCTTCGCCTCGTCGATCAGCGCGGCGGCGCGCGCGAGGTCTTCGGCCTTCGCGCGGTGGTCGGGGCGATAGCCGGGCAGCCGAACGGGCTCTTCGCTCCAGTCGACCTCCATGCTCGCCTGCTGCGCGTCCTTCGTGATGTCGACGAGGACCGGACCCGGTCGACCGGAGCGCGCGATGTAGAAGGCCTGCTTGATCGTGGGGGCGATGTCACAGGCCCTCGTGACGAGGTAGTTGTGCTTCGTGATCGGGAGCGTGACGCCGGTGATGTCCGTCTCCTGGAAGGCGTCGCTGCCGATCAGCTTCGACGAGACCTGGCCGGTGATGCAGACCATCGGGACCGAGTCGAGCATCGCCGTCGCGATGCCGGTGACGAGGTTGGTCGCGCCGGGACCCGACGTCGCGACCGCCACGCCGACCTTGCCCGAGGCGCGTGCATACCCATCGGCCATGTGCGCGGCGCCCTGCTCGTGCCGGACGAGCACGTGCCGCACGGGGCTCTCGAGGAGCGCGTCGTAGGCGGGCATGATCGCGCCGCCCGGGTAACCGAACACCACTTCGACGCCCTCACGGTGCAGCGCCTCCCACAGGATCTGCGCGCCCGTGAGGCTCTTTCTGGGTCCGGTGCTCACGCGACGCCTCGCCGGGCGCCCTGGCCGCCGATGAAGCGGATGGCGGACTCGCCCGCGCGGTGCGCGAGCATCTCGCGGAGCCCCTCGTAGAACGCGAGGCGCGCCTCGTCGGGGGCGTGCGACTCGCTCGCGTGCGCGAGGGCGCGGTCGATCTCGGCCGCGAGCGACGTCGCGCCCCCTGCCCCTGCCTCGAGCGCGGTGATCTCCCGCTCGGCCTCGGCCGCGATCGTCGTCGTGCCGACATGGGCATACGGACCGAACGCCGCGCGCGCGTACGCGATGGCGCGGTCGAGGGCGCGCCCGGTCACGTCCGTGTGCACGGCGACGCGACAGGAGGAGGCGTCGCCGGTGACCACGACGACGTCGAGGTCCTTCGGCTCGAACGCCCCGGTCGCGAGCGCGAGCGCGCGGCCGTAGACGAGCAGCGTCCCGCCGGCCACGTGGGGCGCGACGACGTGCCAGTAGACCGAGCACTGCTCCTCGTCGGGCACGTGCAGCGCCACGACGTCGGCCGCGTCGACCGCCATCACCGAGGGCTTGGGACGGAAGCCGTCGCGCTGCGCCCGCACCCAGCTCATTCCGCCGACGCCGATGCCGACGACGACGTCGTGCCCCGCGCGGCGGAGGCCCGACGCGGCCTCCTTGCCTTCGTTGCCGTAGCCGATGACGGCGACCTTGGCTGGACTCTTCGAACGCTGATGGTCGTCCACTTCCTTCTTCATGACGGGTCCTCCTCTCGACGATGCTGCTGGCTCGGGCGCGTGACGGCGCCCTCCGATGCCGAAGACACGAGCGCCGCGTACTTCGCCATCACGCCGTGCGTGTAACGAGGCCGCGGCGCGACGAACGGACGCTCTCGGCGGCGCGCTTCGATGTCGGCGTCGACATCGAGCCGCCGCGTCTCGACATCGAAGGTGATGCGGTCTCCGTCCTTCACGAACGCGATCGGCCCGCCGTTCGCCGCCTCGGGCGCGACGTGGCCGGCCATCAGGCCGTGCGTCGCGCCGCTGAAGCGGCCGTCGGTGACGAGCGCCACGGAGTCGCCGAGCCCCTGCCCGACGAGCGCCGCGGTCACGCCGAGCATCTCCGGCATGCCGGGCGCGCCGCGCGGTCCCTCGTAGCGGATGACGACCACGTCGCCCGGCCGGATCTCCCCGGCCTGCACCGCGGCGAACGCCGCGTCGCCGCCGTCGAAGACGCGCGCCGGACCGACGTGCGTGTTGCGGTCGTGGCCCGACAGCTTCACCACGCAGCCCTCGGGCGCGAGCGACCCGCGCAGGATGGCGATGCCCCCGCGCTTCTTGATCGGCTTGTCGACGTCGCGCAGCACGGGCGGTCCGTCGGTGGGCGCCGCGCTCGCCACCTCGTCGGCGAGCGTCTTGCCGGTGCAGGTCGGCGCGTCCTCGAGGAGGCCGGCCTTCAGCATGCGGCGCGTGAGCAGGCGGAGGCCGCCCGCGCGCTCCATGTCGAGCGCGTTGAAGCGGCCGCCGGGCTTGAGGTCGGCGAGGACCGGCGTGCGCGCCGAGACGACGTCGAGATCGTCGATCGACAGCTCCACGCCCGCCTCCTTGGCGATCGCGAGGAGATGGAGGACGGCGTTCGTCGAGCCGCCGGTCGCCGCGACCGACGCGGCCGCGTTCTCGAACGCCGTGCGCGTGAGGAGCTTCTTCGGCGTGAGGTCGTCCGCGATCATCCGCATGACGAGCTGGCCCACGCGACGCGCCTCGCCCGCCTTGCGCGGATCGGTGGCGCCGACCTCGTTCGCACCCATCGGCGAGATGCCGAGCAGCGTGCACACGACGGACATCGTGTTGGCGGTGAACTGCCCGCCGCACGCGCCGGCCCCCGGACAGGCGTTGTCCTCGAGCACCTTCAGCTGCGCGCCGGACATCTTGCCCGCGGCGTGCGCGCCGACGGCCTCGAACACGTCCTGGATGGTGACGTCGCGTCCCTCGAAGCGGCCGGGCGCGATCGGTCCGCCGTAGAGCATGACCGCGGGCACATCCATGCGCGCGAGCGCCATCACCGCGCCGGGGATCGTCTTGTCGCAACCGGTGAGCGCGACCACGCCATCGAGCAGATGCGACATCACGAAGAGCTCGATCGAGTCGGCGACGACCTCGCGCGAGACGAGCGACCCGCGCATGCCCTCGGTGCCCATGGTGATGCCGTCGGACACCGCGATGGTGTTGAACTCGATCGGCGTGCCGCCAGCGGCGCGGACGCCTTCCTTCACCGAGGCGGCGAGATCACGAAGGTGCACATTGCACGGAGTCACCTCCGTCCACGTGTTCGCGATGCCGACGAGCGGCTTCTCGAGGTCGGCGTCGGTGAACCCGGCGCCCTTGAGCATCGCGCGCGCCGGCGCGCGTGCGGGTCCTCGCTTCAACTTGTCGCTTCGCATCGGTTCGCGTCCCTCTCTGCCTGTCGTCCACGCGCGAAAAAAAAGCCCCGCATCCCATCGAAGGGGTGCGGGGCCGAAGGTTTGTCCGAGCCTTCTCAGCTCGGCGGCCCGCACCCCTCGGTAATGAGCCCGAGGACGAGCCGCTCGATCGAAAGGAGGACGACGCCGACGCCGAGGCCGACACCGAACCCGCTCTCGATGCGCGCGATGGGAGCAGCGACGCTGCCGAACGTGTTCCCCCCGACGCCGCTCGCCTGCTGCTCGATCGTCATCGCGAGGCCCACTCTACGCCTCGCTAGCGCGTCGCGTCAACACGCTGCGTTGCATTTTCTGAAACAAGGAGGAAACTGAACAATTACGGATATAAGCCACGGTGCGTCATGGCAACACATTGCGTCATGAGCTGCGACATACGTGCGTCATCCCGACGCGGACAGGGCTCGCGCTCCGCATCGTCGAAGCGCGACGATGGGCGGGCGAATGGCCCACGATCCGATCACCGAGGTGCAGGCGCGCGCGCTCGCGCCCACCGTGCACTCGTCCACGCGCGACATCGCCGATCCCGACGCGGAGATCGTCGTGCTCTCGGCCGGCGAACGCTACGAGACGCGCGCGACGCTCGGCGCCGGCGGGATGGGCGAGGTGCGCCTCTGCCGTGACCGCATGATCGGCCGGGAGGTCGCGCTCAAGTCCGTGCTGCCGGAGCACGGCAGCGCGCCCGACGTCCGCGCGCGCTTCGCGCGGGAGGCGCGCGTGCAGGCGCAGCTCGAGCACCCGGCGATCGTGCCGGTCTACGACTTCGGCGTCGACGGCGAGGGCAAGCCCTGGTTCACGATGAAGCGCGTGCGCGGCGTCACGCTCGAGGCGGTGATCGACGCGCTCCGCCGCGCCGACGACGCGACCAAGCGGTCGTACACGCTCCACAAGCTCCTCAACGCGTTCGTCCAGGTCTGTCTGGCGATCGACTTTGCGCACGAGCACGGCGTGCTCCATCGCGACCTCAAGCCGGCGAACGTCATGCTCGGCGGCTACGGCGAGGTCTACGTCCTCGACTGGGGCCTCGCGAAGGTGAAGAGCGCAAGCGACGTCGTCTCGCAGCGGACGCCCGCGCCGGCGATCGAGGCCTACGGCTCGACGCCGACGGCGGTCGGCGCGGTGCTCGGCACGCCCGGCTACATGGCGCCCGAGCAGATCTGCGGAGCGGAGGCGGACGAGCGCACCGACGTCTACGCGCTGGGCTCGATCCTCTTCGAGATCCTCACGCACGAGCGCCTGCACGGCGACGGCCCGATCGAGGTGATGACCCAGCGCGCGGCTCGAGGGGATCGAGGCCCGTCCTTCCGTGCGCGCGCCCGACCTCGACGTCGCGCCCGAGCTCGAGGCGATCTGCGTGCGCGCCTGCGCGCTCGATCGCGTCGATCGCTTCGGGAGCGCGCGCCAGCTCGCGGACGCGGTGGAGGCGTTCACCAGCGGCGATCGCGATCTCGCGATGCGCAAGGCGCTCGCCACGACCCACCTCGAGCGGGCGCGCGAGGCGGCGGCGCGCGAGGAGCGGAGCGACGCCCTCCGCGAGGTCGGCCGCGCCGTCGCGCTCGATCCGAACGACCGCGGCTCGCTCCAGCTGCTCGTCGAGCTCCTCACCGAGCCGCCGAAGCGCGTTCCGGCGGAGGTCGCCGGCGCGGTGGAGATCGCGCGCCAGCAGACGCAGCGGGGCATGCTCCCGCGCGTCGCCTCCTTCTACATGCTCGCGTGGATCCTCTTTCTGCCCGTGCAGCTCTACTTCGGCGTCCACGACGCGAAGCTGATCGCGCTGCCGATCGCGGCGTGGACGCTCGCGGCGCTGGCGGCATGGGCGGCCCACCGCTACTTCGCGCCCGCGAGCCCCTTCCTGCTGGTGATCATCGTGATGCCCGCGATCGCGGTCGCCGCCACGAGCATCATCTTCGGGCCGCTCCTGCTCCTCGCGCCGATGATGGTGATGCTCACGATGGGCATGACCCTGATGACGAGGCGCGACCGCCGCGGCCTCATCCTCGCGTGCAACGCGCTCGCGCTCCTCGTGCCGACGGCGATGGCGTGGCTCGGCTTCCATCCCGTCGGTCACGCCGCGTCGGGAAGCACGGTCACCATCGAGCTCGCCGCGTTCGCCGTCTCGCGCGACGGCCTGTTCGGGATCCTCACCGGCGTCTACCTCGTGCTCTTCCTCATCGGAGCGCAGTTCGCGGCGAGGTACCGGGACGCGCTCACGGCCGCCGAGACGAAGAACGAGCTTCAGGCCTGGCAGCTCCGCCAGCTCGTCCCCGCCGAGGCCTCGCACGCGTTCCAAGCGCGGCCGTAGTTTCGATCCTGCATCGCGGATCCTTGCGCGCGTGCAATGAATCGCGGCTCCGGCCACGCGATCTCGCGCACATCGACGTTGGTACGATACCCGCATGGGAGACGACCGCGCCGCGGCGGAGAATCGTTACCCCCCCGCGATCCCGCCGCGGCGTTCTACTTCCGAATGCGGACCGTGCCGGTCATCGTCATCCCAGCGCGCGAGCTGGGCGCCCTGCCGATCGACGAACCGAGCGGGCGCGTGCTCCGCTGCATCGACGGCCGCGCCTCGCTCGAGTCGGTCCTCGACGCGAGCGGCCTCGCCGAGGACGAGGCCCGCGGGATCATGGAGGACCTCGTCTCGTTCGGAGCGGTCACGCTCGTCGAGGTCGACGAGCGCCTCACTGCACGATCGGAAGCGGCGCGTCGTTGACCGGGCGCATGCCCATGCCGCCCGCGTACCCGTAGCTCGCGTCCTTGCCCCATCCCCACACGGTGACCGAGAACGGCCCCTCGCTGTCGGCCGCGTGCCGGCCGTAGCCGCACTCGCCCTTGGCGAGCTTCTGCGGAGCGAAGTTCTTCGTGAGCGGGACCCACGCGTACTCGTAGTCGCCGCTCGTGCCGAGGGGCTTGAAGCCGGTCACGTCACCGCCGCAATCGAGCTTCACCGGCATGAAGCCGTACGCCGTCTTCTTGCGCACGATGGTGAGCGACGTCTCCGGGTAGGTGAAGTCGGTGAAGAACACGTAGCGGTCGAGGAACTGCTCGTTCGGCACGACGTTGACGAAGTCCGGATCGCCGAGCGTGCGTCCCGCGCCCGAGCCGCCGCCGCTCGTCGAGCCGGTCATGTACACCGACGCGTGGAACGGATGCTTGGCGTCCTGGCTCCGGACGGTGACGAGCATGTCCGTCTCGAACGTCGCGACCTGTCCGGCCTGGAGCGTGTCGGGCGCGCCCGGCGGCTTCGCCGGATCCCAGGTGAGCACCGTGCCGTCGGCGGCGCCGACGAAGCTCCACGGCACCGTCTCGCGGGTGAGCCCGCCGCTCACGTTCTCCACGCGCGACAGGTACGGGACGAGCGCGTACGACGTGCCCCACTGGGCGAACGGCGCGATCTGCTGCTGGGTGAGATCGCAGTAGGCCTTCTCCGAAGGGATGAACGTGCAGGGCGATCCGCCGAAGACGCCGATCGGCTTGTTCGAGGTGATCGGGCTCCCCGACGGGCCGACCCGCTGCGTGATCTGGAGCGCCTGGCCCTTCGACAGGGACCACGTCACGATCTCGCCGGGCACGCCGGGCGCGACGCCCTCCCCTTCGCCGATCGGGGTGTTCGGGCGCATCGACACCTCGGTGCCGTCCTCGTCGGCGATGATCTGCAGCGTGCGGCGGTCGAGCATGCCCGCCTCCGAGTCGCCGATCTTCGCGGTGTTCACCGCGATGTACTGCTTGTCCCACGACGCGACGGGCAAGAGCAGCGTCGCCGTCGGGTACCAGCTGTTCGCGCCGCCGTAGGGGAAGATCGAGTAGGCGGCGACCGGCGTGTCGGTCTTCAGGTGGAAGGCCTTCGTCTTCGCCGTGCCGTGCTGGATCGGATCGACGCTCACCGCCGGCGTCGTGCCCGGCGGGCACGGCGGATCCTTCGGATCCCTCAGCACCGCGGCCTGCGCGAGGAACACGATGGCGACCTGGCCCGGCGACAGCGGTCCCTCGAGCCGCGTGTAGACCGGCTCGGCGGGTCCGTTGCGGCTCACGGTGTAGACCGACTTCGTGATGTCGAGCGCGTCGCCGCCGTACTCGGCGGTGATCGCCACCGGGCGATCCCACGTGTTGGCGATCATCGCCGCGTAGCACGCGCCGGCGCCGTAGGTGGCGTCGTCCGGCGGCATCGTCCAGAACGAGCAGCCGGCCGAGCCCTTGTTCATCGCCGCGGAGGTGCAGGCGTCGACGCACGCGTCGATCCCGCAGCCCTGATCGGGCGGGCACTCGGCGACCACCTCCTCGTGCACCGCCTCGCAGCCCTTCATCACCTTCTTCAGATCGCGCGAGCAGCGGTAGCCGCACGATCCTGCGTCGGGCGGAGCGGCGGCGTCGGGCTCGACGAACGGCGCCCGGTCGGCGTCGGAGAAGGCGTCGCGATTGCTGCTGCAAGCGACGACGACCAGGCAGGTGAACAGCGAGAGCGAGGTGAGACGAAGCATGGAGGCTCTTCTCCGGGGGGCTCGGGAGCTCAGAAGGCGATCTTCACGGGCGACGGATGCGGATCGGCGTCCGGCTTCGTGCCGAGCTCGCCGTGCTCGTTCGAGCCCCAGCACTCGACGGTGCCGCCCTGCACGAGCGCGCACACGGTGGCGTCGCTCGTCGCGACGCGGACCGCATGGCTCTTCAGCTCCGACGCCGGCACGAACGTCGACGAGTAGAGCGTGGCCTTGCCGTCACCGAGCTGCCCGCTCGTGCCCTTGCCGCAGCACTGCACCGTGCCGTCGGTCATGCGCACGCACGTGAGCTCGTCGGCGACCGCGACCTGCTGCGGCCAGTACTTCGACGTGATCGGCGCGATGCGCGGCGTCTGCTGCTTGTCCGGCAGACCCGTGCAGAGTGCACCCACCTGGCTCTGGCCCCAGCAATGGACCTGCCCGCCGGCGATCGCGCAGGCATGCGCGCGCGGCGGCGGCGGCTCCGGCACCGGCCCCGGCTCGTCGGGCGGCGGCGGCTGGATGGTGCCGCTCACCGCGAGGCTCGACACGCTGGCGAGCGACGCGATCTTCGCCGGCTTCGCATCGGGGCTCTTCGACGAGACGCGCCCCGAGATCACGCCGTCGTCACCGGCCGCGGCGCCCCAGGTCCACACCTCGCCCGAGGGCGTGAGCGCGATCGACGTCGCCGTGCCCACCAGCGTGCGCGCGACGGCGAGCGGATCGATCGCGGCGAGCCCGGGCATGCGGTACGGCGCGAGCTCGTACGGATCGAACGGGACGCGCGCGAGCTGCGAGCGATGGTCCTGGCCCCAGCAGGCGAGCTTGCCTCCGGCAAGGGCCGCGCACACGCTGCCGTGGCCCACGTCGACGCGCGTGGCCGCGCCGAGCTTGGCGAGCGAGACGGGCACCGGATCCGGATGCGGATCCTCGTCGAAGACGGGCGCGCCCGCGTCGCTGGTGATGCCGAGCTGGCCCTTGTCGTTCTTGCCCCAGCAGGAGACGCCGCCGTCGTCGAGGCGCGCGCACGTGGTGCCGCCGGCCGCGCTGATCTGGGTGACGTTCGAGAGCCCGCTGAAGGAGTCCGCGCCCCAGCACTTCACCGTGCCGCCCTCGAGGAGCGCGCAGAAGTGCTGGTCGCCGGCGACGAGGTCCTTCACGCACGGCGCGCCGGTGCAGGTCACCGGCTCGTCCTTCGGATCGAAGGGCGGCCGCGCGTCGACCGCGGGTCCCGCGTCGACCGGAGGCGCCGCCTCGGGGAGGTTCGCGCCGCCGTCGTAGGTCGGCTCGGTGAAGCCGTCGCGCTCCGGATCGTCGGTGCACGCGACGGCGATCGCCGCGGCGCAGGCCGCGCTCGACGCGAGGAAGAAGACCCTCATCTCAGTTCCCTCCGTCCTTCTTCGAGGGATCCCAGCGGACCGCGATGTCCTTGCCGACCATCCACGCGCCGGCGCCGGCGCGGCTCCACACGCCGTAGAACGGATCGATGATCGGGACCTTCAGCGGCGTGATCCCGGCGGCCACCCAGGCGGCGCCGTCCCAGCGACGAACCTGCCCGTAGTCGCCGACCGCCCACGCGTCGTTCGGCGCGCTCGCGGCGACGGCGTTGAACGCCGGGTCCTCGAACGCCCCGTACGGGATGAACGTCCATGCGAACGTCGCGCCGCCGTCGGTGCTCGACGCCTTCAGGATGCGCGGCATGCCGATCACCGACTGACCGAAGATCCACACGGTCGCGTCGCCCATCGCGGCGGCGCCGCGGACGCCGCCGAACGTGGCGAAGAAGGAGGTGTCGTCGGGGTCCTTCGGCAGCCCTTCCTGGGTGAACGCCTTCTGGCCGGCGCCGCGGCGGAAGATGACGCCCTCGCGATAGAACTCGTCGGGGATCGGCTGCGTGCCCGCGAGCCAGACGCCCGAGCCCGCGCTGCCCCAGACGCGTTCGAAGAACACGCCCTTCGGCACCGCGACGTCGGACCAGCTCGTGCCCGCGTCGCCCGCGCTCCAGCGGAACACGCGGCTCTCGGGCTCGGAGCCGCCGTCCACCTCGACCGAGGCGACCGCCCAGACGTCGCTCGCGCCCGCGCCCCAGAGCGAGGTCACGTTCTTCGCGCCGCCGGGCAGCGCGGACTTCGCGAACGCGAGCGCCGACGAGCTCGCGCCCGTGCCGTGCTGCACGCCTTCCTCGCCCGCGATCCACACGTCGGTCGGGCCGCTGCCCCAGATGGCGGTCAGCTTGCCCAGACCGGATGCATGCACTTTCCACGCACCTGCGTCGAAGCGGAGGACCTCGCCCTCGGCGCTGATCGCCCACGCGACCCCGGCGCCGTCGCCCCACACGCCGCGGAGCTCGTGCTTGCCCGCGGGGAGCACCGTCTTGCAGAACCCCTGGTCCGAGCAGACGCGCGGCGGCACGACGACGTCGGACGCGTCCTCGCCCGCGTCGACCTCGTCGCCGGCCCCGCCGGAGTCGGTCCGGGGGAGCGTCGAGCCGTCGGGCGGCCCGTCGTTCGCGTCGTTCTCCGCCGAGTCGGCGCACGCGACGAACGCGATCATCGCGGCGCCGAGGCCGAGGCTGATCAACGAGAGCTTCATGGCTTGTTCGCTCCGGTGAAGTGCAGCGCGAGGGTCGCGCCTACGATCCACACGTCGTTCGGGCCTGCGCCCCACACGCCGTGGAGATCGGGCTTCTTCCTGTTCACGGGGAACGCGGCGACCGCGGGCTTCCACGTCGTGCCGTCCCAGTGGAGGATCGTGCCGTTGTCGCCGACGGCCCACACGTCGTTCGCCGCCGCGCCCCAGATCGCGCGGAGCGGCTCGGTCGTCGGCGAGGGGACGATCTCCCAGCGCTCGGCGCCCGCGGTGAAGCGACGGATGGTGCCCTTGTCGCCGATCGCCCAGACGTCGCTCGCGGAGCTCCCCCAGATGCCGGTGAGGATCACCGACGCCTGGCTGTCGACCTCGACCCACGTGAGGTCGCCCTTGCCGCCCGCGGGACGCGTGCCGTGCAGGGTCATGCCGAGCTGCCACTTCTCCATCTGGCTGTTGTCGCCCGCGATCCACACGTCGTCGGGCGACGCGCCCCAGATCGCGTGGATGGTGGCGGTCCCCGTCACCGGCTTCCAGCCGACGCCGCCGTCCACGTTCGTCTTCACGAGCTGATCGTGGGGAGCGAAGTTGCCCTGGCCGTCGTCGAAGTAGACGCTGGGACCGCCGAGCCTCATCTCGCCGGAGGCGTGCGCCCAGGCGGCGGAGATCGGGATGAGCGTGTACTCGTCGGCGAACGGCGAGGCCATGCGCGTCCACGTCGCGGCGCCTCCGTTCCACCCGGTCGAGCGGAAGATGGTGTCGGTCGCGCTGATCGCCCAGACGTCGTTCGGCCCGGTGCCGATCACGTGACTGAACGTGTTCTTCACCGCGGGCACCGGCGACGCCGGCTTCCACGCGCTGCCGTCCCAGTGGACGATCGTCCCGCCCGATCCCGCGGCCCACACGTCGTTCGGGCCCGAGCCCCACACCGCGGTGAGCGCGTAGAGGTTGCTCACGCCGGTGTCCGAGGGACAGAACGCGGCCTCCGCGCAGGAGATCGCCTTCGTCACGCAGCTCTCGTCCGAGGCGTCGCAACCGCCGTCGACGCCGCCGGCGTCGGGCGCGCTGGTCTCGGCGCCCGCCTCCGGGACGATGATGCTCGCGGGAGGCGGCTCGCCGCTCCCTTCCGTGGCCGCGCACGCCGCGCCGAGCGCGAACAGCACCGGCAGCGCTCCGAGGAGCACGCGCCTCATCGCGGCACCCCCGCGTCGCACGAGGTCGTGAGGCACTTGCCCTCCACGCACGGCTGTCCGGCCGCCATGTTGCACGCGTTCCCGCACGCGCCGCAGTTCGCGGGGTGCACGCTCAGGTTGGTCTCGCAGCCGTCCGACGGATCGCCGTTGCAGTCCGCCCAGCCCGGCTTGCACTCGTACTCGCAGACGCCCTTCACGCATGCGCGCGTCTGGTTCGGTCCCGGCGGACGGCAGGGCGCGTTGCACGCGCCGCAGGCGCTCACGTCGGTGAGCAGATCGATGCACTGCGGGCCGGGGCACAGCGTCTTGCCCGCCTTCGCGCAAGGCACGGCGCACTCGGGGCCGTTGCCCTCGTTCACGCACTCCTCGCCCGCCTTGCACTTGATCCCGCAGCCGCCGCAGTTGTTGCGGTCGGCGCCGATGTTCTCGACCTCGCAGCCGTCGCCTCCGCACTTGCCCGAGCCGAGGTCGCCGTTGCAGTCGGCCGAGGGCTGCGAGCACTTGAGCGTCCCGCACTTGCCTGCGCGGCAGCCGTAGTACGCGCGCTCCGGCATCGGGTCACACGAGCCGGGCGGGGCCGGGTCGCACATGTTCCCGCAGCCGCCGCAGTGGTTGTCGTCATTCTGCGGATCGACGCACATGCCGAAGCACTCGATCTGCCCCGTCGGACATCCGCACTTGCCGTCGATGCACGAGACGCCGGCCGCGCACGCGTTCCCGCACGCGCCGCAGTTCTTCGGGTCCTTCAGGACGTCGATCTCGCAGCCGTCGTCGACGAGGCCGTTGCAGTTGCGCCAGTCCTTCGGATCGATCCAGTTCTCTTCGCTGAAGCACTCGAGCTCGCACGCGCCGTCCACGCAGCGCGACTTCATGTGCGTCGGCTTGTACGTCAGGCACTTGTTCCCGCACGCGCCGCAGTTCTCGTCGTCGCGCCGGAGATCGGTCCCGCACTTGTACGTCGGGCCCTCCTTCGAGAGGCACGTCGCCCAGGGCGCCGGGCACTCGGTGGCGATGCACGAGAGAGGGACGAGGCTCGCGTCGACCGCGCCGTCGCCGGCGTCCGGATCGGTGAACCCGGGCGTCGGGGTGCCCGTGACCTCGCCCATGTCGATGCTCTCGGTGCACGCGACGACCGCCACGGCGAGCGCCGCGAGGCCGAAGGTGACGAGCGTTCTCTTGGATGACGACAAGGATGACCTCTCAGGAGCGAGGGGACTCGTCCAACGGTGAAGCCTAGAGCATGTTTTCGGTCAGCGCGGCAGCAGGCTCTCGAGGTGCACGCGGTGGCTGGACGTCGGCCAGCGCCTCTCGAACTCGGCGAAGCGGCGGCGCGCTTCGTCCGTGCGACGGAGATACACGAGCGCCTCGATCGCGACCGCCTCGCGCTCTTGCGCGAAGTGGCCGCCCGCGTACTTCGTCTCGTGCTCCTTGCACAATGCAAGCGATTCGGCGGGGCTCGCCCGGAGCGCGTCGTGCGCGCGGCCGAGGAGCGCGATCTCGTCGGCCTCGCTCGGCGCGGCCGCGTTCTTCGCCGCCGCCGGCGCCTTCGTGGCCGCGACGGGCGCGCTCGGCAGATCGGCGGGCGAGACGGTGGGCACCGCCTCGGTCGGGCCCACGTTCGCGGCGGCCGCCGGCTGGAGCGGCGCGGGCGCGGCCGGCTCGACGACGGGCGCCG
>JBDHVD010000040.1:0-31508 GCA_039809525.1 Labilithrix sp. | reverse complement strand
ATGGCCTGGAGGACGCGGCGGGCGTCGGGCGGGAGGCGCTCGACGCGGAGCGCGATGAGGTCGGCGAGGCGCGTCGGGGCGCGGCCGCCCTGCTCCTTCGAGAAGCGCAGCAGCTGATCGACGTAGAGAGGCGCGATCCCGCGGCCACCGATCGACGAGCTCGGCTTGCTCGTGCCCTGGAGCAGGCGCGAGACGAGCCCCGGAGCGAGCCCCATGAGCACGCGCGCCGAGGCGGTGCTCGCCGGCCATCCGGGATCGTGGCCCGGCGGATACGAGACGACGAGCAGCGACGGGACGAGCGGCGGCTCGCCGACCGCATCGGCGAGCGCGGTGCGGCTCGCTCCGTCGATCGCGTGGAGATCGTCGACCGCGAGCACCACCTTCTTGCCGTGCCCAGCATGCTCGCTCGCGCGCACGATCGCCCAGCGGAGCGCCTCGGCGACCGCGTAGCGCAGCTCGTCGCTCGAGAGCTCGCCGCGCTCCTGGTGCTCGAAGATGTCGGCGAGGCCGCGCCGGGCTTCGGCGCCTGCGGCGGTCCAGTCCTTCGCCGTGCCGCCGTTCGCCGGAAGGTTGGCGAGCCGGCAGATCGCCGCGCGCAGCGCCCAGTAGCCGACCTCGGCCCACGCGGGATCGGGCCCGACCTCGACCACGGTGTGTCCGTCGTCGCGCACCTTCTTCAGGAACTCGCCGAGCAGGCGCGACTTGCCCATGCCGACGTCGCCGACGATGCGCGCACCGACGAGCGAGCTCTTCGGATCGTTCAGGCGATCGTCGAGCCAGAGGACGTCGTCCTCGCGCCCGACGAACTCGAGGGGGAACTGCGCGAGCTTGCGATCGACGAGGATGCTCCGCTGACCGGTGCCCGGCTCGATCGGGACCTTGCTCGGCGGCGCATCGGTGCCGCCGGTGCGCACGAACGACGGCGGGATCCCCGGCGACGGCGAGCGGACCGACGGCGCGGCGCCCGACAGCGAGTTGCCGCACTCGCCGCAGAACTTCTGGCCGGCGGCGTTCTGCGCGCCGCACGTCGGGCACCTCACCGAGCCGGCGGGCGGAGGACGCGGGACGGCGGACTCGATCTGCGAGAGCGCGTCGCCGAGCGCCTCGGAGAACTCGTCGGCATTCGAGAAGCGGTGCGCCGGATCCTTCGCCAGCGCCATGAGGCACACGTCAGCGAGCAGCGACGGGATCACGCGATCGGGCGCGACCGAGCGCGGATCGAGCGGCGTCTCGGTGATGTGCATGAGCACGACCTGCGTCGGGCTCTCGGCCTCGAACGGCAGCCGTCCGGTGAGCAGCTGGTAGAAGATGACGCCGACCGCGTAGAGGTCGGAGCGCGCGTCGAGCGGATCGCCGCGTCCCTGCTCCGGGCTCATGTACTCGGGCGTGCCGCACACGATGCCCGGGCTCGTGATGCTCGGCGACGAGGCCTCGACCTTCATCTTCGCGAGACCGAAGTCGACGACCTTCACGAAGTCGCCGCCGGTGCGCACCGGCTCGAGGATGATGTTCTCGGGCTTGAGGTCGCGGTGGATGATCCCGAGGTGGTGCGCTTCGGAGAGCGCGGCGAGCGTCTGCTTCAGGATGTTGCAGATGCGACGGAAGGAGAGCGGCCCCTCCTCGTACTGCACCCGCGCGAGGTCCTTGCCGCGAAGGAACTCCATCACGAGGTACAGCTGCCCGTCGTCGGTCTTGCCGAAGTCGATGACCGCGACCGAGTTCGGGTGATTGAGCCGGCTCGCCGCGCGCGCCTCGGTGATGAAGCGCGCTGCCGCGTTCTCCTCGCCGACGAGATGCGGGTGGATGATCTTGACCGCGACGGTGCGACCGAGCGTCGTCTGCTCCGCGCGGTACACGCGACCCATGCCGCCGATGCCGACGAGCTCGAGGATCACGTAGCCGCCCGGCAGCGTCCGACCGACCATGGGATCGTCGGGCTGCTGCGCCACCTTCCCGATGGGGAAGCCGCACGAGGGACAGAACTTGTGGCTCTCCTCGCACTCTTGTTGGCACTGAGGGCACGTCCGCATGACGGTTCGACGGGACCGCCGCAGGACCCCGCGACCTCCAAGCTATCACGGGCATACGGCTGAAATAGCCTAGAAAAAGGATGACGATCTTGGCCCTCGATGGGGGCGACTCGCTACCATTCCCATCAGGGTGGTCGGGCAGGTGACGTCGTGAGTGCCGGCGAGATGAAGCGCGTTCTTCTGGGCGAGCTCCTCGTCCAGAGCAAGGTCATCACGCCCGAGCAGCTCGGGGAGATCCTCAGCTCGCCTCGCGAGCCTGGAAAAAAGCTCGGCCAGATGCTCCTCGAGCGGGGCTGGGTGACCGAGGCGCAGCTCACCCAGACGCTCAGCCTGCAGCTCAGCGTCCCCTGGGTCTCGCTCTACCACATCGATTTTTCGCGGCAGCTCCTCAACCGGGTGTCCCGCGAGCTGGCCGAGCAGTACTGCCTCATCCCGATCTTCGTCCGCCATGTCAAAGGTCAGGGCGAAACCTTGTACGTCGCGATGGACGATCCGACGAACGAGGCGGCCCTCCAGGAGGTCTCGCGCCTCGCGGGCCTGCCGTGCCGTCCGATGATCGCGTCCGCATCCGACATCCGGAGCGCCATCCGCGTCTATTACGGCGAGTCGTCCCCGCAGATCGCCTCGCTCGACGTGCCCATCCCGACGATGCGCGAGCCGCGCGCGCGCACCGAGGCGCCTGCGACACCGCCTGTCGCGACGATCCCCGAGCCGCCGCGCGTCCCGTCCAAGCCTCCTCCTCCTCCGCCGCCCGCGGCGCGACGTACGACGTCGCGACCCCCGCCGCCGCCGGTGTCGGGGCCGGCCGACGAGGTCCCGCCGGAGACGGCGCGATCGAGCCCGCCGCCGGGCGGCGTCGCCGCCGTCGCGCAAGAAGAGGACGAGGCCGCCCGCGCCGCGGTGAAGCCCAAGCGTGCGCGGATGCTGAGCCTGACGCTCCTCGACGGGACGCAGATCACGCTCCCGGCGGCGAAGAAGGGCGGCAAGGCGTCCGAGGGCCTGACCGCACGCGACTTCGTCAGCGCGCTCCGCGCCACCGCACACGGCGCGGACGCCTCCGAGGTGCTCGGCGATCAGGTCCGCTGGGAGCCGATCGTCGCCGCGCTCCTCTCGATCCTCCTCCGCAAGGGCCTCATCGCGGACTGGGAGTTCGTCGAGGAGCTGCGGAAGATCTGATCGCGCTCAGGCGGGGTACGTCTTCTTGAAGATCGACTTGCCGTTCGCGCCGAGGTACTCGACGGTGAGCTCCTTCGCGATCGGGTCGACGCGGAACGACGTGTAGTTCTTCTGCTCGATCACCGTGTCGAACTGCGTGCTCGAGAGGGTGATGTTCGTGCGTGCGGTCGTGCCGCCCGGGCCCATCAGGACCTCGCGCATCGCGCGGCGCGCGCCGGTCGCGCCGATCCCTCCGATCGACGCGAAGTGGAGATCGCCGGAGAGCCACCACACGCCTTTCAGCCCCTGCGTCTGCACGTAGTCGAGGATCTCCTCGCGCTGCGCCGGGTAGCCCTCCCACTTGTCGGCCTCGCCCGCCGCGGCCGGCGGGAAGTTCGTGATCGGTACCGACGTGACGACGAACTTGAAGACCGCGGTCGACGCCTTCAGCCGCTGCTTCAGCCACGTCATCTGCGCGGGGGAGATGAACTGCGCGTTCGCCGCGGCGCGCGTCGACGGCTTGCGCTCGGATCGCGCGTCGAGCACGAGCACCTCGAGCGTGTCGCCCCATACGAAGTTGCGCCATACGCGGTTGGGCGCCGCCGGGTTGCGCCGCACCGCGCGGTGCTCGAAGAACGAAGTGAGCGCCGCATCGAGCCGCGCGGGAGCGATCGTCTCCGGGTCCCAGTTGTTGACGAACTCGTGATCGTCCCACGTCGTCAGCATGCCCGTCGATCCGTGCAGCGCGGACATGCCCGGCTGTCCCCACGCGGAGGCGTACTTCGCGCGGTACTGCGCGAGCGTGACCGCATCGGTCCCGGCATCGGTGTAGACGTGATCGCCGCCGTGGATGAAGAAGTCGAACGTTCGCTTCGCCGCATCCGCGAGCTCCGGATACGGCGCGCCGTTCTGGTGCGTGCACGACGTTCCGCCGAACGTGATCACCTCGAGCGCGCCCGGCGCGAGCGCCGTGCGCACGCGGCCGATCGGCGAGCGCGCGATCGGCTTGCCCGCGGCGTCCGCGACGTAGAACGCGTAGCGAAGACGCGCGCCCGGCGAGAGCCCCGTCGCGTCGACGTGGACGAACCCCGCGCCGCTCCGCTCCTTCGGATCGATCGCGCGCGACACGACGACCTTGCCCTTCGCGCCCGCCGCGCCGAGCTCCTCGACCTGCACGAAGAGGCGATCGGTACCCGGATGACGCGTCCAGAGCACGACCTGCGTCGGCATCGCGTCGCCGGCCATGACGCCGTACGTGAACTCGCTCTGTTGGTACGGGATGGAATCGAGGTCGACACCAGGTACGGGCGGCGGAGGGTTGGATCCCGCGTCCCCCGGCGCGACGCCACCCTCGGCGGGCGGGATGGACGTACCCGGTTCGTCGGGCGGCGCGCTCCCGGCCGGCGCGGCGTCCGGCGTCTCTTCCTCTCCGCATGCAGCGACGCCCAGCGCGCCGGCGATCTGGAGGAACGAGCGACGGGTGAGATCCTTCTTCATCGTTGCGCCCGCGCCGGCTGCAACCGACGTGCCTCGCGCTCGCGTGCGTTCGCTTGCGCGGTTCGCTGCGCAACCTCGTGGACCTCGCGGCATCACGGCTCGCCGCGCCGTTGGTGCCGTTGGCGCCGTTGGCGCCGTTGGCGCGCCGTTCGCGCCCATCGCGACGTTTCGCGCCCATCGCGACGTTTCGCGCCCATCGCGACGTCCCCGGGCGAGGGGGGCGGTGGTTCCGCCCCGGCTCCGACGTTTCACCGCAAAATCGTGAGCACCGACCCCGAGGATTTCCGCGGACTTCGCCGTCCACGCTTCACCGCTCAAGCCGCGCTCGCTTTACCGCAAAAGCGTGGGCGGCGGTTTCACCGCAGAAGCGCGGGGCGCCGGCTTCGCCGCGGAAGCGCGGGAGCCTGGTCGCTTCACTGCAGAAGCGTGGGCGGTGGCTTCGCCGCAGAAGTGCGGGCGGGGCGCGGCTTCACTGCAGAAGTGCGGGGCGCGGCTTCACCAGAAGCGTGGGCGGGGCGTGGCTTCACTGCAGAAGCGTGGGCGGTGGCTTCACCGCGGAAGCGTGGGGCGTGGCTTCTCTGCAGAAGTCGCGCTCGCTTCACCGCAGAAACGTGGCGGGCGGGTCCTCGAGAATCCAATGGGTTGCGCCTCCTCGCTTCTCTGGTCAAACGGACGACCCGGCGCGCGGCACCACCCCCGGCGGCCGTGCGCGGGCGGCCGTGCGCGGTGCGCGGCAACGGTGCGCGGCAACGGCGCGCGGCCGCGTGGCGCGACGGGTCAGCGGATCGCGAAACGCGCGAGCTCGCGCGTCGGCGCGCCGTGCGCGCTGTCGGGGCTGCCGAAGATCACGAGCGCGACGCCGGCGGGATCGTTCGGCACGTCGACGAGGAGGATCTTCTGCGCGCATGGGTCGAGCGTCGCGTTGACGAGCGTGCCACCTGGGCCGGGGCCCTCGACGATCGTCGGATCGCGGAGCAGCGTCGTGTAGATCTTCGCGCCCGAAGCCGACCGGAGCTCCGCCCACCAGCCGCTGTTCTTGCCGGGCTCGAACGAGCCGTCGCTCGGACCGAGCACCATGTCGACGCCGCGGAGCACGCTGACGCCGATCGAAGAGCCCTGGTAGACGAGCTGGAACCGCAGCGCGCTGCCCTTGGGCCGCACGACGTGCTCGCCGTCGCGTGCGAGGACCGACGCAGGCTCCGCGCATGCCGCGGGCGCGGGAGGAGCGGTGCGAGGAGTTGCGGTCGGAGCCGCGGGAGGAGCCGCGCTCGGCTCGGGGGTGCCGCCGCAGGCAACGAGGAGCGGCACGACGAGGACGAAAGCGAGCGGGCGCATCGTCAGTCCTCGTCCTCGACCCAGAGGAGCCCGGCGTGCGTCGGGCCGATGATCACGATGCCCGAGTCGAACGTCGCCTTCGTCGCCGACGTCCACGCGCCGCTCGTGCCGTGCGCGTGCGCGACGAGCAGCTCGCCGTTCGTCCAGAAGCGCGCCGGGCCGGGGAAGCAGCGGAGGAACGCCGATGCGAGCGCCTCGGCGTCTTCGTGCGGCATGATCGTCGCGCGGTAGGCGAGGTCGCGCGCGAGGACCTCGGTGGTCGCGACGAGCGCGTCGTCGGGCGTGAGCTCGATCTCCGCGACGGGGTCGAGCCCGGCGCCTTCCATGATCGCGTCCGCGTCCACCGCCTCGCCCGCGTCGAGCGCGTACACGGCGACGTGGACGCGTCCGACGTCGCGGCGCTCGCGGATCGAGCGGGTGATGCGGGCGGTCTCTCGGGTCGTATCGGGGCGCACGATCGATTCAGCGGATCGCGCCGTCGGCGCGCAGCGCGGCGAGCTCGGCGTCCGACAGTCCGGCCTCGCGCAGGATCGCGTCGGTGTGCTCGCCCTGGCGCGGCGGCGACGTGTGCTGCCGATCCTTCGGGGTGAGCGGCGTGCGCATCTGCGGGATCGTCCCCCACGACGACGCGAGCTCGAAGAACATCCCGCGCGCTGCGAGGTGCGGATCGTTGCGGGCTTCGTCCGGCGAGAGCACCGGCTCGAGGCAGCAGTCGCGTTCGCTTGCAAACTGCACCCATTCCGCCTGGGTCTTCTCCGCGAAGATCGCGCGGAGCTTCGCCTTCAGCTCCGTCTGGTGCGGGCCGGGGACGAGATCGCTCATGTCGACCTGGTGGCCGACGCCGGCGGAGAACTGCATCCAGAACTTCGGCTCGAGCGCGGCGAGGCTCATGGCCTTGCCGTCCTTCGTCGCGTACGTCTGGTAAGGCGCGATCCCGCCGGTGAGCGCCTCGGCGCCGCGCGTGAGCGCCTGGCCGCCGAACGTCAGGCCGAAGCCGGCGATCGCGAACGGCATCGCCGTCTCGATCATCGCCACGTCGACGATCTGGCCCTTGCCGGTGCGCGCGCGATCCATGAGGGCGCCCATGATGCCGATCACGGCGTAGAGGCCTCCGCTGACGTCGGCGAGCTGGAAGCCCGGCACGGTGGGCGGGCCGCTGTCCGGACCTTGCTGTCCGAGCACGCCCGCGCGCGCGAGGTAGTTGAGGTCGTGGCCCGCGCGATCCTTGAGCGGACCGTCCTGGCCGTAGCCCGTCAGCGCGCAGACGACGAGCTTCGGGTTCTCCGCGAGGAGCGTCGCGTGCGAGAGCCCCAGCCGATCGAGCACGCCCGGACGGAACTGCTCGAGCACCACGTCGTACGAGCGCACGAGGCGCAAGAGCGCCTCCTTCGCCTTCGGCTTCTTCAGGTCGAGGACGGCGCTGCGCTTGTTGCGGTTGAGGGCGAGGAAGGCGCTCGAGGTGCCCCCGATGTGCGGGGGCATCACGCGCA
Source organism: Labilithrix sp. (assembly GCA_039809525.1). Classification (GTDB taxonomy): domain Bacteria; phylum Myxococcota_A; class Polyangia; order Polyangiales; family Polyangiaceae; genus Labilithrix. Next base: position 24,001 of record JBDHVD010000040.1, on the reverse strand, counting down.
GGTAGTCGCCTCCCGCGGAGTCCTCGATCTTGTCGACCTGCGCTCCGAGGTCCGCGAGGACGAGCGAGGCCAGCGGCCCCGGGAGGAGCCGCGACAGATCGAGGACCTTGATCCCCGCGAGTGGCTGGAAGCTCACTTGTAGCTGAAGAGCTTCTGCAGCTTCATCGCGAGCATCTGGTTGCCCGCGACCTTCAGCTTGCCGGCGAAGAACAGCTGCATGCCGTTGGCCTGCGGGTTCTCGACGAGCTTCTGGAAGTCCTCCGCCGCGATCGTGATCGTGCAGTCGGCAGGACCGGTGCCCGGCTTGCACGAGGGGCCCGTCGACGACACGTCGATGTTCCACTCGCCTTCGCCGGTGATGTTCATCTGGTACTTCGCGCCGATCGTCTTCGCATCCTCGGCGTTCTTCTCGAGAGCGGCGGGAAGTTCCTCGTTGAACAGCTTCTTCACGTCGACGGCCATGAGATCCTCCTCGATGAGACGAGCGGGAAAGAATGAATCGCGGTTCAGCGAGGTATCAGGGGCCCCCGGGAGCGTCAAGGCTCGGTGGGTTTGGTCCACGCGAACTCTGCCAGCGCGGGGTCGAGCTCGGCATCGAGGAAGACGTTCACCGTGGTGCTCAGGACGTAGACCCCGACGCCCAGCGCGACATCGAGCGCGTTCTCCTCGGACAGTCCTGCCGCCGGCTCGCCCGTGCGGCCCCGGAGGAGGTCGAGGGTGAGATCCCGAATCGCATCCAGACGGGGCTCGCCGAGGCGCCGGCCCGCGCGGAGCGCCGCGAGCAGGGCCGCGTTCGCGGGGTCGCGCGCGAGCGCTGCGGAGTGGAGGGCCACGCAGTAGTGGCAGCCGTTCTCGAACGCGACGGTCATCGCGACCACCTCGCGCTCGAGCGGTGACAGCGAGCTCTGCTCGAACGCGCGGAAGCCCGCGAGCAGGTGCGCGAGGAGGGCAGGGGACCGGGCGGCCCTGGCGACGGGGCTCGGCAAGAACCCGAGGTGCTTCGCGCTCGCGGTCATGAGCGGGCGCGCGGCGGCGGGGGCTTCTTCGATCGAGAGACGGGGGAAAGGCATGGGACGCTCCTGATTGTTGTCAATGCAACCAAACGGGCAATGGAAGACGGCGGCGGGCGACGGAGGCCGGTCAGCCGGCGAGGTTCGCGAACATGCGCTGGAGGGTCGCGCGGGTGGTGACGAGGTCCTCGTGCGCGATGCCACGGGTCATGTCGCGGACGATCCGCTCGACGAGGGGGACGAGCTTCTTCTCCAGCTCGCGCCCGCGGCGGGTGAGGTGGATGATGCGGGCGCGCGCGTCGTCCGGATCGGCGCGTCGCTCGACGAGGCCGCCCTTCTCGAGCACGTCGAGGATGCGGCTCATCGTCGGGCGGTCGCGGAAGGTCGCGTCGGAGAGATCGCTCTGGCTCCGTCCGTCGCGCTCCCAGAGGCGGATCAGCACCGCCCACTGCTCGGGCGTGACGTCGACGCGGACCTCGCGGAACGCGCGGTACATCTCGTTGCGGCTCGCCTGGTAGACGCGGTGCACCCAGAAGCCGAGCGCGTTCTCGACCACCACGCGTCCGCCCGAGAACTGATCCTTCACCCTCCTCTACGTACGTCGCCGGACGATAGTTGTCAATGCAACCAAGCCCGGTTCGGGCGCGTGAGGTCGAGCTCGCCGGCAGCGGGCGCCGCGCTACTCGCAGTAGGCGGGCTCGCCGTACGGGGGCTGCGCGTCGATCTGCGCGCGCGAGACCTCGTTCGTGCGCGCGACCTCGGCGTAGACCTTCGCGCTCGGGCGCTGCGTGCGCGCCGCGGTCGTGCGGTCGACGGAGTAGAGGCCGAAGCGCGGGCAGAAGCCGCTCGCCCACTCGAAGTTGTCGAGGAGCGACCAGTAGAAGTAGCCGCGGATGTCGAGGCCGTCCTCCTTCGCCGCCTTGCCGAGGACGAAGAGGTGCTCGAGGACGAAGCGCGCGCGGTTCTTGTCGTTCGAGTCGGCGATGCCGTTCTCGGTGATCACGATCGGCAGCCCGTAGCCCTTCACCTCGCCGAGGCAGTGGCGGAGGCCGTCGGGGTAGATGTCCCAGAAGAAGTCGGTCTTCGGGCGATCGGTGAGGAGGCGATCGACGCGGATCGACGCGTCGACGACGGGCACCTTCAAGCCGCGCGAGCCGGCGGTGACCGCGGAGTAGTAGTTGATCCCGATGTAGTCGGAGCGCCCGGCCAGCGCGGGATCGGCCTTCTTGTCGTTCGGGCCGTCGTAGGAGCCGTCGAACTCCTCGTCCCAGTCGCCGCGCACGACGGCGTTCAGGATCCAGAGGTTGTTCACGTAGCGGACGCGCTCGGAGGCGGCGATGTCGGCGGGGTCGTTCGGATCCGCCGGCTCGACGTCGCGCACGTGCTGCACGATGCCGACCTTCGACTGCGGGTCGGCCTTCTTGATCGCGTCGAAGCACTTTGCGTGGGCGCGCGCCTCGTTCTTCGCCACGGTCAGCGCGCGATCCATCTTGAGGACGAGGCCGGGCGGGAAGGAGCCCTGCACGTATCCGCCGAGCGGCGCCATCACCGGCTCGTTGATCGTCGCCCACCACTCGACGTCGCCGCCCCAGCGCGCGGCGACGCGCCCGCACCAGGTGCCGAACGCGTCGACGAGCTCGGGCCGCTCCCAGCCCTGCGGCTCCTCGGGCTTGCGCGGATCGGCGAAGTAGTCGGGGATGGTGAAGTGCTGGAGGGTGACGAACGGCGTGATGCCGGCGGCCTTCAGCGCGGCGAAGAGCTTGTCGTAGGCGGCGACGCCGGCCGGGTCCGGCTGATCGGCGTCGAACGCCGCGCGCGTCGGATAGAGGCGCGCCCACTCGATCGAGAAGCGGTACGCGTTCTGGTTCGTCGCCTTGAGGATCGCGACGTCGTCGTCGATGTGGGCGAGCGCGTCGGCGCCTCCGCGATCGGGATGGTCGCCGTTCTTGATCTTGCCCGGCAGCGACGTCCAGATCCCCCAGTCGGTGTTGGGCAGGCCCTTCTCGACCTGGAAGCCCGCGCTCGCGGAGCCCCAGAGGAACCCCGGCGCGAACGTCACCTTCTCGTCGGGCGGAGACGGCTCGCTCGAGCATGCCGCGGCGATCGCCGCGACGAGGATCAGCCCACTCCCTCGGCGCATGTCCGGTTCTTCCCTTCGGCCTTCGCCTTGTAGAGACGCGCGTCCGCGAGCGCGAGGATCTCGTTCGGGCCGCCGTCCGGCGCGACGTCGGGCAGCGCGGCGACGCCGATGCTCACCGTCACGCGCAGCGAGCGATCGCCGACGGGGATCTCGAGCTCGCCGATCGCCTGGCGGATCCGCTCGGCGAGACGCACCGCCTCGGTCTTGCCGGTCGAGCGAGCGAGGATCACGAACTCCTCGCCGCCGTAGCGCGCGAGCAGGTCCTCGACGCGGATGAGCCGCTGCATCTGCGCGCTGACGAGGCGGAGCACCATGTCGCCGGCGAGGTGCCCGAACGAGTCGTTGATGTGCTTGAAGTCGTCGAGGTCGAGGAGGAGCACCGACAGCTTCACGCGGTGGCGTCGCGAGTAGGCGACCTCCGCGGTGAGCCGCTCGGAGAAGTACTTGCGGTTGTAGACGCGCGTGAGCCCGTCGCGCGTCGACGACTCGTAGAGGCGGCGCTGCAGCTCCTCCTCCGCGTCGTCGGTGATGGCGAAGCGGAGGACCACGTGGGGGCCGACCTGGATGCGATCGCCCGGGCGGATCTCCGAGATGTCGACGCGCTGCGAGCCGATGAACGTGCCGTTCGTCGAGCCGAGGTCCTCGATGAAGTAGCGCCCGTCCGAGCGGCACGTCACGCGTGCGTGGCGACGGCTGACGCCGCCGTCCTCCACCCAGATGTCGGCCTCGGTGCCGCGACCGATGACGTGCTCGGTGCCGTCGAGCGCGAACACCTGACCCGCGTTGATGCCGCTCAGCACGGTGAGCGTCGCGCGGTCCTTGCCCGAGCTCGTGGGCACGGCGAGGACCGGATCGGTCGTCCGCTCGGTCGCGGGATGCTCCGTGGTCCACGAGCTGTCCGACGACGGCGGCCCGCCCATCGGGAGCGACGAGGGACGGACGGACTGCGGGACGGCCTGCCCGGTGCTCGCCGGTGCGCTCCCTCGGTCCTGCGCTGCGGGGTCCTGCACGTCCACCGGGATGGTGTGCATCTTCCGCGTCTTGAACGGATCCTTCATCGTCCCCGACCGAGGTCCGTTTACCGCGCCTGGGGCCGCGCGTCGACTACCAGGACAGCTCGCCTTCGCGGAGGACGTCGCTCGAAGCGAGCGTGATGTGAGGAGGCCGCATCGCGACGACGCGCTCGAACAGGAGCGACCAGCGCACGCGCACGATGGGCGGCGCAGGCGACGAGACCTCGTCGAGGGCGACGTCCTCCGTCCAGCTGCCGCGGATCCGCGTGTCGCTCGCCTCGGTGCGCGCGCCGGCGTTCGGTCCGTCACGGAGGCCGGTCCACGTACGGCCGAACGTCCGCTCGGCGCTCGCGACGATCGCGCCGTCGGCGCCCTCGCCGAAGACGAGGAGCCTCGCGCGACGGAACATGTCGCCGGTGGGGAACGCATGCCCGGCGTCGACGCGGATCGCGACGCGGACCGTGGCGTCGCCGGCGCGCGACACGTCGACGTGCACCGCGCGCGCGATGCGCTCGGGGGCGTGGCCCGCGAGGAAGCGATGATCGCGGTGACCGTCGCGCGCGGGGAGGTGGCAGTCGGCGCAGGCGACCGCCGCGTAGTCGGACGCGGCGTGCTCGGTCAGCGTCTTCTGCACCAGCTCGGGCCGTCCGTCGAAGGCGAACTCGTGGCAGCCGGCGCACGTCGCCTGGCGCCGGACCTCGTGCGGCGCCGTCCCGTGGCACGAGGCGCAGTCGACGCCGGCGGCGCGGTCCTTCGCCGGCGCGTGGCAGCCGATGCAGAATGCATGTTCCTTCGGCTCCTCGAGCGCGAGGCTGGCCTGGAACGTCCCGTCGGTGAACGAGGCGCGATGGAGCGACGCGCGGTGCTCCTCGACGATCGCCGCGTGGCACGAGGCGCACGCCGCGTCGCCGGACGGGGCGCGCGGGGCGGCGGCCGGAGGCGTCCGGTCGGAGCACGCGGCGGCGATCGCCGCGATCAGCGACGCGAGCGCGAGCCGCTTCACCGGTCGAGGGCGATGGTCCGCGTCGCGTCGGGATCGCCGCACACGATCTCGGGGCGGAGGCGATCGTTCTTCGCCACGAGCTCCACGATCTTGCGGCCCGCGTCGAGGTCCTTCGCCCGCGCGCCGACGAACGTGCGGTCGCCCGAGCGGAGCTCGACGAGCGCGCCGTCCCTCACGAGCTCGGTCCTCCCCTTCAGCGCCGCCTTCACGCGCGGCCAGTCGTCGGTCTTCGGATTCGCGTTGCTCCGCCTGGCGATCACCACGAACGGCGTCGCGCACTCCGCGGTCGCCATCGGGGGCCACGACTGGAACCCTCGTCCGAGCTCGATGTTGTTGTTCTCGGGGTCGGGCTCGTTGCAGCGGAGCGTCTCCTTCACCGGCTTCGTGCGGAGCAGCATCGTGTGAAGCTCCTGCTCCTTCCAGCCCGGCGCCTTCTCCCAGTACATCGCCACGACGAGCACGTCGTCGGGCGAGACGACCACCACCTGCTTGGCCTTCGCGCTCTTCTGCGCGGAGAAGGCGGGCGAGGCGAGGGCCATGGGCTTCCACGCCTCGCCCTCGCGACGATGGAGCTTGCCCGACGCGCCCACGATCCACGTCGCGCCGCGATCGACGCCGTCGAAGGCGACGACCGGCTCGGGCGTGGCGATGGTGGTCGTGCCCTCCTTCGTGATCCGCTGGAGCGAGGGCGGCTCGGTGAGGACCCACACGTCGTCGGACGCGGCGCGCCGCACGCGCGTGATCTTCGCGCCGCCCTTCGTCGCCCCCACCGCTCGGACCGTCGCACCGTCCCACCGGGCCACGCGCGTCTCGCCGACGATGTACACCTCGTCGGGCGCGACCTCGTGCAGCGACGGCCAGCGGTCGTCCGGGAAGAGGCGATCGATCGTGTGCTCGACGACCTTCTTCCCGGGCGCCCAGCTCCGCGCCACGAGCGGTCCCTCGCCGGGCACCCCGCGCTCGTCGGCGCGCCGCGAGACGACCAGCACCTCGCCGGTCGGGAACGCGGCGAGGGCCGGGTGCATCAGCTGATCGCCGAGCGCGGCGGGAGGCTTGGTGCTCGATCCCTCGACCCAGACGTCGCCGCTCGTCGCCGCGAAGCCGAGCGTTCCGATGATCCCACCGTCGACCCACGCGTGGAGGTTGGTCTGGTCGCGCTCGTACCTCTTCCACTTGCCCGCGGAGTAGCGATGGAGGACCGCGCCCTCGCTCGATCGCGAGCCGGTGCTGTCGGCGATCCAGAAGTCGTCGAGCGACGCGCCGGCGACGCCCGTGGGCGACGTGATCGAGGGATCGCCGATCGACTCGAGGCCGCCGTCGCGGAGCGCGATGAACGAGGCGACGCCGCGGCGCTGGCCGTTGAAGTACACGCCGTTGCCGCCTCCGCCGTAGTGCACGACCACGTCCTTGCCGACGCGCGAGGCCGCGAGCTGCGAGCACAGCCCGTCGAGGACGACGTAGAAGCCGTTCTCGTCCTTCGGGATGCTCTTCCACTTCGGCGGACCTTCCGGGACCGGCGCGCGCGCGACTGCGGCATCGGCCGCGCTCTCGTCCTTCTTCTGTGAGCTCTGCGAGGCCGCGGGCGGAGCCGGGCGCACGGCGATCGGCGGATCGCTCTTCGTCGACACGCATGCCGCGAGACCGAGCGAGACGAGGACGAGGGCGCGCATCGCGTGATCCTATCCGTGAACGCTCGGCCGGGACTTCCTCGTCCGCTCCGGCTTTGGTACGTACCTCGGTACATGGGCCTCCTCGACGGCAAGGTCGCGATCATCACCGGCGCCGGAAACGGCATCGGACGTTCCCACGCCCTCCTCTTCGCGAAGGAAGGCGCGAGCGTCGTCGTCAACGACGTCGGGGGCGCGCGCGACGGCACCGGCGCCGACAGCGGCGCGGCCGACGCGGTGGTGAAGGAGATCGTCGCCGCCGGCGGCAAGGCCGTCGCGAGCCACGGCTCGGTCGCGACCGCCGAGGACGCGCAGGCGATGGTGAAGGCGGCGGTCGACGCGTACGGTCGCGCCGACGTCCTCGTCAACAACGCGGGCATCCTCCGCGACAAGACGTTCCTCAAGATGGACGAGGCGATGTGGGACGCGGTCGTCGCGGTCCACCTCAAGGGCACGTTCCTCGTCTCGCAGGCGTTCGCCAAGCAGGCGATCGCGCAGGGCGGCGGCGCGCGCATCGTCAACACCACGAGCGTGAGCGGCATGCTCGGCAACTTCGGTCAGGCGAACTACGCGGCGGCGAAGGCGGGCATCTACGGCCTCACGCGCACGATGGCGATCGAGCTCCAGAAGCATCGCGTCACCGTCAATGCGCTCGCGCCGATCGCGAAGACGCGCATGACCGAGGACCTGCCCACGTTCCAGGGCGTCGAGACGATGACCCCCGAGCACATCTCGCCCGCGGCCCTGTTCCTCGCGAGCGATCTGTGCGCCGACAAGACCGGCTACGTCCTCGCGGTCGCCGGCGCGCGCATGTACGCGTTCAAGGTCATCGAGACGGCGGGCAAGTTCAAGGACGACGCCGCCGGCGTGTGGACGCCGCAAGAGATCGCCGACAACTGGGACGCGATCGTGAAGTCATGACCCGCATCCCTCGCTGGCAGGGCGCCTCCGCGACGGCGCGGATGATCCTGTCGCGGCTCGACGGGACGCTGGAGCTCTCGGACATCGCGGCGCTCACGGGCCTGTCGGAGGAGGCGGTCGAGGAGACGCTCCGTCCGCTGATCGAGGCGGGCGTCCTCGCGATCGGCGACACCCCGGCGCCCACGCCGACCCCGGGGCCGGCGACCAGCCTGACGCCGCCCGGCTTCGGCGCGGAGGCGATGCGCCGCTCGTCCGCGGAGCTCCCCGCGATGCCGGATGCGCTGCCGAAGATCGCCGAGGAAGAGGCGCACCGGATCCAGGACGTCTACGCGCGCCTGAACAAGATGGATCACTACCGCCTCCTCGGCGTCGCGGCGACGGCGGACGCGAAGGACATCAAGCGTGCGTACTTCGCGCTCGCGAAGCTCCACCATCCGGACCGGTTCTTCCGCAAGGACGTGGGCGCGCTCAAGCCGAAGATCGAGGCGATCTTCGCGGCGATGACGAACGCCCTCGACACGCTGACGGACGCCCAGCGGCGCGCGTCGTACGACGCGTACCTCCGCGAGGTGCTCAAGACGCGCATCACCCGGCGCAACGCCGAGGCGCACGAGGCGCGTCAGGACTTCGCCGCCGCCGCCGAGATCTGGGCGCGCGTGGTCGAGAGCCTGCCGACCGACGCCTACGTCCAGCATCGCTACGCCTACGCGCTGCTCCGCGCGCGCACGAGCTACGAGACGGCGATCGCGGCGGCGACGCGCGCGATCGAGCTCGACCCCACGCGCGCCGAGTACCGCGTCACCGCGGCGAGCCTCTACGTGGCGGCCGGACGCGACCGCAGCGCGCTCGGCGAGCTCGACGCCGCATGCGAGCTCGAGGTCGATCGCCTCGACCTCGCCGGTCTCCGCGCGGCCGTCGCCGCACGCGTCGATCGCGCGCGCGCGTCGGTCGCCGACCACGGGCCGTTCTGAGCATTTCCGACGGTCCCCCTTGCGCGCCGGGGCCGGCCGTAGAAGAAGATGAGGCCGCATGTCACGAATCACCTTCGAGGGCACGTTCACCGCGCTGGTCACGCCGTTCAAGGACGACCTGTCGATCGACTGGGACGCATTCGACCGGCTCGTCGAGGAGCAGATCGCCGGCGGTGTGTCGGGGCTCGTCCCGTGCGGCACCACCGGCGAGAGCCCGGCGCTCGATCACGAAGAGCAGCTCGAGCTGGTGAAGCGCTGCGTGAAGCTCGCGAAGGGCAAGGCCGTCGTCCTCGCCGGTACGGGCACGAACGCGACGAAGAGCACCATCGCCTATTCGCAGGCGGCCGAGCGCGCCGGCGCCGACGCGGTGATGGTCGTCGTGCCCTACTACAACAAGCCGACGCAGGACGGGCTCGTCCAGCACTACGCCGCGGTCGCCGCGAGCGTGTCGTGCCCGCTGGTGGTCTACAACATCCCCGGCCGCACCGGCATCGACATGAGCGCCGACACCCTCGCGCGCATCTGCGAGAAGGCGCCGAACGTCGTCGCGACGAAGGAGGCGACGGGCAACGTGCTCCGCGCGCAGGAGATCGCGCGCACGCTCGGCTCGCGCTGCACCATCCTCTCGGGCGACGACGCGCTCACGCTCCCGATGATCGCGGTCGGCGCGCGCGGCGTGATCAGCGTGACCTCGAACCTCTACCCGGCCGAGGTCTCGAAGGCGACGCGCCTCGCGCTCGAGGGCAAATTCGAGGAGGCGAAGAAGGCGCATTTCGCGCTCTGCCGCGTGCACGACGTGATGTTCGTCGAGGCCAACCCGTCGCCGGTCAAGGCGGCGCTCGCGCACAAGGGCCGGATGAAGGACCTCGTCCGCGGTCCGCTCGCGCGCATCAGCGAAGGCGCGCGCGCGAAGGTCGTGGCCGCGGTCGACGCGTACGAGAAGACGGCGCGCGCATGAGCACGCCGGTCCGTCTCGCCGTCCTCGGCGCGAAGGGACGCATGGGCAGCGCGGTCTCGCGCCTCGCGCCCGGCTTCGGAATGGAGGTCGTGGCCGCGATCGACAAGGGCGACGATCTCTCGGTCCTCGCCACGAGCGGCGCGCAGATGGCGATCGACTTCTCGACGCCCGCGGCGCTCGCCGCGGCATGCGCGGCCTGCGAGAAGACCGGCGTCGCGTTCGTCAGCGGGACCACCGGGCTCGACGACGAGGGCCGCGCGGCGCTCGACCGCCTCGCGACGAAGGCGCCCGTCCTGTGGGAGCCGAACATGAGCGTCGGCGTCCACGTCCTCGCGTCGCTCGTCGAGAAGGCGCTCGCCGCGCTCGGTCCGGGCTACGACGTCGAGGTGGTCGAGACGCACCACCGCATGAAGGTGGACGCGCCGAGCGGCACCGCGCTCCGCCTCGCAGAGGTGGTGAAGGCGGGCCGCGCGGGCTCGCGCTACGTGCACGGCCGCGAGGGCAAGCCGGGCGCGCGCGACGCGAGCGAGATCGGCATGCACGCGCTCCGCGGCGGCGACGTCATCGGCGATCACACGGTCTACTTCTTCGGTGACGGCGAGCGCCTCGAGCTCACGCACCGCGCGTCGAGCCGCGATCTGTTCGCGCACGGCGCGCTCCGCGCGGCGAAGTGGATGGTGGGCAAGCCCGCCGGCCGCTATCACCTGGCGGACGTGATCGGCGGCTGAACGGCCGTCGTCAGAACGTGCCGGTGACGGCGAAGCCGCCGCCCTGCGTGCCGAACGTGGGGACGAAGCGGGTCTTCGGCTTCGCCGCGGTGGTCGGCTTCTCGCTCGTCGCATCCGACGAGAGGAAGAGGAGGTAGACGCCCGCGCCGATCGCGATCGCGCCCACCGTCGCCGAGCCGATCGCGATGGCCGAGGCCGTGCGCGCGCGCTTGTCGGTGTTGCAGAAGTGCTCGCTGGTGTTCGGATCGCACGGCGACTTCCCCTCGGGGACGGTCTTCGCGTACTCGTCGCCGCGGTCCTGGAGCTCGTTCCAGAAGAGGAACTGCTGCACCGCGAGCGCGCCGAGGATGACGCCGCCGCCGAGGGCGACGCCGCCGAACACCTTCTTCGTCGGGAACGGGCTCGAGGTCTCGGGCGACTGCGCGGGCGCTGCGCCCGCCACGTCGACGACGCTCTCCTTGCCCGCGGTGACGAGCACGTTGCGCTTGGTCGCGGGCGCGTTGACCGGGACGACCTCGACCGAGTGGCTGCCGGGCGCCAGCTCGAGGCGCGCGGTGCCCCCGGCCATCGCGATCTTCTTGTCGCCGTCGACGATGACCTCGCCGTTCATGTCCGACGGGCCGCGCACGACGACGACGCCGACCGCGTTGCCGCCGAGCCGATCGAGCACGTGCTGCGCGATCTTGCGGAGCGTGTCGTCGTTCTGGTCCTTGAGGTTGTCCGCGTAGCTCTCGCGGATGACCGTGTCCGGCTTGCCCTTCTGGTAGAGGTGGACCTCGGCGCTCACCTGGCCGGCCTGCGGGCCCTTGGCCACGTAGCCCCAGATGTAGCGCTCGGCCTTGATCTGATCGCCGATGCGCTGCTGGCACTCCGGCGTGGGACGCGCCGGGCACTTGAGCGCGGCGGTGAGCATGCCGAGCGACTGCGAGGTCTCCACCAGCGACCAGCCCTGCGACGCGCGGATGCGCGAGCGGAGCGCCCCGGTGAACGCGTCGGCCTGGTCCTCGGCGTCCTCGGAGTCGAACGCGAGGACGGCGACCGCGACCGTGTGACCTCCGCTCTGATCGGCGGCCGCGCGGCGCGGCACGACGATCGCGAGGACGGCGACGACGACAGAGACCAGCATCGCGAACCGGCGGGCGCGCATCAGCCGGAGCGTATCTCGCTTTGGCCGCGGCGATCAAAGGGCTAACCTGCGGGGCCTGATGCGCGTGACGGGCGGCCAGTTCCGATCGCGCGCGCTCAAGGCGCCGCGCGGGACGACGACGCGACCCACCTCGGACCGGGTGCGCGAGGCGATGTTCTCGATGCTCGCGTCCGACGGCCTCCTCGAGCCGGGTGCACGCGTGCTGGATCTCTACGCTGGCAGCGGCGCGCTCGCCCTCGAGGCGATCTCGCGGGGCGCGGGCGAGGCGGTGCTCGTGGAGCACGGCCGGGATGCGCTCGGGGCGATCCGCGAGAACGTGCGCGCGCTCGCCGTCGAGGACCGCGCGCGCGTGGTCGCCTCGCGCGTCGACCGCGCCCTCACGCATCTCCGCGACGGCTCGGCTCGCTTCGACCTCGTCTTCGTCGATCCTCCCTATGCCGACGTGCCCACCGCCGCGTTCGCGCGGGTGCTGGCGGACGCCGCTGGTCTGCTCACCGACCAGGGGGCGCTCGTGCTCGAGCACGCGAGCGGCGACGCGCCGCCGGACGTGCCTGGGCTCGCCGTCGATCGCACCCGGCGCTACGGCGACACCGCGGTCACCTTGTTCCGTATTCCGGTCGGATGATTTCCCCGTATACTCGGCCCTCGCTGCTGTAAGCCGCGGTTCTTTCGGTCCACACGGTTCGAGTTCGAGAAAAGATGGCCTCCAAAGCACCCCCCCCTTCGACGGGATCGCCCGCGGGGGTCCCTCCGAGCGGCAACGGCAAGTACATCGCCGTCGCGCTCTTGCTCCTCCTCCTGATCGGCGGGGCCATCGTCTACAAGATGATGCAGAAGCCGCAGGAGAGCGTCGTGACGGTGATCGACGCCGGCCCGCCGCCTCCGCCGACGACCGGCCGCAACCTCGACGACGACGTGCCCCCGCCGCCGCCGGTCGAGGACGCGAGCGTCGACGCCGGCAAGAAGGTGACGACCATCGTCACCAGCAACCAGTGCGACGCGAAGAAGTGCACCGGCACGACCTCGTCCGAGCTCGAGACGATGCTCGCGTTCCGCGTGAAGCAGGCGCACCGCTGCTACGACCAGGCCCTCGCGCAGGACTCCACGCTCCGCGGCAAGATGACCGTCTCGGTCCGCGTCGGCGCGAACGGCGGCGTGTGCTCGGCCTCGATCGCGAGCAACGAGATGGGCTCGTCGAGCGTCGGCAACTGCGTGCTCAACTACTTCCGCGGCGCGAACTTCCCGCCTCCGAAGGGCGGCTGCGTCGACACGAACATCCCGATCAACTTCGTCCCGAGGCAGTGAGCGTGCATGCGACGCGGGTCCGTCGTGATCGCGATCGGCCTGTCGCAGCTCCTGCTGGGGGGTGATTGTGTCGACGGCGTGACGCCGGACTGCAGCGATGCGGCGGCGCAGTGCGGTCCGACCCTCGACGGCGGACCGAGCGCGGACGCGGCGGACGCGACCGCTCCGCCGGCCGACGCCGGTGCCGAGGCCGGCGCCGATCTCGACGGCGCGATCGACGCGGGAGACGAGTGACATGCGGCTCCGCGTCGTCGTCGTCGCCTCGATGCTCGTCGCCGCGGTCCTCGCGGCGTGCGGCGAGCCGCGCAAGCCCATCGGCGACGAGTGCCTGCGCGACGAGGACTGCCTCTCCGGCGTGTGCTCGGCGCGCGCGTGCGTCTCGGCCCCGCCGCTGAAGGTGGGCGCGAACGGTCCCACGCCCGAGGAGGAGCCCGACATCGCGGACGCGAGCGTCGAAGGCGGCTGAACCGTGAACGGCGTCCTCGTCGAGATCGCCTACGACGGAACCGCGTTCTCCGGATGGGCCGCGCAGCGCGACGTCCGAACGGTGGAGGAGACCATCCGCGGGGCCGTCCTCGCGGTCGATCCCAAGGCGACCGGTCCGCGCGGGACGAGCCGGACCGATGCAGGCGTCCACGCCGAGGGCCAGATGGCCGCGTTCGACGCGAGCCTCGACATCCCGCCGCGCGGATGGGTCCTCGCGCTCAACCAGCACCTGCCGGACGACGTCGCCGTGCGATCGGCGCGTCACGTGCCCGCCGGCTTCGCGCCGCGCTTCGCGAGCAAGAAGAAGCGCTACCGTTATGGAATCCTCCTCGACAAGGTCCGCGACCCGCTCGTCCGGGATCGCGCCTGGAGGATCGGCTACGACATGGACATGGACCTGCTGGAGCGCGAGTCGCGGAGCATCGTGGGCACCCACGACTTCGCCGCGTTCCGCTCGGCGGGCGACGAGCGCGACGTCACCGTGCGCACCATCCACGGCGTCACCGTGACCCGCAGCGCCGACCCGCGGATCTGGTCGATCGCGATCGAGGGCAGCGCGTTCCTCTACAACATGGTCCGCATCCTCGTGGGCACGCTGTGCGACGTCGCACGCGGGCACCGCGCGGAGGGCACGATCGCGCGCGCCCTCGCGAGCAAGAACCGCGGCGACGCCGGCCAGACCGCGCCCGCGCACGGGCTCGTCCTCGAGCGCATCGACCTCGATCTACCGCCAGGAACGGGGGAGCCGTGGCCGCGGTGACGAAGGCCCCGTCGATCGTCGTCCGCGCGGCGAAGTCCGACGAGGGCCGGACCATCGCCGGGCTGTGGCGCGAGCTGTGGGACGCGCACGAAGCGTGGGGCGGCTACGCGGGCACGCGCGATCCGCGCATCTACGATCAGCTCGCGCAGCGCCTCTCGGACGACGCGCGGGTGCGCGGCGGCCAGCCCGTCCTCGGCCGGCACATCCATCTCGTCGCGCACACCGCCGAAGGGGTCGTCGGCCAGGTCGAGGGCTGGTTCGAGCGCCACGGCATCGACGAGGCGACGCCGTACACCTGCGAGGTGCGCTCGCTCATCGTCTCGAGCCGCGCGCGGACGCGCGGCGTCGGTCGCGCGCTGCTCGACGAGCTCGCCCGCGTGGCGCGGCAGATGAGCCGGGGCGCGCCCGTGATCATGGCGGCCGAGGTCCTCGAGCCGAACCCCGCGCACGCCTTCTACGCGAAGGTCGGCTACGCGCCCGTCTCGTGGACCGCGCGCATCCGCACCGAGGGCGCGGTCGAGCCGCCCGCGGGCGAGCCCTACCTCGCGCGCCCGGCGACGCCGAACGACGCGCTCGCGATCGCGATGCTCGATCCCGCGCTCGCCGAAAGGCGCCGGGCGCAGGGCGACATCCGCTTCGATCGTCCGCGCGCGGTCGATGCGACGTTCGTGGGCGCGCTCGCGGCGCACCTCGCACGTCCGCTCGGCGCGCTCGATCAGTGCGAGGTCGTCGTCGTCGACCGGCGCGACGTCGTGCGCGCGAGCGCGAGCCTCACGGTGATGTCGCTCGATCCCCCGTTCGTCCCCGCGCGGCGCGGCCTGCTCGGGCGCTTCGCCGTCGACCCCGCGGTCGATCCGCAGCCGCTCGTCGGCCCGCTCGTCCGGCTCGGCCGCCGGCTCGCCCTGCTGCGCGGCGCCGCGACCCTCGAGCTCACCGACCTCGATCCGCCGCGCGGCCCGCTTCATGCGGGCGCGCTTGCCGCGGGCGCGGTCCCCTGGTCGCGCATCGTCGAACGCTGGGCGTGAGCAAACCAGGGGAACGCTGGGCGTGAGCAAACCAGGCAAACGCTGGGCGTGAGCAAATCGATCGCCGCGCTCGTCCGTCCAACGACCCGTGAGTTTTCCCGGGCGTCCGCCGTTTGCTAGGGTGGCCTCGTGCCCGTACGGAAATCCTCGAGGTCGCTCGCTGCATCTGGAGGCGCCATGAAGTCTTCGTCGCTCGCACGGTCCGGTCGTGTCCTCGCGCTCCTCGTCGCCGTCACCGCGTCGCCCGCGGCGTTCGCGCAGGAGAAGGCGGACAGACCGGCGGTCCCGTCGCCGCAGCAGGCCGCCGCCGCGCAGGTCGAGGCGAAGAAGCTCTCCGCGGGGTTCGTGGCCGTGGCCGAGAAGCTCAGCCCGAGCGTCGTGCAGATCGACGTCACCGCGCGCGACGAGAACGGCGATCAGATCGCGCGCTTCTTCGGCAAGAACGGCGACTCGCCCGTGGCCCGCGGCACCGGCTCGGGCGTGATCTTCACGCCGGACGGCGCGATCGTGACGAACAACCACGTCATCGATCACGCGCTCTCGATCAACGTGCGCCTGCGCGACGGCCGGCTCCTGCCGGCGAAGCTCGTCGGTCGCGATCCGGCGACCGATCTCGCGGTGGTGAAGGTGGACGCGACCGGGCTTCCCGCGGCGAAGTTCGCCGACTCGGACGCGGCGAAGGTCGGCGAGTGGGTCGTCGCCATCGGCTCTCCCTTCGGCCTCGGCTACACGGTGACCACCGGCGTGCTCTCGGCGAAGGGCCGCGGCGGCCTCGGCATGAACCAGATCGAGGACTACCTCCAGACCGACGCGAGCATCAACCCGGGCAACTCCGGCGGCCCGCTCGTCGATCTCGAGGGCAACGTCCTCGGCATCAATACGATGATCGTCGGGCGCGGCGCGGGCATCGGCTTCGCCGTCCCGTCGAGCCTCGTCAAGCGGGTGGCCGAGCAGATCCTGAAGACCGGACACGTGCAACGTGCATGGATCGGCGTCGGCATCCAGGACCTCACCCCGGAGCTCGCGGGCGCGCTCAAGGTCGATCCGCGCGCGGGGGTGCTCGTCAACTCGGTCAACGAGAACGGCCCGGCGGCCAAGTCGAACCTCAAGCCCGGCGACATCATCGCCGCGGTCGCCGGCAAGAAGGTGACCGACGGACGCGAGCTCGTCCGCGAGGTGATCGCGCACGACGTCGGCAACACGGTGCAGCTCGAGATCATCCGCGACGGCAAGCGCTACGGCACGAGCATGCAGCTCACCGCGCGCCCCGAGGCGGCGGTCGCGCCGCTGCCGGTGCAGCAGCAGGGCGTCCCGCAGTCGGGCCTCGGCCTGAGCGTTCGCGATCTCAGCCCGCAGCAGTCGGCTCAGCTCGGTCTTCCGGGCAAGCCGCTGCCGATCATCACGAGCATCGCGCCCGGCTCGGCCGCCGATCGCGCGGGCCTGAAGGCGGGCGACGTCGTCGTCGAGGCGGACGGCACGAACGAGCCGACCGCCGCGCAGCTCGCGGAGGCGGCGAAGGACGGGCAGGTGCTCGTGCGCGTCCGCCGGCGCGACGCGACGTTCTACGCCGCGATGAAGAAGTAGCGCGCACCTACAGCGACCGACCGAAATCGATCGGCTGCGCTTGAGCGTCGCGCACGCGACCGCTTCTCTCTTGGCGTGCGCCGCTTCATCACCGCCGTCCTCCTCGTGCTCGCGACCGTCTCGCTCGGGGCCTGCACGGCGCCCGAGCCGGTCGCGCCGCGCGGACCGACCCCCGGCTCGGTTCACTTCACGGTGATGACCTTCAACATCCACCGCGACCGCGTCGACGATCCGAGCACAGTGGCCGCGATCGGCGCGTCGAACGTCGACATCGTCTGCCTGCAAGAGGTCACGAGCGCGTGGGCCGAGGTCCTGAAGGCGCGCTACGCCGCGCAGTACCCGTACATGCTGATGGCGCCGAAGGAGAACGCCGGCGGCCTCGCGATCCTCTCGCACTTCCCGCTCGAGGACCGCGGCGTGATCCCGGTGCCCGGCGATCTGCATCCCGGCTGGGTGGTGCACGTCGAGACGCCGGCCGGCCGCGTGCAGCTCGTCGCTGTCCACCTCCGCTCGCTGTTCAACGGCACGCGCGACTGGATCAGCAACTACTTCGCGACGGGCAGCGATCACATCGCCGAGACGCGCCTGTTCATGGATCACGCGACGCCGGAGATGCCCACCATCGTCGCCGGCGACTTCAACGAGAGCCCGGACGGCAAGGCGGTGAAGCTGCTCGAGGGGCGCGGCTTCACGAACGTGCTGCCGATGTTCAAGCCGGGGCAGTACACGTGGTACGGCAAGGCGCTCGGCCTCGACATGACCATCGATCACGTGATGATCGACGGGACGTTCGACGCGCTGAACGCGTGGGTCGAGCGCCGCGGCCGCTCCGATCACCTCCCGGTGGTCGTGCACCTCGAGGTGCGCCCCGGGCCGGTCGATCCGCGTCTCGACTAGAAGATCGTCAACATGCTCTCGTTCTCTCGATTCTGCGGTCAACACGAGATCGTCAGCATGCTGACGTTCTAGAACTGCACGGCGAGGCCGGCGGCGAAGATGCGCCGCTGCTGGTAGTACGAGAGCTCGTTCGCCCAGCTCACGCGGTACTCGGCGCGGAGCTGCACGCCGTCGACGACGTGGATGCTGATCCCCGCGGGGACCTCGAGCGACCACGTGCTGCCGCGGCTCCCGACGCGCGGCGCGGCGTAGATCCAGGTCTGTCCCACGAGGCGCACCGCTCCGCCCGCGTTGAGCGCGGCCCACACGAACCCGAGCTCGATCTCGGGGGCCAGGGCGAGCCGGTCGGTCTTGAGCACGCGGATCTGCGCGGCGCCGCCCGCGGCGAAGGAGCCCGGCTCGCGCGAGGCGATGCCGGTCAGCGTGAGCGCCTTGGTCGCGCGGCCCGAGAACCAGAGCTGCGCGGCGCCGGTCGTGGGCTCGTCGACGTAGGGCCGCGGCCCGATGAGCGAGCCGGCGGTGCCGAGCTCGAAGCGACGGTCGTCGAGGAGGCCCGACGCGGGACGGAGGTTCGACACCGGCGAGCATGCGCTCGTCGCGATCGCCGCGAGCACGACGGCCGAGCACGCGCCGCGCATCAGAACGTCACCGCCACGTCGAGGTGGAGATCGCGATCGTTCCGGCGCGTGTCGACCGTCGCGAGCGTGCTCTCGCGCCGGCGCTCGCGGAGGCCCGCGCCGATCGAGAGCGGGCCGAAGCAAACCGCCGCGCGAGCCATGGTCTCGAGGACGAATTCGGAGCCGTGCGCGTCGTTGGTGACCTCCTCCTGGAAGCGATCGTAGCCCTCGATCGTGCCGTACGATCCGGTGCCGATGGATCCGCCGACGAGCACGGGACCGAATGCCGCGTCGGCGCGGAATCGTGCCCAGGTGCCGAACGAGTACTGGTAGCCGCGCCGCTCGAGCACGCTCTTCAACCCCTCGGCGCCGTAGCGCGCGACGAACCGGGGATAGGCGAGCGAGGCGATCGAGGCGAAGTCGACGTAGGCCTCGCCGCCGAGGCGCATGCCGAACGAGCCGTCGCGCACCCAGAGCTCCGCGTGCGGCCCGGCGACGTGCACCGTCGAGAGCTGGTCTTCGCGCCCGAGCCAGTCGCTCCACTGGAAGCGGAGCGCGGGGCCGACGCCGAACATGAACGCGTGGCCGTCGACGTCGCCGCCCTCGGTCACGTGGAAGTCCTGAGCGTAGCGTCCGAACAGCGTGGCGCGCGCCTCGATGTCCGACTCGACGAGCTTGCTGCCGTCGCCGCCGAAGCGGGCGTGGAACTCGGTGAAGTTGCCGTCGGCGAACGTCTTGGTGAACGCGCCGGGCTGGAGGAAGCGCGGCATCGCCACGAGCTCCGAGTCCCAGCGGAGGGTCCCCATCCACCCGTCGCGGCCCACGTCGTTCGAGAGCCCGGCGAATTCGTAGCCGATGCGGAAGCGGTGGCCGTAGGCCGAGCTGAACCCGAGCGCGTCGGCGGGCAAGGGGACCGGCAGCGTGCCCTCGCCGTGATCGAGCGCACGGTGGATCGCGCGCGGGAAGCCGATGGTCCACGCGGCGGCCTTGTTGAGCGGTCCGCCGCGCGCCGGCGCGCTGTTCACGTAGTCGGTCGCGTGGAAGAGCACCTCGCCGAGCGGAAGACCCCCGACGGTGGTGAAGACGAGGTCGTTGATGCTCGGCTTCTCGCGCCACTCGAAGAGGAACTCCCACGCCACCGACTGCACGACGGTGAAGAGGAACGACGTCGGGATCGACAGGCCGTTCTCGCGCGCGAAATCGTAGGTGAGCATCCCCGCGCCGGGATGGAGCAGGTGGTTCGTCGTGTTGAGGTTCGAGTCGAACCGCAGCGCCTGCAGCGTGAGCCGATCGCCGAACGACGGGTTGTCCTGATCCGCCTGGTTCGCCAGCGGATCCTTCCAGTAGTAGACGGCGCCCGCGGCGGTGAGCGCGCCCGCCTCCACGACCGCGCGCAGGAAGTGCGGTGGATAGCGGCCGCCGCCGAACCAGCTCGCGTACTCCTCGTCGAACGATCGCTGCGTCGCGGCCGCCGGACGGCGCCGCACGTCTTGCGCGGCCGCCTCCGAGGGTGTGTCGTCCTCGCCGGCGTGGGCGTTCGCCGCGGCGAACAAGGCCGCAAACCCGAGCGATGACGTGACCCGCCGGACCACGCCGGCGCATGGAGCAGCGGCCGTTCCAGGCGCCCACGGACTTGCGGACGGGCTCGGTCCGGGGCATGAAGCCGCTGCCATGGTCGAGATCCGGCAGACCCCCATGGGGGGTGACATCAAGGACTTCCTGAACGTCGTCGATCGGATCTACGCGGACGATCCGCGGTACATCCGGCCGCTCGACATGGAGCTGAAGGATCGCCTCGATCCGAAGAAGAACCCGTTCTTCGAGCACGGCGAGGGCGTCGTCTTCACCGCGTACGACAAGGGCCGCTGCGTCGGTCGCGTCACCGCGCAGGTCGATCGCGAGCACCTCGCGCGGCACAAGGACGATGCGGGCTTCTTCGGCTTCCTCGACACCGTCGACGATCCCGAGGTGGCGAAGGCGCTCCTCGCGAAGGCCGAAGGCTGGCTGCGCGGCAAGGGCATGAAGGTCGCGCGCGGACCGCTCTCGCTGAACATCAACGAGGAGATGGGCTGCCTCGTCGAGGGCTTCGACGCGCCGCCGGTCCTCATGAACCC
Organism: Labilithrix sp.; assembly: GCA_039809525.1. GTDB lineage: Bacteria > Myxococcota_A > Polyangia > Polyangiales > Polyangiaceae > Labilithrix. The sequence goes on along the minus strand of JBDHVD010000040.1, from coordinate 3,655 downwards.
GCATCACCGTCCGTACCAGGGCGGCCTCATCGAGCAGGCCGGCTACGCGAAGGTGAAGGACGTGTTCGGCTGGCGCTACGAGGTGGGCGAGCCGAACGCGCGCGTCCGCAAGGCGCAGGAGGACATCCGGAACATGCCGGAGGTCACCGTGCGCGAGTTCGACAAGAAGCACATCGATCGCGACGTCGCCTTCGCGCTCGACGTCTTCAACGACGCCTGGGCGGACAACTGGGGCTTCGTCCCTTCGACGAAGAAGGAGGCGGAGAAGATGGCCGCCGACTTCAAGCTGTTCCTCGTGCCCGAGATCACGCGCCTCGTGCTGATCGACGGCGAGCCCGCGGCGGTCGCCATCGCGCTGCCGAACGTGAACGAGCTCATCACCGATCTCCGCGGGCGCCTCTTCCCGACGGGGATCCTCAAGCTGCTCTACCGCCTGAAGGTCCAGGGCGCGAAGAGCGGCCGCCTCCTCATCCTCGGCATCAAGAAGAAGTTCCGGCTCCAGAGGAAGTACGCGGGCCTCTCGCTCTACCTCTATGCCGAGCTCAACGACGGCGGGAAGCGCGTGGGGATGACCTGGGGCGAGCTCGGCTGGACGCTCGAGGACAACGCCGCGGTCAACACCGGCATCAAGCTCATGGGCGCGAAGAAGTACAAGACGTATCGCGTGTACGAGAAGCCGCTGACGAGCTGAGGCGTTGCGATGAGCGGAGCCGATACGAGTCTTTTCGACGAGAGCGGGCTCTGCGGCGAGCGAAGCGAGCCGTTCGCCGAAGGCGAAGCCCGCGGCGAGCGCGGCGAAGGGCGGGGGAGGCTCGCGAGCGGAGCGAGCGAGGGGGCGAAGCCCCACAAGAAGAAGTACAAGACGTATCGCGTGTACGAGAAACCCCTCACGAGCTAGATGGAGCGCGCGAACATGAAGGTCCTCGTCACGGGTGGAAGCGGCTTCCTCGGGAGCCACGTCGCAGAGCAGCTCACGAAGGCGGGGCACACCGTCCGCGCGCTCGTGCGAAAATCGTCGAACCGCAAGTTCCTCTCGACGCTCGAGAACGTCGAGCTCGCCGAGGGCGCGGTCGACGATCGCGCGAGCGTGTTCGAGGCGATGAAGGGCGTCGACGCCGTGGTGCACGCCGCCGGTCTCGTGAAGGCGCGCACCGAGGCGGAGTTCTATGCGTGCAACACGCACGGGACGGCGAACCTCCTCGACGCGGCGATCGAGCACGCGCCGGGCCTGAAGCGCTTCGTCCACATCTCCACGCTCGAGGCGTGCGGTCCGTCGCTCGACGGCGGCCCGGTCCCGATCGATCAGGAGAAGCCGGTCACCACCTACGGCCGCTCGAAGCTCGCGGCGGAGAAGGAGTGCATCGCGCGCAAGGACAAGCTGCCGGTCGTGATCCTCCGTCCGGCGGCGATCTACGGCCCGCGCGACGTCGAGATCCTCGAGGCGTTCCGGGCGGTGCGCAAGCGGCAGTACCCGGTCATCGGGGACGGCTCGATGCTCGGCTCGTACACCTACGGCCCGGACTGCGCGCGCGCGTGCATCCAGGCGATCGACGCGAACATCGCGAGCGGGAGCATCTACTGCATCGACGACGGCGAGCCGATCAGCATGGCGCGCGCGATGGGCGAGCTGCTCCCCGAGGCGCTCGGGACCCGGCCGCTCGTTCGCTTCGGCGTGCCGTTCCCGGTGCTGCGCCTCGCGTCGCTCGGCGTCGAGGCGTACGGCAAGGTCCGGAAGAAGCCGGTCATGCTCACGCGCGAGAAGGTCGCGATGCTCCGCCACCACTGGGTCTGCGACAGCAAGGACGCGCGCGCCGCGCTCGGCTGGGAGCCCGCGGTGAAGCTGCCCGACGGCCTGCGGATCACGGCCAAGTGGTACGAAGAGAACGGCTGGCTGTGACGTGATCCAGCCGATGGCGGGGGCGGGCAAGCTCGTACCCGCAGTGCTGCTCATCGGCATCAGGCGCAACGCGTGATTTCGCGCGTTTGACGGCGGCACGCACCCTGCTTCTCGGACGCGCGAGAGCGGAGGATGCGGTGAGCGCAGTCGGGTTCCAGAGCGATTCGCAGGTCCTCGTCGAGACGTGCCTGGCGCGGCTGCGCGCGGACGCGCGCCTCGACGATCATCCCGTGCTTCCGGCGATCGAGGATCTCCTCCCGTACGGCAGCGATCGCGACGACGAGGTGATGGAGGTCTCTACCGACGAGATCATCGTCACCGTCGAGGCCGACATCCCGTCGGCGAGCTCGATCGTCCGCGAGGCCGCCGCGGCCAACGCGAAGGAGCGATCGACGAAGCGTGCGCGTCCCGCTCGGTGGCCGGTGCTGCTCTGCGCGCTCGTCGCGACCTACTGCGGGGTGACCGCGTTCCTGCGGAGCCCCGCGGCGGCGAAGCCCGAGGTGCAGGAGGTGGTGAAGGCCTCGCGCGCCGGCATCGCGGGCGCGATCGGCACGGCGAAGTCGCTCGTCGCGCGCTGAGCTCGCGCGACGCGGGCGTACACGCGGCTCAGGGCGAGGTCGTCACGCGGTCGTAGACATCGGCGAGGCGCAGCGAGACGCCGATCGCGGCCAGCGGGATGACCGCATCACGTCCGGCGTGTGACTCGCGAACGAAGCCCGTCTCGGTACGCCGGTAGACGACGATGAGCGCTTCATCGCTCTCGGCCAAGAGGTAGGACGAGAGCGACGGAATCGAGAGGTACGCGTCGCGCTTCTCGCCCCCGTCCACGCGCCGCGTTCCATCCGAGAGGACCTCCACGACGACCGCAGGGCTGTCCTGGAACGCGTCCACCGGCGCGTTCGGATGGCACGTGACCTGGACGTCGGGATAGTAGAAGCGCACCTCGTTCCGCAGCCGGAGGCGCACTTTCGTGTCGCTGTTGTACGGCCTGCAGGGCTTTCCGCGGAGCTGAGCATGGAGCGCCGCGAAGACGTTGCCGACGACCTCGTTGTGCTGACTCGTGGCTCCGGCCATCGCGTAGACGGTTCCGGCGACGTACTCGTGCTTGACCGGGCTCGCGATCTCGCCCGCCAGGTAGTCGTCGGGACTGATCAAGACGTCTTTGCGCGCAAGGCTCACGATCGAACGGAGAATAGCACGTGACCCCTCGCCGGTCGGTCGCCCGCCGGCCGCGGGCGCATGCGGACTGCTCCCCGTCGCCCCCCTCCGCGGCACGGCGATTCGCGGGTCCGCAGGGCCGGCGGCGGGACGGGGAAGGATCCGTGCCACGGCGGGGTTTGCCTTTGGCTGGCCCTGAAACTAACGTGCCACCCCCTGGTCCCTCGTTCCGGGGACCCCCGTTCCGGCATCTGAAAGAGGTCGCACCCCCGCCATGCTCGCCTGGGCACTCAAGAAGCTCCTCGGCACCTCGCACGAGCGCGAGATCAAGAAGCTCAAGCCGCTCGTCGAAGAGATCAACAAGCTCGAGGACAAGATCTCGAAGCTCTCCGACCAGGAGCTGAAGGCGAAGACCGCCGAGTTCAAGGAGAAGCTCGACAACGGCGCGACGCTCGACGACATCCTCGTCGAGGCCTTCGCCGTCTGCCGCGAGGGCGGCAAGCGCGCGCTCAAGATGAGGCACTACGACGTGCAGCTCATCGGCGGCATGGTCCTGCACATGGGCAAGATCGCCGAGATGCGCACGGGCGAGGGCAAGAC
>JBDHVD010000039.1:0-31820 GCA_039809525.1 Labilithrix sp. | reverse complement strand
CCCTTAAGAGCCGCGATGACCGGTCGTTTCGTCCGGTATGCGCTGCTCGAAAGCTCTCGGTGCCGTTCTTCTCCTCCCCTCGCTCGTCGCCGGATGCGGAGTCGCCGCGTCGTCCGAGGACGACGTCCCGTCGGCGAGCACGTCCGTAGCGACCGGCGCCCACCGAACGGCGACGGAGTCCCACCGATCGCCGCGCCCCGTAAAACGAGCATCGTTGCCGCTCGTGACCGACATCTCCCCCCGAGTCGGCGACACGTCCGGCGGTGCCAGGCTCACGCTGTCCGGTGTCGGCCTCCGTGACGTCGTCGCGGTCCAGATCGGCGGTAAGCCTTGTGCCGAGCTCACCCCGATCGGCGAGGCGACGTCGAGCTGTGTCGCGCCTGCGCTTCCGGCCGGCACCTACGACGTGGTCGCCATGACCTCCCTCGGCGCAAGCCGTCCGCTCCTCCGCGCATACGAAGCGTGGACCCCGCGACTTCTGGCGGGTGCGCGCGTCTATCAATCCGACGAGGGCGTCACTCGCGACGGAATGACGGAGACGGTCGAGTATGTCCGTCGAACGGCCTCGATCGGCTGGACCGGACCGCGCGACGGCGCGTCTCTCGTCGAGCTCGGCGGCGCGCTCTTCATGATCGGCGGCTGGAACACGACGGGCTACGCCGCATGGCATGGAGCGCCGACGACGAACGAGGTGCTCAAGAGCACCGACGGCGGGCGGACCTGGACGACGATCCTTCCACACGACCCCGCGCCACCGGAGACGGGCCCCGGCGCTCGCTTTCGTCGCGCGCACACCGCAGGCGTCGTGAAGCACGAGGTGAACGGGAAGCCGTACATCTACGTCATCGGCGGGGACCACCTCGACGACGCGTTCCGACCGCCGAACTATTCGGGAGAGGTCTGGCGTTCGTCCGACGGCATCGAGTGGACGCGCATCTCGACCGCAGCTCCGTGTCGAGACCGAATGCTCCACATGGTGGCGAGCTTCAACGGTGCGCTCTACCTGATGGGCGGCCAACATGCGCTCGACAACCCCGAGAGCGCGGAGAACGACGTGTGGAAGTCCAGCGACGGCGGCATCACGTGGAAGCGTCTGCCGAATGCGCCGTGGGAGAAGCGAGCGATGGTGTACTCGCCCGTGGTGCACGACGGTTCGCTCTACGTCATCGGTGGCGGCACCTACGCCGGAACCGACACCGACCGGACGTACTTCAACGACGTCTGGCGCATGACGGACTCCGAGGAATGGATCCAGGTCCTCGCCGACGGCCACTCGCAGTTCGAGCCGCGCGAGTATCACAACGTCGTCTCGTATGACGGCAAGCTCTGGGTCCTCGGCGGCTACAACACCGCGCATCAGAATCTCGACAGTGTGCACTGGTCCGATGACGGGGGACGCACGTGGACCGAGGTCGAGCACGCCCCCTGGGGGACGTCGCACGCCGACGGAGTCGCCGTCACGAGCGAAGGGATCGTTCGTGCGAGCGGAAACTCGTTCGACGAGGCCGCGTTCGTGCTCCAGTCGCGGCGCGATGCGCGGGTGAGCAAGTGGAGCGATCTGGGAACGGCCGGCAAGCACCTCTTCCAGCGCGACAACGCGGCGCAGCCCATGCTCGTCGAGCATGACGCTCTCCTCGGCGGCAGTCCGGGCATCGTGTTCCTCGGCCACCAGACGATGGACCTCCTCGCGGCCGACCGCGACAACGCCGACGGCGTGTTCGAGATCTACGCGGTTGGTGTGAACACGAGCCTCGCGTCGAAGTCGGAGTACCCGACCTGGAATCCCCCGTCCGTTCTCGTCGGCGCGACGAGCGCCAGCGCGTACAACCAGTTCGGCTTCAACGGAGGCTCGCTCGAGTTCCACGAGGGCGCCCGCGGCTGGCACACGACGACGGCCGGTTCCGGCCTCGATGACGGTCGATCGCGTCTCTACGGCGCCGAGCTCAGCTACGGAAGCCTTCGTATGTTCGTCGACACGGAACAGCAAGGTTCCACCGACGAGGCCGTCGGATTCGACTCCGCCTGGACGGGTTGGGAAGGCGTCGGCGCTGGCATCGAGAGAAGCTCGTTCGCGCACTTCCACCTCGGCGCCCTCGTCGTACGCCCTTCCGGCAGCCGACTGAGCGACGAAGATCGCGCCAAGCTCGTGGCGTGGTCGATGAAGTGGCGTGCGCGGTGACGGCCTGACCGAACAGGATGCGACGAAACATCGACGCCGCATCGCTCAGTTGTCACATCGACGATCGACCAGGGTTGCTCGTTGGGCGAAACGTGGAGAGGTTCGCGTGCTAACCTGCACGCAGCTCCCGAGCTCGAACCGCGATGCTCTCGAACCGCTCAGGCTCGTCCCCGTCCGCTTCGCGCCGCGCGATGGGACGCGCAGCACGTCTGCTGATGATGGGCGTGGTGATGGGGTGCACGCCGCGGGCATCCATCCTTGGCGGTGGACCGAGCGCCGCCGACGTGGCGTCGCCAGACGAGCCGACCGCTCGTGGGAAGACGGTCTCTGCGCCGACATCCGCACGGGAAAGAGGCGCAGCGTCGTTCGAGTACGTGGAACGAACGGCAGCGATCGGATGGTCGGGACCGCGCGACGGAGCGGGCCTCGTCCAGCTCGGCGGCTCGTTGTTTCTGATCGGAGGTTGGACGCCCTCGGCGATCGATGTCTGGGGAGCCGACCCGACGACGAACGAAGTGCTCCAGAGTACAGACGGTGGACGGACGTGGACGACCATCCTCGCACACGATCCTGATCCGCCGAAGGACGGCCCGGGCGCCCGCTTCCGGAGAGTCCACACGGCCGGCGTCCTGACGCACACTTTCGGCGGGACACGGTACATCTACCTCGTCGGCGGTGACCATCTCGACCCGGACTTTTCCTTTCCGACGTACTCCGGTGAGGTGTGGCGCTCGGCGGACGGCGTGGCGTGGACACGCGTGTCCGACCAGGCGCCGTGTCGTGACCGCATGCTTCACATGGTCGCCAGCTTCCAGGGCGCGCTCTATCTCATGGGCGGGCAACACGAATTGGACGACGGCGCCACGGCGATGAACGACGTCTGGAAATCCCTCGATGGAGGCGTCACCTGGATCCGCTTGCCCGACGCGCCCTGGTCCAGGCGGGCGATGGTCTACTCGCCTGCGGAGCATCGCGGTGAGCTCTACGTCATCGGCGGAGGAACCTACGCCGGGACGGACAGCGAGCGCGCCTACTTCAACGACGTCTGGAAGATGACTGCCGATGAGCGCTGGGTGCAGGTGCTGCCGAACGGACACGATCAGTTCGAACCGCGCCAGTATCACAACGTCGTATCGTACGACGGCAAGCTCTGGGTGATCGGCGGCTACAACGGGATCAAGCAGGATCTCGACAGCGTCTACTGGTCCGACGACGGGGGGAGCAACTGGCACGCCATCGCCGCTGCTGCCTGGGGACGGTCCCACGCGGACGGGATCGTGGTGACGAGCGAAGGTATCATGCACGCAGGGGGCAGCTGCTCGTCCGACGGGGTGACACTTCTTCGTCGACGGTCCTCGACGGTTCCCGTTCAGAGCTCTCCGACCGCGCGCGATCACGCACGCATCGTCGGCGACCGCAACGTCGCACACTGAAGCAGGCGGCCCCCTCTCATCGCGGCGGCGCCTGGAGGCGCTTCATCGAAGCGTCCCGAAGCTCGTCGGCTCGCCGGCGCCAATTCGGGTCTTCGGGGTGGCGCATCGCGAGCTTCCCGTACGCCCCGAGCGCTTCGCTGGTCAAACCCGCGTGCTCGGCGAGCTCGGCGATCTTCGAAAGGTGTTCGTCCGTTTCCGGAGTCAGCTCCGCCGCGCGCTTGTGGAACGTGATCGCACGGACAGTATTCCCCCTGCCTTCCTCCGTGCGTGCCGCCCAGGTGTAGAGATCGAGGCAGTCGTCGCGCGAGCCGCAACCCGCGCGCGTCGCGCGCTCGAGAGCGGCGTCCGCCCTTCGACGGTCACCGGCTTCGAGGCACAGAGTCACGAGCTGTCGGACGCACGCGGCACGCTCGCGCACCGCATCGAGTGCCTCGCTCAGTGAATCGAGCGCGTGCGCCGTGCGCCCCATGGCGATCTCCAGACGGGCCCTCAGCACGCGCGGCTCACAGCTCTCTGGCTGTAGGCGAGCGAGAGCCTCGGCCGACGCGATCCCGTCCGCGGCGCACTTGGCCCGGTCGGAGCACCACGGATGATCGTTCGCGAGATCGGCGAGTGCGGCGAGGGCACGCCTGCGTAGCGGCCCCGGAGCGCTCGGATCGCGCCGCGCGAGCTCCTGATCGAGCCGGTCCGCCGTCGCGGGCAGGCGAATGGCGAGCGCCGAGGAGAGGTTCTCGAGCATCTCCACTCCGCCGTCGCCGTCGGCAACGAGCTCGAGCGCGGACGCCTCGTCGTCGATGACGAGAGGCACTTCGCGCAAGACCGACGCGCGCACGTTCGCGTCGTACTCGTACGCGAGGCGATACTCGAGTCGTGCCTGCGCGCGATTTCGCATGGCAAGAGACCGGGCGAGGACGAGGTGCGCACGACCGAAGCGCGGGTATCGCTCGAGCGAACGCGCGATCCACGGGACCACGCTCTCGCCCCCGCGGGCTTGCGCATGCACCGCGCCCGCAAGCGGAAGGAACGGCTCCGCCGGATGGCGCAACATCGCTGCGCGCAGCGTCCGGTGAAAGTCTTCGCGCGAGACCGCGGGGTCGACCGCCCACCTCGCCACGAGATCGCGATCGTCCGAGAGCGTGTGCGTCACGTCGGGCGCGACGACGAGCGCGGCGAGCGCCGCCGCACAGACGGACGCGAATGCAACGATGCGTTCGACGCCAGCGCCCCGCTTCTCGCGCTTCCGCTCCTGCGAGGCACGCCGAGCGCCGACCACGACCGCGATGCACACCGCCACCAGGACCGTGACCCCAGGCACCTCGAGGTGGAAATCGACGAGGTCGTGCAGCACCGCGACGATGATGGCGGTCCAGGCTCCGATCGGAGGCCGGTCGGCGCGAAGCAACACGCTCGGGCGCAGAGCGAAGAACAGCGCGCCAGCGGCGCCGATCGAGACCGGAATCCCCCACTCCACTACCCACTGGGCAAGGATGTTCTCGGCACGTAGGAACGTGAAGTACGTCGTGCCCTGGCGCACCAGCGGAAACATCGACTCGAACGCTCCACGACCCACTCCGAAGATCGGAGAGACGGGAACGAGCCGAAACGCACTCCGCACGATGTCGAGCTTCGCCATGTCCCGCCCCGCGAGATCGCCGCGTGCGACTTCGGAGGCACTCATGCCGACGAGGGCGCCCGCGCCGACGAGCGCGATGACCACGATCACGATTTCGACCTGGCCCACGGTGTGTCGCTGGCGTTTGCGGTGAAGCGCGAGGCCGGTCACGAGCAGCGCGCCAATGACGAGGCTCGCCGTTCCGCCGCGCGACCCCGCCCACACGCTCGTGAAAGCGAGTAGGACGGCCGCCGCTGCTGCGAGGGCGCGAGGCATCACGCGTCGATCGCCGACCGCGACGCCTGCCGCGGTGAGCGCGCCCACGTTGCAGTAGACCGCGACGTGGTTCGGATTCAGGAGCGGTCCGATCCTGCCGGAAACGTACCCCTGCGCGTCGCGCGGCTGGTAGGCGCCAAACACGCGCTCGGCGTGGACCGAGGCATGCGCCAGCGTCGACAGGGCGAGTGTGCATGCGGAGGCGACCACGACGCTCTCGAGGAACCGAACGCCGCCCTCGGAGAGGGTGATGCGCAGCGCCGAAAGGAACACGCAAGCGTAGAGCACGCCTCGGAGCACCTCGACGTTCGTCGCGGTCCGCGCGACGCTGATCGGGTGCCATCCGGGCCCGCCCTCACGAAGGGGCGACAACGCGCGCGCCCACACGTCCGCGTTCCCCGGAGCGAGCGAAGAGACGAGCGCGGCAGGCAGAGGGATCGCCTGGAGAGCCGTTGCACCGAGCAAGATTGCAAACGCAGCGAGCACCCAACGTCCCGCACGCGATCCACGCCGCGGTGCCTCGAGCCACAAGAGCACGGTCGAGGCGGCAGCGGCGAGCGTCACGGCAATCAAGACCGCTGGCAGAAGGCTCCCGATGGCGAGCGCCGCACCTGGCACCACCAGCGCGAACATCCACCTGCCGACCTTCGTCGCTCGTGTTTCACGGTCCGCCGCCATCGGGTCGACATGATAGCGTTCCGCCCGTGAGCACGCGGATCTTCGACTCGGCCTGGGTCTGCGCCGGCCGCGTCGAGGACCTCGACGCCGCAGGCTCCTGGCTCAAGGTCCCGCTCACGCCCGCCGGCGTCCTCGTGGTCCGCGGCGAGGACGGCGAGCTCCGCGCCTTCCACGCCGTCTGCCCGCACCGCGGCTCGACCCTCCCCCTCGGCTCGCACGGCTGCGCCGAGCGGATCAAGTGCCCCTACCACGGCATGACCTTCGGCCTCGACGGCCGCGCGGATCAGCAGGTGCCGGATCTGTCGCCGGTCCGCGTCGCGATCGCGCACGGCTTCGTGTTCGTCACCCTCGGAGGCGACGACTTCGATCTCGGCGAGGCGCCGCCCTGGCTCGCGCGCGCCGATCTCGCGAACCTGAAGCGCGTCCGGCGCGTGGCCTACGACGTCGCCGCGCGCTGGGACCTGGTGGTCGAGAACTTCCAGGAGTCGCTCCACTTCGCCGAGGTGCATCCCGAGCTCGAGGCGATCACCCCGTCGTCCCGCGCGGAGACGTGGACGCCCGCGCGGGGCGGGCCGTGGATGGGCGGCATCATGCCGATCGCCGACGAGGCGGAGACCGTCTCGCTCTCGAAGCGCCGCGGCGAGCGCCCCTGGCTCGTCCCGCCCGAGGACCGCCGCGTGGTGCACGACGCGATGCGCTTCCCGAACCTGCTGACGAGCCTCCAGCCCGACTACCTCCTCACGTTCGTGGTCTTCCCGCTTCGCGACGACCACACGCATGTCATCGCGTGCACCTATTTCCACGAGGACGCCCCCGAGGGTGCCGTCGAGGACGTGACCGCGTTCTGGTCGCGCGTGTACGAAGAGGACAAGGCGGCGGTCGAGCGGCAGCAGATCGGACTCTCGTCGCCCGGCGCGCGGCCGCCCGCGTACACCGAGGTCGAGGAGGGCGCCGCCGCGGTGCGCGCGATGCTGCGCAAGCCGGCGAGCCGCTTCTGCGGGATCTTCGGGCGCCCGTACCTCGATCTCTCGGAGGTGATCGACACGTCGTCCTTCCCTGCCCTCGACCGCGAGATCACCCGCGGCCTCGCGGAGGTCGAGGTCTCGTACACGGGCGGGAGCCTCAAGTGGATGGGGGTGTGCGCGCCGTGGGTCGAGCGCGAGCCGCACTACCCCGACTACATGCACGTGATCCAGGGGATGGGACGCGAGGACTTCGCCGACTTCCTCTCGCTCGGCGACGACGACGTGAAGGCGCTCGATCCGGCGCGCCAGAGCGAGCTCGCGTTCGGCGACGAGACCGATCATCCGCTGACGAAGGAGCAGATGCTCTTTCTCAAGTACCGCTTCGGCGTCTACTTCCCGTGGAAGGTCTGTTACCACCTGCTCGAGAACGATCGCTGGGAGGACAAGCACTCGGGCGCCGGCAAGTCGTTCACCGACGAGGCGCGCGCGGTCTTCCCGAAGACGGTGGCGTTCATCGAGTCGCTCCCCTTCACCGAGATCGGGCGCGTCGTGCTGTTCGGGCTCGAGGCGAACGATCACGCGCCGCTGCACCGCGACAGCGAGCCGGGCAAGGCGCTGTCGATCGCGCAGTCGATCAGCTTCTGCCCGGGGCATGCGCGCGCGCCGAAGCGGTTCTACCTCGCGACACCGGACGGGTCGGAGGAGGAGACGGTGGAGGCGCCGATCTACTGGTTTAACGACATGGACTGGCACGGCGTCCACGACGATCCGTGGTTCCGCTACTCGATCCGCGTCGACGGCACGTTCGACCCGCGATTTCTCGCGGATCTCCGCGCGCGACGACGGTAATGTCTGCTCTCGCCCTGGTCGGGGCACCGTGTCGAGGAAGGACCGAGCGATGGAGCAGGCGAACGAGCGTCGTGGAGCCCGCCGGATGCACCTCGAGGCCGAGGTGACGCTCACCTCGCCCTCCCAGTTCTACGCGGGCCTGACGTTCGACGTGTCGGAGGGCGGGCTGTTCGTGGCGACCTACCAGCCGCTCGCGATCGGCGAGGAGGTCGAGGTCGAGCTCACGCTGCCGACGACGACGGTGAAGGCGAAGGGCGTCGTGCGCTGGATGCGCGCCCCGAGCGACGAGCCCGACGCGCCGCCGCCGGGCGCCGGGATCGCGTTCGCCGGTCTGCCCGAGGACGCGCGCGCGGCGATCGAGGAGCTGTGCCGCGAGCGCCCGCCGCTCTACCACGACGTCGATTGAGCGCTCACTCGCGCACGAGCAGCGGGGCGCTGAGCGCGCTCTCGTCGGTCGCCCCCGCCTGCACGCGCGCGTAGAAGCCGGCGGTCTCGCCCGCGACGACGAAGACGCCGTGGTTCACGCTCGCGCCGGTGTCGTCGGTGAGCGCCTCGAAGTAGCGCTGCACGATCCACCGGCCCGGCCGCGCGTGCTCGAGCGAGGCCTGCCAGACGTCGGGCGTGACGAGGCGGCCGATGACGACCTCGTCGCCCTCGGCGCCGTAGTCGCTCTTGAGGACCCAGTCGTCCTTCTGCGCGAGGAGCTGCTCGCGGTGGATCGCCTCGAGGCGGCGCGTCGGAGGAACGAGCTCGCGGATGACGTCCTGGCTCTTCGCCGAGAAGCGATGGATGCGCTCCCACATGAAGGCCATCGCGCGCTTGTTCTGCGGGACGACGGCGCCGAAGGGGTTCATGACGGCGCACTTGCCGTCGAGCATCGCCGCGAGGACGGCCTCGAGGGGCTCGTCGAGCGGCGCCGCGTCGGGCACGTCCTCGTCGTCCCACGCGCTCTGCCGCTCGCTCCACCAGTCGGTCTTGTAGTGGCGGACGACGAGGTCGATCGGCGTGTCGAACAGGCGGAGCCGTTCGCCGTCGTACGCGAGGTTGTAGGGAGAGCCGAGGACGAGCGACCAGCCGCGCTCCTCGAACGCCTTCTTGTAGAGGCGCACGAGCGAGAGGTCTTCGGGGAGCTCGGTCGGGTACACGAGGCCGAGCGTGCCGCCACGCGCATCGGCGAAGACCTCGGCGACGTCGACGATGCGCGACGCGAGCTTCGTGTTCGGATCGACGAGGCCCTCCTTCGCCGCCAGCGCGCCGAGGACGATCGCCTCCGCCTCGCCGGTGGGCGTGTCGCAGTTGAGCTCGGCGATCTGGAGACCTTCGCCGGTGACGAAGACGTCGGCGCGCGCGAGGCCGTGCCAGAGGGGCACGGAGGACATCCACATCGCCTTCTGGAACGGCGTCAGGCAGAAGAACGAGTCGAGCGACTCGGGATCGTCGGCGACGAGGAGGCAGAGCTCGTTGTAGACCTCGGCGATCGCCTCCGCCGCGCGGGACATCGCGCGCGCCTCGGCGGCCGAGAGGACGACGGGCTCTTCGCGGAAGCGCGGCGCGCCGGCGAGCCAGGGATCGGTGACGATGCCGGAGGCGACGATGCGCTTCGCGAAGTCGGCGTACATCAGGCGGTCATACGAGCCGCGCGACCGAGAGCGCGGTCGCGATGTACGTCGCGGCCTCGAGCGCGCCGAGGCCCTCGTTGCGATCGGTGCCGACGGCGGCGTCGAGGCGCCCGCCGCGGAGCGCAAAGGGGGCGCCGAGGAGGAGCGACTGCACGAAGAGCTGGCGCACCGGATAGAGCGCGAGCGACAGGAGGAGGATGGCGCCGTAGCCCTTCAGCGAGACCTCCCAGCTGACGAAGTCACCGTCGAGCGCGACGCCCACGATGATCGCGACGGCGATGGAGAGCCCGGCGTAGCTGAGCGCGGCGGCGAGGTTCTCGCCCTGGATCTGCTCGGCGTCGTCGTAGGTGGTGAGCGCGCGGAACAGCGTGACGAAGAGCCAGAGCGTCGCGATCGCGATGACGAAGAAGAGGAGCGACAGGCCGAGGTCGCGGAGCTTCGAGCCGGCCACCGCGTGCGAGGTGACGATGCCGACCGCGACGTACTGCGACCCGGCGGCGACGCCGGCGGCGACGTTGCCGCGCGTGATCTCGGCGGGCAGCGCCGAGCGCATGAGGAGCTGGACGGAGAGGCGTCCGACGAGCGCGACCAGCGCGAGCCCGAGGGCGCCGAATGCGGCCGCCCAGAGCACGTCGCGGCCGAGGTCCTCGCCGGTGACGCAGTTCTTCACCACCGCGGCTGCGACGATGAAGACGGCGGCGATCTGCCCGACGTCGAGGAGGTGCCGCGCCCCGTTCTCGTCGGCGAAATCCTTCGCGACGTCGGACTTCGAGGCGACCAGCCGCTGGCCGATGCGGAACGCCGCCAGGAGGGCGAGGGTCGTGCCGACCGCGAAGGCGAGAGCGTAGAGCGGGGGTAGCTCCATGCTCCCGAAGCTACTACTCATGCATCATGCTCGTCATCCGCAAGGCGATGCCCGAGGACGTCCCCGTCATCCACCGCCTGGTGAAGGAGCTCGCCGCCTACGAGCGCGAGCCGGATGCGGTCCTCGCGACGGAGGACGACTTCCTCCGTGACGGCTTCGGGGACAAGGCCCAGTTCCGGTGCCATCTCGCGACCTGGAACCGCGAGCCCATCGGGTTCGCCTTGTGGTTCTTCACCTGGTCGACGTGGCGCGGAAAGAGGTGCCTGCACCTCGAGGACCTGTTCGTCGAGCCCCAGCACCGGGGCAAGGGCGCGGGGCTCGGGCTGATGAAGGCCCTGGCGAAGGAGGCGGTCGAGGCGGGGTGCGCTCGCTTCGTCTGGCAGGTGATGGACTGGAACCAGCCGGCGATCGACTTCTACGAGAAGATCGGGGCGAGCGTGCTGAAGGAGTGGATCGCCGTGCGCCTCGACGGCGAGCCCCTCGAGCGGCTCGCCTCCTCGTGAAGAACTTCGCGGTGACCGGCGCGGCCGGCTTCGTCGCCCCGCGCCACTTCGACGCGATCGCGCGGACGGGCAACCGCCTCGTGGCCGCGCTCGATCCGCACGACTCGGTGGGCGTGCTCGATCGATTCACCTTCGACGTGCGGTTCTTCACCGAGTACGAGCGCTTCGATCGGTTCCTCGAGAAGTCGAGGCGCGGAGCGCCCGAGCAGCGCGTGGACTATCTCTCCGTGTGCGCGCCGAACCACCTGCACGACGCGCACTGCCGACTCGGGTTGCGCGTGGGTGCGGACGTCATCTGCGAGAAGCCGCTGGTGATCAACCCGTGGAACCTCGAGGCGCTCGAGGAGCTCGAGGCCGAGACGGGACGCCGCGTCTGGACCGTGCTGCAGCTCCGCACGCACGAGCGGCTGATCGCGCTGCGCGAGGAGCTCGCGCGAACGGGCACGACGGGCAGGCACGACGTCGTGCTCACGTACGTGACCGCCCGCGGCCCCTGGTACGACGTGTCGTGGAAGGGGCAGGCATCGAAGTCGGGCGGCATACCGACGAACATCGGCGTCCACTTCTTCGACCTGCTCATCTGGCTGTTCGGGCCGGTCGACGGCTTGAAGGTGCACCTCGCGGACGAGCGGCGGGCGGCGGGCTTGCTCGAGCTCGAGCGCGCGCGCGTGCGCTGGTTCTTGTCGATCGACCCGCGCGATCTGCCGCGCGATCTCGAACCGGGAAAGGCGACGCACCGCTCGATCGTGATCGACGGGTCGGAGGTCGAGTTCTCGGAGGGCTTCGCCGATCTGCACACGCGCGTCTACGAGCGCACGCTCGCGGGCCGAGGCTTCGGGATCGCCGAGACGCGCCCGGCGATCGACGTGGCCTCGGCGATCCGCAGGGCGCCGCTCGCGCCACCGACGAGCGACCTCCATCCCCACCTCGCACGCTGAGCCATGAGCGAGACCGAGAGCTTCGTGCACCCGAGCGCCGTCGTCGACGAGGGCGCGGAGATCGGCCGGGGGACGCGCATCTGGCACTTCTGTCACGTCTCGAAGGGTGCGGTCATCGGCGAGCGGTGCAACCTCGGCCAGAACGTGTTCGTCGGAGAGGGCGTCCGCATCGGGCGCGGGGTGAAGGTGCAGAACAACGTGTCGCTCTACGCGGGCGTCGAGCTCGAGGACGACGTGTTCTGCGGGCCGTCGTGCGTCTTCACCAACGTGAAGAACCCCCGTGCGACCGTCGACCGGCGCGCTCGCTTCGCGCCGACGCGGGTCCGGCGCGGCGCGACCATCGGGGCGAACGCGACCATCGTGTGCGGGACGACGATCGGGCGCTGGGCGTTCGTCGGCGCGGGCGCGGTGGTGACGAGCGGCGTCGTCCCGGACTACGCGCTGGTGGTCGGGGTGCCCGCCCGGCAGGCCGGATGGGTGAGCCGGCACGGAGAGCGCCTCGGCGCGCCCGACGCGGACGGCGTGATGCGGTGCCCGGCGACGGGCGCGCGCTACCGCGAGATCGCGCCGGGGGTCGTGCGCTGCCTCGACGACGTGCAGGACGCACCGTGACCACGCGCGTACCGATGCTCGATCTCCGCGCGCAGCACGAGACGGTGCGCGACGCGGTCCGCGAGGCGATCGATCGCGTGCTGGAATCGCAGCGGTTCATCCTCGGCCCCGAGGTCGAGGCGTTCGAGGCGCGGATCGCCGCGTTCTGCGGGACCGCGCACGGCGTGGGTGTGTCGTCGGGGAGCGATGCCCTCCTGGTCGCCCTGATGGCGCTCGACGTCGGGCCCGGCGACGAGGTCGTCACCACGCCGTTCACGTTCGTCGCCACGTGCGGGGCGATCGCGCGGCTCGGCGCGCGCGCGGTCTTCGTCGACATCGAGCCGGGCACGCTGCTGCTCGACCCTCGCGCGGTCGAGGCGGCGATCACGCCGCGCACGAAGGCCCTCCTGCCGGTGCATCTGTTCGGCCAGACCTGCGACATGCCCGCCCTCGGCGCGGTCGCGACGCGGCACGGCCTCCCGGTCGTGGAGGACGCCGCGCAGGCGCTCGGGGCGGCGCACGGCGGCGCGCGCGCCGGATCGATGGGGACCGCCGGCGCGTTCAGCTTCTTCCCGTCGAAGAACCTCGGCGCGGCGGGCGACGCGGGCATGGTGGTGACGAACGACGGCGCGCTCGCGGCGCGCATGCGGCGCATCCGAAGCCACGGGCAGGAAGCGAGGTACGCGAGCGTCGAGCTCGGCGGGAACTTCCGCCTCGACGCGCTCCAGGCCGCGGTCCTCGGCGCGAAGCTCCCGTGGCTCGAAGGGTGGACGGCGGCGCGGAGGAGGAACGCCGCGACGTACCGCACGCTCTTCGAGGAGGCCGGGCTCGTGCGCGACGACGCCATCCTCGCCCTGCCGGTCGAGCTGCCCGGGCGCTTCCACGTCGACAACCAGCTCGTCGTTCGTGCGCGCCGGCGTGATGGGCTGCGCGCGCACCTGGCGCGCGCCGGCATCGCCTCGGAGGTCTATTACCCCCGGCCGATGCATCTCCAGGCCTGTTTCTCCGGCTGGGGATATCGCGAGGGCATGTTCCCCGAGGCCGAGCGGGCGTCGAGGGAGTGCCTGGCGATCCCGGTCCATCCCGAGCTGACCGAATCGCTGCAGCGCGTCGTGGTCGACGCGATCGCCGCCTTTTACGGCTCGTGCTAAGAGCCGGACCGCGCATCATGACGTGGGACAAGAAGACCGGCGGCCTCGACGCGAGCGAGAAGCAGAGCTTCGGCAAGGGCGTGTTTCGCAAGTGCGACGGCTGCGGCGAGACGCTGCCTGCCGAGGCCTTCGAGCAGAACTTCGAGGTCTGCCCGCAGTGCGGCCAGCACCACAAGCTCGCGGCCGCGCGCTGGCGATCGCTGCTGCTCGACGACGGGAAGCTCGACGAGTGGGACGCGTCGCTCGAGCCGGCCGATCCGCTCGGCTTCAGCGACGGCAAGCCGTACCCCGACCGGGTGAAGTCCTCGCAGAAGTCGACCCGCGCGCGCGACGCCATCGAGACCGGCCGCGCGAAGATGGAGGGCATCCCGGTCGCGTACGGGGCCTTCATCTTCCACTTCATGGGCGGCTCGATGGGCTCGGTCGTCGGCGAGAAGATCGCCCGGCTCTTCGAGCGCGGCGCCGAGCAGCGGCTGCCGGTCGTCCTGCTGCAAGCCTCGGGCGGCGCGCGCATGCAGGAGGGCATCCTCAGCCTGATGCAGATGGCGAAGACCGTCGCCGCGCGCGAGCGCCTCCGCGACGCGGGCGTGCCGTTCGTGAGCGTGCTGCTCCACCCGACGACCGGCGGCGTCGCCGCGAGCTTCGCCTTCCTCGGCGACGTGAACATGGCGGAGCCGGGCGCCCTCGTGGGGTTCGCCGGTCCGCGCGTCATCGAGACGACGATCCGGCAGAAGCTGCCCGAGGGCTTCCAGCGGAGCGAGTTCCTCCTCGAGCACGGCATGATCGACCGCATCACCAGCCGCCTCGACATGCGCCGCGAGATCGCCCTCATCGTGCGGCACCTCGCGTCCCATGCAGCCGCAGCCCCCGCCGCTCAGTAGCGTCCTCGGCGCGCTCTACGCGCGCGTCCCGCTGGGGATGCGCCTCGGGCTCGACGCAATGCGTGCAGCATGCACGCGATCGGGGAACCCGGAGGCGGCGTTCCCCGTGGTGCACGTCGGCGGCACCAACGGCAAGGGCTCGACGTCCGCGATGGTCGAGGCGATCGCGCGGGCAGCCGGCATGCGCACGGGCCTCTACACGTCGCCGCACCTGACGCGCTTCGCCGAGCGCATCCGCCTCGACGGCGAGCCCGTCGCCGACGACGCGCTCACGGCGCTGCTCGACGAGGCGCTCGCGATCGGGGCGGACCTCTCGTTCTTCGAGACCGCGACGCTCGCCGCGCTGCTCGCGTTCCGCGCGGCGAAGGTGGACCTCGCGGTGATCGAGGTGGGGATCGGCGGGCGCCTCGACGCGACCAACGTGGTGCCTCCGCCTCGCTGCGCGGCGGTCACGCGGGTGGCGCTCGATCACCAGGACCGCCTCGGCGAGACGCTCGAGGCGATCGCGCGCGAGAAGGCGGCGATCGCGAAGCCGGGCTCGCCGATCGTCCTCGGGCGCATGCCGCCGCCGGTGCGCGCGGCCGCCGAGGAGGTCGCGAGGGCGGCGGGCGCGCGCGTCATCGCGCTCGACGACGAGGCTCGACCTCTCCTCCCCGCCGCGATCGGGCTGCCCGGCCGCTACCAGGAGGACAACGCCGAGATCGCGTGGCGCATCGCCGAGGTGCTCGGGATCGACGAAGCCGCGCGGGCGCGCGGGCTCGCCGCGGCGCGCTGGCCGGGGCGCTTCGAGCGCATCGCGACGCCCTACGGACCGGTGCTCCTCGACGGGGCGCACAACCCGGACGGCATCCGCGCGCTCGTCTCCGCGGTACGCGCGGCGCGCGAGCCGATCGGCGCCGTGGTCTTCGGCGCGCTCGCGGACAAGGCGTGGCGCGCGATGGAAGAGGAGCTCGGCGTGATCGACGCGCCGCGCTTCCACGCCGCGCCGCAGGGCCGGGCCGCGGCGCCGCTCGAGGGCACGCGGCCGCTCGCCGAAGCGCTGGCCGCGGCGCGGCGAGCCGCCGGCCCCTCGCGCGTGGTGCTGGTGTGCGGCTCGATCTACCTGGTCGGCGAGGTGCGCGGGCTGCTCCTCGGTCTGCCGGCCGATCCGCCCGTCGCCCTCTGAGGAAGGCGGCCCTGTGAAACGGCAGACGGCGCCGGTATCCTTCCGGCCCCATGCCGAGCTTCGACATCGCCTCCAAGGCGCAGCAGCACGAGGTCGACAACGCCCTGGGCCAGGCGCAGAAGGAGATCGCGCAGCGCTTCGACTTCAAGGACACCGGCACCGAGGTGGAGAAGAACGCCGAGGGGATCGACATCCGCTCGTCGAGCGAGGACCGCGCGCGCGCCGCGCTGAACGTGGTCCAGGAGAAGCTCGTGAGGCGGAAGGTGAGCCTGAAGTTCCTCGACGTCGGCGACCCGCAACCCACGGGCAAGGGCGGCTCGAAGATCCTCGTGAAGGTGAAGGAGGGCATCGAGACGGAGCCCGCACGCAAGATCGTGAACGCGATCAAGGAAGCGAAGCTGAAGGTGCAGGCCTCGATCCAGGAGGGTCAGGTGCGCGTCAGCGGCAAGAACAAGGACGACCTGCAGAAGGCGATCGCGCTCGTACGCGGGATGGATCTCGGCATCGAGCTCCAGTTCGTCAATTTCCGGGATTGAAGATGGCAGACCTGACGGCGACGAAGAACAAGTCCAGCACGAAGACGACGGCGAAGAAGAAGCACGCCGCGAACGGAGCGAACGGCGCCGCGACGGTGGCCGCTGCGCCGAAGGCGGCGGAGCGCAAGCTGTTCGGCACCGACGGCATCCGCGGCACCGCCAACGAGTACCCGATGACGCCGGAGGTGGCGCTGCAGCTCGGCAAGGCCGTGGCCTACGTCGCGGGCCGCAACAAGTCGCACGCGCCGCGGGTGCTGATCGGCAAGGACACGCGGCTGTCGGGCTACATGATCGAGCAGGCGATCGCCGCCGGCGTCTGCTCGATGGGCGCGCGCGTGATCCTCTGCGGCCCCATCCCGACGCCCGCCGTGGCGCAGCTGACCGTGAGCATGCGCGCCGACGCCGGCATCGTGATCAGCGCGAGCCACAACCCCTACCAGGACAACGGCATCAAGATCTTCGGCGCCGACGGCTTCAAGCTGCCGGACGAGCAGGAGATCGAGATCGAACGGCTGATGGGCGACGACGGCCTGTCGCGCCCCACCGGGCCGGGCATCGGCAAGGCCTCGCGCCTCGACGACGCCGGCGGACGCTACGTGGTGTTCGCGAAGACGACGTTCCCGCGGGGCCTCACCCTCGACAACGTGCGGGTGGTGGTCGATGCCGCGCACGGCGCCGCCTACAAGGTCGCGCCGCTGGTCTTCGCCGAGCTCGGCGCGAACGTCTCGTGCATCGGGGTGAAGCCGAACGGCGTGAACATCAACAAGGACGCGGGCGCGCTCCACCCGGACAACGTCCGCGCGGAGGTGGTCAAGCGCGGCGCCCAGATCGGCATCGCGCTCGACGGCGACGCCGATCGCCTCATCGTCATCGACGAGAAGGGGCAGATCGTCGACGGCGACGTGGTCATGGCGATGTGCGCCGCGCGCATGCTCGAGGAGGGGTCGCTGGCGAAGAAGACGCTGGTGGCGACGGTGATGTCGAACCTCGGCCTCGAGCGCGCGATGCAGCGGCGCGGGGGCAAGCTCGTTCGCACGCAGGTCGGCGATCGCTACGTCGTCGAGGCGATGCGCGCGAACGGCTACAACCTCGGCGGCGAGCAGTCGGGCCACCTCATCTTCCTCGACCACGCGTCGACGGGTGACGGCGTCGTCGCGGCGCTCCAGGTGCTCGCGATCATGGTGGGCACCGGCCGGCCGCTCTCCGAGCTCGCGAAGTCGGCGATGGAGCGCGTGCCCCAGGTGCTCGAGAACATCACCCTGCCCTCGCGCCAGCCGCTCGATCAGATGCGGCAGCTCTCGGCGGCGACGGCGAAGGTGAAGGACGCGCTCGGCGCCGACGGCCGCGTGCTCGTCCGCTGGAGCGGCACCGAGCCGAAGCTCCGCATCATGCTCGAGGGCCCGAACGAGGACCGCCTCCGCAAGTGGGCGAAGGACCTCGCGGGCGCCGCGGCGAAGGACGCGAAGAGAGCCTGATGCGCCGCGCGCTCGTCGTCCTCCTGGTGGCGCTCTCGGCGACCGGCTGCAAGCCGCGCAAGAAGCTCACCCCGGAGACGCTCGAGCTCACGCAGAAGTACAAGGTGCAGACCGGGCTCGCGGTCGCGCACTACCCGAAGCAGATGCTCGCGTCGCAGGTGAACGAGTACGTCGCGTCGCTGCGGCCCGTGGCGTTCGGGCCGCTCGACGCCAACGACGAGCTCTACATCTCGACGAACAAGACGACGGCGACGAACATCCTCGACGAGTACGTCCGGATCCTGCACCAGCCCTTCGAGACGGACATGAAGGGCTGGACGGAGACGTCGCGGCGGGCGACGAGCTGCCTCGGCGTCTACGCCGGCATCGAGATCACCGCGACGTTCGTCGGCGAGGACGGCAAGAGGCGCCGCTACTGGTCGTGCACGTTCCTCAAGGCCCCCCACGGCTACAAGGTCTCGTACGTCGTGACCGAGGCCGCGGCGAAGACCGACGAAGCCGTGCTCCGCAAGGTCCTCGACGCGACCGAGATCACGCCGCTGCCGCCGTGATCACTTCTTGTCGTCGGCCTTCTTCGGCTCGGGCTTCTTCGGCTCGGGCTTCTTCGCGTCGCCGGGCTTCGTGGCGTCCTTCGCCGCGACCTTCACGAACTTGAGCGTCATGCGGTCGCTCTCGCCGATCGCGAGGTACTTGTCGCGGTCCTTCTCGCCGTTCTTGAGCGTGGGCGGGAGCGTCCACACGCCGTCGGGGTAGTCCTTCGTGTCCTTCGGGTTCGCGTTGATCTCCGACTTGCCCGCGAGCTTGAAGCCCGCGGCCTCGATCTTCGCGATCGTCCACTTCTCGGGCATGTAGCCCTTCTTCGCCGACTCGTCGGGGTTCGCGCCCTCGGGCGCGCGGTGCTCCTCGATGCCGAGCACGCCGTTCGGCTTGAGCGCCGCGTGGAACGTCTTCAGCCACTCGTCGAGCTTGCCCGCGGTGTGCATGCCGTGGAGGCCGCGCATCACGAGCACCATGTCGACCTTCCCCTCGTGGTCGACGTTCGGCGCCTTCCCGTCGATGGTCACGACCTCGACCTTGCCGTACGCCTCGGGCGAGACGTCGACGAACGCCTTGAAGCGCTGCGCGTAGAACGTGCTCCGCTCGTCGGCCGGGCCGTTCGGATCGCCGTTCGTGGCGAGGAGCTTGCCCTGCTTCGCGAGCGCCGGCGCGAGCAGCTCGGTGTACCAGCCCTCGCCGGGACCGTACTCGAGCACGGTCATCGTCGGCTTGAAGCCGAAGAAGTCGAGGGTCTCGACCGGGTGGCGGTACTTGTCACGCTCGGCGTTGCCCGGCTTGCGGTGCTTGCTCGCGAGCATCGCGCCGATCGCCGCCTTGCCCGACGGGTAGCTCTTGTCGGCGAGCGCCTTCGCCGAGGTGCGGAGCTCCGGCGTCCAGCGCGCCTTCTCCTTCTCCGCCGCGGCGAACATGTCGGCGCGATCCTTCTCGAGCGCCGCGCGGGCCTCGGCCTTCTTCTTCTCCTCTGCGCTGGGCTCGGGCGCGGCCGGCTTCGCCGTCTCCGCGGCCGCGGGCGGCGCGGAGCTCGCGGGCGGCGGCGGCGACGGCGTCGCGGGCTCCGGCTCGAGGGCCGGGCTCGGACCACACGCAGCGACGAGGACGACGGCGGCAAGGAGGCTTCGCTTCATGCGAGCACTCCTAGCACGACCGAGCGTCTCAGGGCCGGACGACGAGCACCGAGCACGGCGCGGTGCGCGCGATCTTCTCCGCGAGCGTCGCCAGCGCGAACGAGTCGCGCTGCCCGACCACCACGAGATCGGCGCCGATCGACCGGGCCTCGTGGGCGATCGATCGCGCCGCGGGCCGATCGAGCACCTCGCACTCGGCGTCGACGCCGATCGCGGCGACGGAGGCCGCGAGCCGGCGGCGCGCGAGATCACGCATGCGGACGTCGGGATCGTGCGAGCCCGGCGTCCCCATCTCCACCACCCACGCCGCCTCGACGTCGAGGAAGCCGATCGCGTCGACCACCTCGAGCGGAGCGCCTCGGCGCTTCGCCTCTTCCGCCGCCGCGCCGAGCGCGCCGGGCGCGAGCTCGGCGGGCTCGGCCGCGGCGACGACGCCTCCGCCGCCGGGGCCCTCCGACGTGCGCGCGACGAGGACGTTGCAGCGCGCGCGGTGCACGACGCGCGCGGTGACGTGGCCGTAGGCGCCGACCACCACGACGTCGGCATGGAAGGCGGCGGCGCGGCGGAGGATCTCCTCGTGCGCCGCGCCCTGCTCGACGAAGACCTCATCCGCGTGTCCGCCCGCGCGCGCGGCGTGCTCGCGGAGCGTGGCCGCCGCGCTCGCCGCGATCCGCGCGAACGCCGCCGCGTCGCCTGCACGCCGGCGCGGGCGATCGAGGACGTGCAGCACGCCGAGCACGCCGTGCGCGCGCGCGGCGAGCGCGACCGCTTCGGCGAGCACGACGTCGGCGGCCTCGCTCAGATCCGTCGCCGCGAGCACGCGCATGCGGACGGGCGCGACCGCCTCGCGTGCTCCGCCCGAGCGCGGGCGGTCGATCGTTCCGGTCGTGCTCATCGCCATCGGCCTCGTGGCGAAGGCTCCGAGCACGCGGCGTACCACCCGCGGGCCCGGACGCGGTCACTGGCGCAGGTTGCCCGGATCGAGGCCGCCGATCGTCACGAAGCCGTTGCCGGCGACGCGCCACATGATGACCTCGAGCGCGGTGTCGCCGAGGTCGTCGAGATCGAACGTGCCGGACGCGCCGACGTAGTCGATGTCGCGCCCGTTCCGCACCGCGTCGAGCGCCTCGGCGAGCTGCCCCGGACCGTAGGCGTCGCCCGGCGGCGCCGACACCGAGTAGAGCGCGTCGCGGATCTTCTCCCGGGCGTTCAGGTCGCCGGCCTTCTCGATCGCGAGCGCGAGGAGGATCACCGAGTCGTAGATCTGCGGGATCGGCGCCGGGAGGCTGCCCGCGTCGATCGACGGCGGGAACTGCGCGTCGTAGAGCGCCTTGAACCGCGTCCACTCCGGGCTCGTGGTGCGCTCCTGGTTGCACGCCGCGCCGATGACCCCGTCGACCTTCGAGACCTCGCTCGTGTTCTTCGGATCGACGCGGCCGGCCTCGATGAAGCCCTGCTGGTAGAAGCGGATGAACCCGAACGAGGGGAAGCTCTCGGCGGCGAGCGCCGGGTCCGTGCCGGCGGCGTTCCGGAACTCGCGCATGTACTTCCCGCCGTCCGCGGGGAAGAGGAGCATCGTCTGGCACTCGACCTCGCCCGCCCGCGCGGCCTTGATCACGTCCCCGGCGGTCGCCTCGTACGTGGCCGCGCTGTTCTTGACGAGGAACTCCTTCAGGACGCCGCCGAACTTCGTGTACTCGGCCTGGAGCGACTTGATCGTCGCGCTGCCCTGGCCCGGAGCGTCCTCCGCGTAGATCACCGCCATCTTCCTGCACGCCTTGAAGGCGGGCGGCGGCATCCCCGCGTCGGCGTCGGGCGGCGGGTCCGCGGCGGCGTCGCCCTTGGGGGGGGACGCGTCCGAGTCCTTCACCCCCGCATCGGCCGGAGGAGGCGCCGCGCCGGGGGGCGCGAACGATCCGCCGAGCGCGTAGCGCGCGATCGCGCGCGCCTGGTAGTCGGCCGCGCACGCGGTGCGGAAGACGTAGCGATCCTTGCCCTGCTGCAGCGTCGGCACGATGGGCGAGGTCGTGAACGGCGAGAGCACCGGGATCCGGGCGGCCTTGAACGAGCCGTGCACGACCTCGAGCGCCTCGGTGGTGCTCGGGCCGATGAACCCGGCGACGCCCTGCTTCACGAACTCGGCGCCGATCCCGGCGATGAGCTTGTTCGTGCCGGCGTCGTCGCGCACGTCGATGACCACGCGGCGCCCGAGGATGCCGCCGACCGCGTTGAGCTGCTGCTCCGCGACCCGCAGCACGCGCTGCGATCCGGCGCCGAAGTCCCTCTGCTTCGTCAGGTCGACGGTCGCCCCGATGACGACCGGCGGATCGGACGGCACGACGACCGGGTCCTTGCAGCCCTCGTTCGACGCCGCGACGAGCAGCAGCGCGGGGAACCCTGGCAGCAGCGCGAGGAGGGCGCGGGACGAAAGCGTGAACGAGCGGGGCATCGGCTCGATCTCCATGGTAACAAGATCCCCAGCGATGCGCGCCTTCGCTCGAGCCCTCGTAGCCGCCCTGCCGATCGGCCTCGTCGCCGGCGCGGGATGCAAGGAGCAGGAGGCGACGAACGTCCGCTTGAACGTCGTGTTCCCCTCGACCGAGATGGCGATCGCGACCGAAGAGGTGCAGTTCTTCGTCTTCGACGATCCGACGCCGGGCGCGTGCCAGAGCATCTACCTCAAGCGCATCACCGGGCAGAGCGATCTCCCGCGCGTCGTCGCGCAGTCGCCGCCGATCCCGGTGTGCGAGCTCGCCTTCGGGCGGCCGCCGGTCGTCGAGCTGCCCTTCGGCAAGCACGCGATCCTGGCGATCGCGTCACGCGGCAAGGAGGACCTCCTCGTCGGCTGCTCGGACGTCGCCATCTCGTCGGAGGGCGGCGAGGTCTTCGTCAACGTCGGCCTCCCCGGCCAGACGCCGGTGCCTCCGCGGAGCACCTGCGCGTCGTTCGAGGACTCCTGCTTCAACCGCTGCAACTGACGCGCACGCGAGGGAGCCCTGCGCCACGTCATCGGCCACGTCCGGCACCTCCACCGGCTGCGGATCGCGAACGTGTTCCTCCTCGACGGGGGCCGCGGCGATCGCTGGCTCGTCGACAGCGGGCATGCGCTCGAGCGCGTCGTGCTCCTGTACGAGCTGCGCCGCGCGGGCGTCCGTCCGAGCGACCTCACGGGCGTGCTGCTCACGCACCGTCACTCCGATCACGCAGGCAACGCCGCGTTCCTGCGCGCGCGCTACGGCGTCCGGATCCACGCGCATCGCGCCGATGCCGCCGTGCTCGCCGGCGACGCTCCGCGCCCGCGCATTCCTCGCGCCCCGGGCGATCCGCTCGCCAGCGCCTTCGCGGCGATCGAGAACCGCTTCCCTGCTGCGCGCGTCGTCGTCGATCGCGCGCTCGACGAGGGCGACGCGGTCGCGGGGCTCGAGGTCCACTGGGTGCCCGGCCACACCGACGGCTCGGTGTTCTATCGCCACGCCTCGACGCGCACGCTGCTCACCGGCGACACGCTGCTGACCGCGCATCCGCCGCTGACCCTCCGGGCCGGCCTCTGCTTGCCGTACCCGAGCTACGCGGCCGATCTCCCGCGCGCGCACGCCTCGATCCGGGCATTCCACGACAAGGGGCTCGCCTACGAGCACCTCCTCGCCGGGCACGGGCCGCCGCTGCTCGGACGCGCCCGCGCGCGCGTGCTCGAGCTGCTCGACCGCTCGTGAGCGGTGGCGCGGGGGTTGCTCCGCGTCGATGCGTGCGCTTCGGCGGAATTGATTGCGCGGTCGTAATCTTTGCGCTCTGCACGGGTCTCGGGTGCTCGACCGCGGCAGACGACGCGCGGGGCGAGCGCGGTGGGGACCCCGGAGCCGAGGCGCCGGGCGCCGCGCCGGAACGCCCCGCGCCTCCCCCCGCCGCGAGCGCGAGCGTCGGTACGAGCGCGCTCGCGCCGCCGGGGCGGGACGACTCGGTCGCGCTCGTGCACCTGGTCGGGCGCGTCGATCGCCGCGATCCGGCCGGGCCGCGGTTCGGATGGCCGGGGACCGAGATCCGCGCGCGGTTCTCCGGCCCCGGCCTCGCGCTGCGCCTCGCCGACACCGGCGCGAGCCACTACGACGTCGCCGTCGACGGCGGGCCGCCCACCGTGCTCGTGGTCAGCGGCCCCGCACGGATCTACGAGGTGGCGCGCGGTCTCGCGCCGGGCCTCCACGACGTCGTGGTGACGAAGCGCACCGAGACGGTGGTCGGCATCACCCAGCTCCTCGACGTCGTCCCCGCACCGGGCGGCGCGCTCGTGCCGAGCCCCGCGTGGTCGAGCCGGCGCATCGAGATCGTCGGCGACTCGATCGCGTGCGGTTACGGCGTGCTCGGCACCGAGGCGACCTGCCACTTCAGCCCGGCGACGGAGGCCGAGCCGCGCGCGTGGGGCGCGCTCACCGCCAGGGCGCTGTCGGCGATGCACACCACCATCGCGTTCTCCGGCCTCGGCGTGTGGCGCAACTTCGACGGCGACACCGAGGACACGATGCCGGTGCGCTACGCGCGCGCCCTGGCGAACGATCCGGCGAGCACGTGGGATCGCTCCTTCGTCCCCGACGTGGTGGTGGTGAGCCTCGGCACGAACGACTTCACCGGCGGCAAGGGCGACCCCGGCTCCGCGTTCGAGCCCGCCTACCTCGCGCTCCTGACGGAGATCCGCGCGACGCATCCCGCGGCGCACATCGTGACGCTCAACTCGCCGATGCTGAGCGAGCCGAGCCGGAGCATCCTCCGCGCGTACGTGGAGGGCGCGATCGCCACCCGCGCCGCCGCCGGCGACGCGAAGGTGACGTATCTCGACGTCGACGAGCAGCGCGAGGCCGACGGCTACGGGTGCGACTTCCACCCGAGCGCGATCACGCAGCAGCGGATGGCGGCGGCGCTGACCGCGCACGTGAAGGCCCTCACCGGCTGGTGACAAAAGGACGAGAGGCGACGAGCGCACGCGCCCATCGCCTCTCGTGGTGCTCACGCTCGCGCGGAGATCAGTACCGGTAGTGCTCCGGCTTGAACGGGCCCTCGGTCGAGACGCCGAGGTACTCCGCCTGGTCCTTCGTGAGCTTCGTGAGCTTCACGCCGAGCTTGCCGAGGTGGAGCGCGGCGACCTTCTCGTCGAGCTTCTTCGGCAGCGTGTAGACCTTCTTCTCGTAGGTCTTGTGGTTGTTCCAGAGCTCGATCTGCGCGAGCGTCTGGTTCGAGAACGACGAGCTCATGACGAACGACGGGTGGCCGTTCGCGCAGCCGAGGTTCACGAGGCGACCGCGCGCGAGGAGCGTGAGGCGCTTGCCGTCGGGGAAGACGAACTGGTCGACCTGCGGCTTGATGTTCACTTCCTTGATCTCGGGGTTCTTCTCGAGCCAGGCGACGTCGATCTCGCAGTCGAAGTGACCGATGTTGCAGAGGATCGACTGGTCCTTCATCGCCTTCATGTGCTCGGGGCGAACGATGCCCGCGCAGCCCGTGGCGGTGACGATGATGTCGGCCTGCGGAGCGGCCTCCTCCATCGTCGTGACCTGGTAGCCCTCCATCGCCGCCTGGAGCGCGCAGATCGGGTCGATCTCGGTGATCAGGACGCGCGCGCCGAGCGCACGGAGCGCCTGCGCCGAGCCCTTGCCGACGTCGCCGTAGCCCGCGACGACCGCGGTCTTGCCCGCGAACATGACGCCGGTGGCGCGCTTGAGGCCGTCACCGAGCGACTCGCGGCAGCCGTAGAGGTTGTCGAACTTCGACTTGGTGACCGAGTCGTTGACGTTGATCGCCGGGACCTTGAGCGTGCCCTTCTTCGCCATCTCGTAGAGGCGGTGGACGCCCGTGGTCGTCTCCTCCGAGAGGCCGCGGATCGGGTCCGCGCCCTCGAAGAGCTCCGGGTGCTTCTCGTGCGCGATGACGGTGAGGTCACCGCCGTCGTCGAGGATCATGTTCGGGCCCTTGCCGCCCTTGAAGGCGGTGAGCTGCTTCTCGATGCACCAGTTGTACTCCTCCTCGGTCTCGCCCTTCCAGGCGAAGACCGGGACGCCCGTGGCGGCGATGGCGGCCGCGGCGTGGTCCTGCGTCGAGAAGATGTTGCAGCTCGTCCAGGTGACCTCGGCGCCGAGCGCGGTCAGCGTCTCGATCAGCACCGCCGTCTGGATGGTCATGTGGAGGCAGCCCGCGATGCGCGCGCCCTTCAGCGGCTGCTGCGGGCCGTACTCCTTGCGGATCGCCATCAGGCCGGGCATCTCGCTCTCGGCGATCTCGATCTCCTTGCGACCCCAGTCGGCAAGCTTGATGTCCGCGACCTTGTAGTTCGTGCTCATCGTTTCTTCCTCGCTATCAACACCTGCCACGGCAGGTGACTGTCTTTTCCCTTGCCGCACCACGCGGAGGGAAGCTTGATCACTTCGGCGTCCTCGAGCCCCGCGTCCTTCGCGAGGGCGCGCAGCTCGCTCGCCTCGAAGCCGAGCCACAGGTCGGCCTCGTCGCGCATCGACTCGTCGTCGTGCCGCGCGTAGTCGAGGACGAGGACGGAGCCGCCGCTCCGCGTCAGCCTCGCGAGCTGCCGGAGGAGATCGAGCGGCCGCGGCGCGTGATGGAGCAGGCGCGACGCGAACACGACGTCCGCCCCCTCGCCCACCTCGCGCACGAGCTCCGGCGCGCCGAGCTCCGACTTCAGGAGCTTCACGTTCGACAGCTTCTTCTTCGCGACCCGCGTCCGCGCGCGCTCGAGCTGCGCGTCCGAGCGGTCGACCGCGATGACGTGCTCGAACGCCGGCGCGAGCACGACGAGCAGGCTGCCGTCGCCGGTGCCCGCGTCGACCGCCAGGCGCCGCGCCGGGAGCAGGCGCGCGAGCGCGGCGACGTACGCGGTCGTCGCGTCGCTCGCCTCGGCCACCTCGGGCGCCGCTCCGCGCTGGGCGAAGAACTCCTGCGCGACGCGATCGCGCTCGCGGAGCACGTCGCCGATCTTCGCGAGGCTGCCGTCCGCCTCGGCCAGCACGCGCCCGCTCGCGAGCGCGTCGGCCACCACCGGATCGGCCGCGGCGGCCTCGCTCATCCGCACGAGCGCCCGCGTCCCCTGGCGCCGGACGAGCACCAGGCCGGCCTGCTTGAGCGGGCCGAGGTGCCGCGAGACGTTCGGCTGGTTTTCGCCCATCAGCTCGGCGAGCTCGCCGATCGTGAGCTCTTCCTCGGCCGCGAGCGCGAGCAGCCGCAGCCGCACCGGCTCCGCGAGGATCCGGTACAGCTCCCAACGGGTCGTCGGGGTCTGCGTCGCCGCCGCCATGTGCGCTTCTATATATATTCCGTCATACGCATGAACGCAAGTAGAGCGGGAGCTGCAGATTTCCCGCCAAATGCGGCTATCCTGCGCCGGCTTCGATGGCACCTCCCGACGCGGCGGCGGACGCCGACGATCCGATCAGCAGCGCGGAGGCACCGGTCCCGGCCGCGTCCTCGGCGCGCCGGTCGGCGGTCCGGCTGCGGCGCTGGGCGGCGCGCGCCCTCCTCTTCTTGCCGCCCGTCGCGGTCATCGCGCTCGATCTCGGCAAGCGGAAGGCGCGCGTGCTGTCGTTCGAGGGCACCGAGCTCCTCTTCTACTTCGCGAGCTGCGCGATCGGCATCCTCCTCTGGACGTCGCTCACCGCCGTCGCCACCCGCTCGAAGGGCTTCGCCCGCTGGCCGGTGCGCGTGCTGCTCGCGGTCGTCGCGCTCCTCGCCGTCGGCGGGCAGATCTATTCGTACCTCCGTTACGGCGCGTACGTGAACGCGCGCGCGGTCCTCGTCGGGACGTCGTTCCTCCCGAGCGTCGGCCAGCAGCTCTGGTTCGATCGGTGGACGTTCGCGAAGGTGCTCGTGCCGTGCCTCGCGCTCGCGGTCGCCGTGCCCACCTTTGCCGCGCGCCTCGCGCCGATGCGCAGCCGCGCGCGCGGCTGGCTCTGCCTCGACGTCGCGCTCCTCGCCGCGCTCACCGCCGCGTTCGTGTCGCCCGATCGCGGCGCCGAGCAAGGCCAGCCTCCCGACGTGATGTACGTCAACGCGATGGGGCAGCTCGCGCGCGCGCACTGGGACCACAACGAGACCGTCGAGCGCCTGCATCCCGGCCCGCGGACGCCGGAGGCGATGCCCGCGCTCGTCGCGCATCCCGCCGCTCCCGGGCGCAAGAACGTGGTGATGATCATCACCGAGTCGGTGCGCGCGCAGAGCGTCTGCGTCGAGTACTCGCCCGACTGCAAGTACACGCCGTTCTCGAATCCGCTCGTCAAGGACCGCTACCCGGTGACGCAGATGCGGTCGCTCGACTCGACGACGGCGATCTCGCTTGCGGTGATGTGGAACGGGCTCGCGCCGACGTCGAAGCGCGCGGACATCCACTCGGCGCCGATCCTCTGGGAGTACGCGCACGCGGCGGGCTACCAGAGCGCCTACTACACGTCGCAGCACATGCTGTTCGGCAACTCGGGCACCTGGCTCGAGGGGACGCCGTGGCAGCGGCACGTCAGCGCGACGAACCTCGAAGAGGACGCGACGTACGAGATCGGCGCCGACGACGGCAAGCTCGTCGACTGGGCGCTCGCCGATCTCGACAAGCTGAAGGAGCCGTACTTCGTCGTGCTCCACCTCTCGAACACCCACTTCCCTTACAAGATCGACGACGCCGACACGCCGTTCCAGAACGAAGCGGCGAAGACCAAGGGCGAGGCCGAGGTCGTCGATCGGTACCAGGACGCGATCTACCTCCAGGACCGCGCGCTCGCGCGCTTCCTCGAGAGGTTCGGCCAGCGCCGCGAGGCGTCGCGCACGGTGCTCACCTACGTGTCCGATCACGGCGAGCAGCTGCGCGAGAAGGGCGCGGTCGGTCACACCGGCACGCTCTACGACCAGGAGATCCGCGTGCCCTTCTGGGTCGCCGCCCCGCCCGGTACGCTCAGCGCCGCCGAGGAGGAGGCGCTCCGCGGCCACGCGAACCGGCACGTCACGCAGCTCGACGTGTTCCCGACGATGCTCGATCTGCTCGGCCTGTGGGACGCCCCGGCGATCGCGCGCTTCAAGGAGCGCGTCTCCGGCCAGTCGCTCCTCCGCGCGGGCTACGAGGAAGGCCGCGCCGTGGTGATGTCGAACTGCACCGAGCTCTGGGCGTGCGCGTTCAAGAACTGGGGCGCGATGCGCGGCACGAAGAAGCTCATCGCCAACCAGGGCGACCGGAGCTGGAACTGCTTCGACGTCGCGACCGATCCGAAGGAGGAGGAGCACCTCGATCTCGCCGCGTGCGGCGATCTCCTCCCGCTCGCCGAGAAGACGCTCGGCGGCCGCCCGTTCTGACCGATCCGGTCCCATCTCGGTCGGGATGCGAGGGCATCGCCCGGCGGCGCCGCGGGCGGCAACATGCAGCGGGATCGACGCATCTCCGCGAACGCACGCGTGGCGCGCCGTTCGCTCGAGCGCGCCCCCATGTTCAAGCGAGCCCTCGCTGCGATCGTCGTGCTCCTGGCGGCGTGCAGCACTCGAAGCGCCCTCGACGACGAGCACGCCGACGCCCATCGACAACGCCTCGTCACCACCGTCCCCTCGAACGCGCCCGCATCGCTCAAGACGGTGCCGGTCCCCCGCCCTCCGAACCTCGGCGACTACGTGCGCGACGAGGCCGCCGCCGTCCGTCTCGGCAAGGCCCTGTTCTGGGACATGCAGGTCGGCAGCGACGGCGTCACCGCATGCGCGACGTGTCACTTCCATGCGGGCGCCGATGCGCGGACGAAGAACCAGGTCGGCCCCGGCACGTTCGCGGGCGACGAGAGCTTCTCGCTCGGACCGAACCGCCGCCTGACCGCCGCGGACTTCCCCCTGCACAAGCTCTCGAACCCGGACGATCGCGACTCGACCGTCCTCTCGGACACCAACGACGTCGTGTCCTCGCAGGGCGTCTTCAACTCGACCTTCGTCACCATCCTCCCGGGGGTCGCCGAGGACATCACCCTCCATCCGCTCGACGAGGACGGCTTCCGCATCGGCCTCACGAACACGCGCCGGGTCGAGCCGCGCAACACGCCGACGGTGATCAACGCCGTCTTCAACCACCGCAACTTCTGGGACGGGCGCGCCCAGAACGAGTTCAACGGCGTGAACGTGTGGGGCGATCGCGACCCCAACGCGTACGTCTACAAGCGCACCTCCGACGGCGGGCTCGCCAAGGCGAAGGTCCGACTCGTCGACTCGAGCCTCGCGTCGCAGGCGGTGGGGCCGCCCCTCTCGGCGTTCGAGATGTCGGCCGACGGGCGCACGTTCCAGGTGATCGGCGACAAGCTAGTGAGCTCGCTCTCGGTCTCCACCGGACAGAAGCTGCTCCGCGACACGGCGAAGAAGCTCCTCACCATCAAGCCGCTCGCGAAGCAGCAGATCGCGCCCGACGACTCGGTGCTCGTCGGCCTCGAGAGCACGTACGCCGAGCTGATCAAGAAGGCGTTCCGGCCCGAGTGGTGGCAGTCGAACACGCTCGTCAAGATCGACCTGAACGGCGAGCGCAAGCTGGTGAAGCAGCTGCTCGGCATCGATCTCGGGCTCCTCGATCTCGAGGTCGATGAGTACTCGCAGATGCAATACAACTTCTCGCTGTTCTTCGGCCTCGCCATCCAGCTCTACGAGTCGACGCTCGTGGCCGACGACACGCCGTACGACCGGATGCGCGACGGCACCGGGCCGGCGCTCTCCGACGAGGCGCTCGCCGGCCTGAACCTCTTCGCCGACACCGTCCGCGTGCGCTGCATCAACTGCCACGGCGGCTCGGAGATGACGTTCGCCTCCGTCTCGAAGGTCTCGCAGAACCGGCTCCGCCGACGCGAGGGCAACATCATCGACTTCGGGTTCAACAACATCGGCGTGCGCCCGACCGGCGAGGACCTCGGCCTCGGCGGCGTCGACGGCACGCTGGCGCAGAAGCCGCTCAGCGAGGCGCGCCTCGCGGCGATGGGCGAGCTCACCGATCCCACGCTCCAGCCGCCGCTGTCGTCCGGGGACGTCATCGGCGTCGACGGCGCGTTCAAGGCCCCCGGTCTGCGCAACGCCGAGCTCACCGGACCGTACTTCCACAACGGCGGCGTCGCCACGCTCGAGCAGCTGGTCGAGTTCTACTCGCGCGGCGGCGACTTCCAGCCGATCTTCGGCCGCGAGGGCGAGATCAGCCCGCTCGGCACGCCGAACCTCACGGCGGAGGAGAAGGCCGCGCTCGTCGCGTTCCTCCGCGCGCTCACCGACGACCGCGTCCGCTGGGAGCGCGCGCCGTTCGACCATCCCTCGATCGCCGTGCCCGACGGGCACCCCGGCGACACGACGTGGGTGACGAACCGCGGCGACGGATGCGCGACCGACGCGTTCATCCAGGTCCCGGCGGTCGGACGGAACGGACGGAGCACGCCGCTCGGCGGCTTCCTCTCGCCCTGACGCGAGCGGCCGAACGGACGCTCACGCCGCCTGGCGTTCGGCCTCGGGCGCCGGCGGCGGCTCCATCCTCTTCTTGCCAACGGTGTGCGCGCCGATGAGGTGCAGCAGCGACGGCAGGAAGAGGACCGCCGCGAGGAGGCACGTGATCTCCCCGGTGATCGACAGGCGCCCGAACGATCGGAGCGCCTGGTTGTCGGCGAAGAGCAGCGAGCCGTAGCCGATCACCGTCGTGTAGCTGCAGAGCGCGACCGCGCCGAGATGGAGCTTCACCGCGCGCGTCACGTCGCCGCCGAGCAGACGCGAGCGGTCGAAGATGTTGAACGGGTACTCCGATCCGATGCCGAACGTGATCGGCAGCGCGATGAAGTTCAAGAAGTTCAGCCGCTCGCCCCAGAGCGCCGCGCCGCCGATCATCCAGACGACGCCGAGCACCAGCGAGAGGAGCACGGCGACGGTCCCGCGCCGCGAGGCGGTGGCGATCACGACGACGAGCGCGACGGCGCCGAAGGCGGTGCCGGTCGCGAGCGGACCGTCGCGCTCGAGCGAGCGGATCATCTCCGCGAACACCGTCGCGCGGCTCGCGGTGTCGACGCGCGTGCCGTCCGGCAGCACGATCCCGTCGATGGTCTCGGACATCCGGAGGAGGTTGTGGCCGTCGTTGCGGGAGATCTCCGGCCGATAGCGGATGTAGAAGACCGTGCCCACGGTCCCGTCCTTCTCGGAGAAGCGGCTCTTCAAGAGGTCGGGCAGATCCGCCGCGCCGATCGCGCGCAGGCTCTCGGGCGGGATCATGGCGCGGAGCTTCTCCTGCTCCTCGTCGGAGACGCTCGCCAGGACGCGCGGCGTGAGCCGCTCGCGGAGGCGATCGAGCACCTCGAGCTTCTTCGCCTGCTCGGCCAGGGTGCCGGGCAGGAAGTCGGCGACGGTGGTGACGCCCTCGATGAGCGAGCCGTTCGGATCGGCGCGGTCGTTCGCGAGGATCTTCT
>JBDHVD010000038.1:0-32137 GCA_039809525.1 Labilithrix sp. | reverse complement strand
GTGCGCTCGCGCGCTCGCTCGAGCACGAGCTGTCGCCGCACCTGATGGAGCTCGCCGATCACCTCGAGCGCCTCCTCTCGGGCGAGGGCGTGTCGATCGAGATCGCGGCCAGGCTCGTCACCGCGTTCCTCCGGCCGAAGACGTCGGCGGGGAAGGGACCGCTCGGCGCGCTCCTGATCGACGACGTGAAGGCGATCGATCCGTCGAGCCTCGAGGCGTGCGTCCGGGCGGCGCGCGGCGCGGTCTCGTTCGGCGTGGTGGCGCGTCTCGACGCGACCGGCTCGCTGCCTTCGGTGCTCGCGGCGATGCCGCGCACGTGGGAGCTCGAGCTCGGACCGCTCCCCGGAGCGGAATGCGAGGCGCTCGCGGGCGGATGCACGAACGACGCGCTCGACGAGGTGGCGCAGAAGCGCTGGGCCCGCCTCGGCGGTGGCCTGCCGCTCGCGGTCGTCGAGGCGGTCGCGTGGGGCATCGCGAGCGGAGACCTCGCGTTCGACGGCGATCGCGCGCACCCGCGATCGCGCGCGTCGGGGCGCGGGAAGGTCCGTCCCGCGGCCGACTGGATCCGCCTCCGCGCGGCGGACGAGAACGACGCCGCGCGCGTGCTCCTCGCGCTTCTGGCCGCGCTCGGCGGCGAGGCGAAGATCGCACGCCTCGCGAGCATCCTCGATGCGGCCGACCAGCGGGGCGACGTGCCGTCGACGGTCGAGGAGCTGATCCGCGCGCGCTGGGTGGTCGACACGCAGGAAGACTGGATCGCGCTCCCCTCGCGCACGCACCAGACCGCGCTCGCCGCGCTCCTCGAGGAGCCGGTGAGGAAGGCGCTGCACCGGGCCGCGGCGGACGTGATCGAGGCGGAGGAGGGGACGTTCGGCCGCGTCGAGGCCGCCTGGCATGCGGCGCAGGCAGGGGACGTGGCGCGCGCGGCACGCACGATGCTCGCGGCGGCGAACGCGACCGCGGACGCGGGGCTCGAGGCGAGCACCACCCAGCTCATCGCCTACGCGCGGCGGATCGATCCGGCGTGCGAGGAGCAGGCGCTCGAGCTGCTCGCGAACGCGCTCTCGCGCACGCACAGCCTCGCGCCGCCGGAGCCGGCCGCGCAGCCGATCCCGCCCGTCCGCATCATCCCGGCGCCGCCGGCGGCGAAGCCGGCGACCGCCCCGCCTCCGCCGCCGCCGCCCGCGCGCAAGTCGGCGGCCCCGGTCGCCGCGCCTCCGCCTCTGCCTCCGCCCGTAATCCGACCCGCACCCGCACCCGCACCCGCGCCCGTGCCGGTTCCGGACGCGCCCGCGCAGGACGCGTTCTCCGCCGAGGAGCCCGACTCGATGCTCGAGCGCGCGGTCATCGTCGCGCCGGACGCCGCCTTCGCGGCACGCGCCGCGCATGCCGCGGCCCAGGCGGCGCGCGACTCGGAGCCGCCGACGATCATGAAGGACGAGTCGCCGTCGATCGCGCCCGCGAACGGCAGTCACCCGAGCGATCTGCCCGCCTCGAACGCGGCGGCGAGCATCGCGTCGCGGCTCGGCGAGCTCGCGAAGGAGGCGCTGCTCTCCGGAGACAACGTCTCGCTCGAACGCTGGGTCGACGGCCTGCGCGCCGCGGGCGAAAACCCGATCTTCACCGAGCGCATGCGGGCGATGGCGCGCATCGTGAAGGGCGACATCGGCGACGCGCTGCGCGTCCTCCGGCGGACGCGGGCGCAGCTCGATCCGAACGACTTTGCGCTCCGCTGCCAGACGTCGCTCGCGATGGGCATCGCGCTGAGCGTCGCGGGCCGCCCGCAGGAGGCGCTGCTCGAGGGCATGGATGCGCTCGCGCGCGCGCGTCAGATCGGCGACGAACGCGCGGCGAAGGCGTGCCTCGCGTTCCTCGCGAAGCTGTTCACGTCGGTCGGCATGGGCGACGAGGCGGCGAAGCTGCGCGCGATCAGCGGTCCGTAGGAGGATCGCTGCCGGCCTGCTCCTCGTAGGCCTCGCGGAGGATCTCGGCGACCGCCTCGTAGAGCGCCTCGGGGATGGCATCGCCGACCTCGAGCTCGACGAGCGCGCGGGCGAGGGGCACGTCGCGCAGCACCGGCACTCCGTAGCGGTGCGCCGCCTCGACGATCTGCCGCGCGAGATCGCCCTGTCCGGACGCGACGACGACCGGAGCCTCGTCGCCCTCCTCCTCGTCGTAGCGGAGCGCGCAGGCGATGTGGGTCGGGTTCACGACGACGACGCTCGCGTTCTTCACGTTGCCGATGGTAGCGGCGGCGAGCACCTCGTGGTGCGCGCGCTCGCGGGCGGCCTTGAGCTGCGGATCGCCCTCGCTCTCCTTGTGCTCGCGCTTCACCTCGTCCTTGCTCATCATGAGCTTCTTCGTCCACGAGCGACGCGTGACGACCACGTCGACGACCGCGAGGAACAGGCCGAGGACCGCGACCTTCTTCGCGACATCGAGCGCGAGGGTCGCGGCGATGGCGGCCGCGCCGTCGAGACGGCCGGTCGCGCGCGCGAGGTCCGCCGCGTGCGCCCGGAGCGCGCCGTTCACGATCCAGGCGACGCCCGCGGCGAACAGCGCCGCACGGCCGACGGCGACGAGGCGCGTGGTCGAGAAGAGCTGACGGAAGCCCGCGATCGGATCGAGCTTGTCGAAGCGAGGCGCGAGCTTCTTCGTGGCGATCACGCCCCCGGTCTGCACCACCGACGTCACCGCGGCCGCGACCGCCGCCGCGGCGAGCACCGGCGAGACGAGCACGGCGACGGCGCCCGCGATCGCCGCGCCGTCGAACGACACCGCCGGCGACGGCTGCGCCGCCACGGCGATCGCCGAGCGGAGATCGGCGCCCGCGCGCGAGGCGAGCGCGACGATCGCCGCAGGCGCGAGCGCGACGACGGTGACGAACGCGACCGACTGGCTGGCGAAGGAGGAGAGCGGGCTGTCGCCCTCCTCCTGCGCCTTGCGCAGCCGCTTCGGTGTCGGCTGCTCGGTCTTGTCGCTCATCGCCGCTTCTTCTTCGCCGCCGTCTTCTTCTTCGCCTTCGCCTTGGGCTTCGCCTTCTTCGCCGTCTTCTTCGCGGGCTTCTTCGTGACCTTCTTGGTCACCGTCTTCGCGCGTCGGGGCTTGGCCTTGGGCGCCGTCTTCTTCTTCGCCTTCGCCTTCGCCTTCGCCTTCGCCTTCGTCGGCTTCTTCTTCGCGCGTGCAGGGGCGGGGGCGGGCGGCGCTTCGGGCTCGAGCGCGGCTTCCGGCTCGGCGGGCGCCTCTTCCTTCGGCGCGGGCGGGACCTCCCAGTCCTCGAGCTCGGACTTGCCGGTCACCATCTTGTAGAGCGCGACGAGGAGATCGCGGATCCCTTCGCCCGTTGCCGCCGAGACGAGGCGCAGATCGATCTTCTTCTTCGCGAACTGCTTCTTCGCCTCGACGTAGGCCTCGCGCACCTCGGGGAGGTCCGCCTTCGTCATCGCGACGATCTCCGGACGGCTCGCGAGATCGGGGTCGAACTTCGCGAGCTCGCTGCGGAGCGCCTCGTAGTCCGCCACGGGCTCGCGGTCCTCGGCCGGATCGAGCGTGACGAGGTGGAGCAGCGCCCGCGTGCGCTCGACGTGGCGGAGGAAGCGGTGCCCGAGCCCCGCGCCCTCGGCCGCGCCCGGGATGAGGCCGGGGATGTCGGCGAGGACGAACGTGGCCTCGTCGCCGACGCTCACGACGCCGAGGTGCGGCTCGAGCGTGGTGAACGGGTAGTCGGCGACCTTCGGGCGCGCGCGCGACACGGCGCGGATGAACGTCGACTTGCCGACGTTCGGGAACCCGAGCAGGCCCACGTCGGCCATCACCTTGAGCTCGAGGCGGACCTTCTTCTCCTCGCCCGGCTCGCCCGGCTCGGACCGGCGCGGCGCGCGGTCGTACGGCGTCGCGAAGTGGATGTTGCCGCGCCCGCCCTTGCCGCCGCGCGCGAGGACCAGGCGGGCATTCGGCGCATCGATGTCGAAGAGCAGCTCGCCGGTGTCGCGGTCGTAGACCTGCGTGCCGACCGGGACGCGGATCTCGCGGTCGCCGCCCTTGCGGCCGTAGCAGTCCTTGCCCTGGCCGTGCTCGCCGTGCTCGCCGCGGACGATGCGGACGTGCGCGAGATCGAGCAGCGTCGACTTGCCCTCGTCGGCGACGAGGACGATGTCGCCGCCCTTGCCACCGTCGCCGCCCGACGGGCCTCCGAACGGAACGAACTTCTCGCGCCGGAACGCGATCGCGCCGTTGCCGCCGCGGCCGGCGACGACGTCCAGCTCTGCGGTGTCGACGAACTTCACGCGGTCCAGATACCATCCCGCGGTGGCCGTCACCAGGGTTCATCACCTCAACCTCTGCACGATGTGCCCCTACGCGGGCAGCCTGGTCGGCGGGACGCTGGTCGTCCACGCGCTGCTCGTCGAGACCTCGGACGGGCTCGTCCTCGTCGACACGGGGATGGGCCTCGACGACGTCCGCGCGCCCAGGCAGCGCCTCGGGACCGGCTTCGTCGCCGCGAGCCGCCCGCGCCTCCGCGAGGAGGACACCGCCGCGCGCCAGGTCGAGCGCCTCGGCTTCTCGCGCAGCGACGTGCGCGACGTCGTGGTCACGCATCTCGACGTCGATCACGCCGGAGGCATCCCCGACTTCCCGGGGGCCTCCATCCACGTGCACGCGCGCGAGCGCGACGCGGCGCTGCGTCCGGCGACGATCAACGAGAAGCACCGCTACCGCCAGGTTCACTTCGCCCACGGGCCGCGCTGGGAGGTGCACGCCGAGTCCGGCGATCGCTGGATGGGCTTCGAGAGCGTGAAGGCCGTGGCCGACGACGTGCTCCTCGTCCCGCTCCACGGGCACACGCGCGGGCACTCGGCGGTCGCGGTGCGCGCGCCGTCGGGGACGGACGTCGACTGGTACCTCCACTGCGGCGACGCCTACTTCAACCACGGCGAGCTCACCGATCCGCGCACGTGCCCGCCGGGATTGCGCGCGTTCCAGCGTGTGGTCGCGGTCGACGACGAGACGCGCCGCGCGAACGCCCGCCGCCTCCGCGAGCTCCATGCGCGCGAGGAGGGCAGGCGCGTGCGCTTCTTCTCCGCGCACTGCCCGACGGAGTACGCGCGCGCGATCGCGTCCTAGGGGATCGCGAAGGTCACGCGGAAGCTGCCTTCCTGCTTGCCGGCGAGCCCGCCGTCGACGAACACGTGGTACGCCTTGCCCGCCTCGACCGGGAAGGTGAGCGTCTCGTTGCCGTTCCCGTCGACCGCGTTCTGGCAGGCGATCTGAGGGACGCTCGAGCCGGCGCACTTCCCGTCGGCGACGGCGTAGAGGAAGACGTTGAACGTCGCGTCCGAGGTGGCGACCTCGAGGTTGCCCGTCTTGTGCGCGACCACCTTGAAGACGCGGTCCGGCGCGGTCACGCCCGACGCGGTGGCTCCGTTGCCGCTCTTCGGGCAGGTGGGCGTCGCGGATCGGTTGCCGGCGCCCGCCGTCGAGCCCGTCGTCGTCGGCTCGTGGGCGCCGCCCCAGACGTGGACCTCGAGGCCGGGGCAAGCGTTCGTCGCGGCGGTGGTCGCGCTGGTGAGCTTGCAGTCCTTCCCGCAGCCGTCGGTGTCGTCGCCGTTCTTGTCGTCGCAGTCCTCGCCCGCCTGGACGATCCCGTCGCCGCAGGTGCCGCCCGACGGCCCGCCGTCGCCGGTCGGGATCGATCCCGACGAGGAGCTCGACGAGGAGCTCGACGACGAGCCCTCGATGATCTCGGGGTTCTGGTCGGTCTCGCACGGCTCGCACTTGCCGTAGCCGTCGCCGGCCTCGTTGCACTGCTTCGAGCCCTCCTGCCGGTCCTGGCACCGGCAGAAGACGTACGCGCCCGGCTTGCAGAGCTTCTCGTCCTTCGCCTTGTTCTCGGCGCTGCAGCCGCCGAGGATCGCGGCGAGCAGCGCGCCGCCGAAGAGCAGCTTCGCGAGGCTCATTGCGGCGTGTGCTTGAAGGTGATCGTGTAATCGCCGGTGTTGTTCGACAGCGCGCCGCCGTCGACCGCGATCCACACCGGCTGTCCGGCGGTCACCAGCATGTTGATCTGCTGCGTCTTGTCCTTGCACATCGACGCGGTGGTCGAGTTCGCATCGGTGCAGCTGTTCTTGCGCGCGACGATGTTGAGGTTCGCCGACGACGTGAGGCTGACGGTGAGGATGCCGCTCGCGTGCGGGTTCACCTGGTAGACGTGATCCGCGATGGTGTTGGTGCCCGCGAGGTCGCACGCGGTGCTCGGCTTGTTCCAGGTGTTGCCGTAGCCGGGCGCGCTCGTCGAGCCGGTGCCGGTGACCGTCTTGCCGGACCAGAGATCGACGGGCTGGCCGGGACAGCTCGCGCCGCTCGTGGGGTTGCCGTTCACCTTGGTGCAGCTCGGATCGCAGCCGTCGTTGTCGACCTTGTTGATGTCGTCGCAGGCTTCGCCGTCGGTGACCTTCCCGTCGCCGCAGAACGGCATGGTGGTCAGACGCGCGGTGACCTTGTACTTGCCCGCCGAGCTCGAGGCGCCGTCGACGAAGAGGAAGTACTCCTTGCCGGAGATCATGTTCTGCTGGAACGTGAGCGATCCGCCCGCGCCGGTCGGCGGCGCGCAGCGGACCTGCGACGCCTCGTCCTTGCAGGTCGTGCGGATGTACGCCGTCGGGTTCAGCGCTCCTTCGCCCTTGACGGTGAAGTCGACGCGGCCCGAGCCGGTCGGGATGATGCGATAGACGTGGTCGGCGCCGCCCGCGCCCGCGATGCACGTGGCCGTGCCCTGCGCGTCGTCCTTCGCGCCGGTGGTGTCGCCCTCGAGGATGGTGTCGACGCCGGCCGTGAGCGACGTCGACTTGCCGGGGCAGCTGTCGATGTCGTTCGTCGGCAGCGTCCCCCCGTCGGTCTCCTCGATCGGCTTGCCGCTGTCGTCGACCGGCTGCCCGGTGTTGGGGTCCTCGATCTCTCCGCCCGCGCATTCGGTCCGGGACTCGTTGGTGGCGCACGGCGTCGCGAAGGACATGCCGTCGTCGGCGCAGAGCTTCGTGCCCTCCGAGCGATCGGCGCACCGGCAGAAGACGTTCGCTCCGGGGGTGCAGATGCGGTCTCCCTTCGCGTTCGATCCGCTGCTGCATCCCGCGAACGCGAGGACGCCTGCGACCAACCCGGACACGACGATGCTCTTGAGGCTCATTGACTCCGCCCTCCGAAGCTGATTCGACGGCGCCCACGGCGCGCCGCCGCCAAGATCCCGGTACCGAACACGATACCGAACATGCCCGTCGACGCGTCGGTCGAACCGACGCCTCCGGCGGAGCACAAGCCTTTCTCCTCGGGATCGTCGCACGATCCGCTGAAGCCGCCGCGCGGCTCCGTCTCGCACGGCACGCCGCTGTTCGGCGGGTAGACGGCGCACACCGCCTCGACGTCGTCGGGCGTGAGCTTGCGCTGGGACGTCGACCCGGGGTTGTACGACGCGTACATGACCGCGTCCGGGTTCGGCGAATGCGCGATGCCGATGAAGTGCCCGACCTCGTGCGTCAAGATGGCCTGCAGATCGTACTGCACCTTGCGCGGATCGTCCGTGATCGTCACCGTGTTGTTCGCGGTGTTGACCTCGATGTCGGCGTCGTAGATCTCGCCGGTCTCGTCGTTGTACGTGACGCTCGTCTTCGCCAGCGTGCCGTCGATGCCGCGGTACTTCCAGTCGTCGTCCTGGAAGAGCACCACGTTCACGTTGGGGCCGGTCTTGTTGTACTGGCTCTTCTTGCACGAGACCGGCTCGCGCTCCTGGAAGGTCATCGAAGCGACCTTGCCGTCGGGGCAGGGGACGTCGCTCCAGGACTGGAACGTCTTCCGGATGATGTCGCGGGTGTCGGTCGGATCGAGGTCCTGCGTCCCGAGCTTGTTCGTCGCGTAGCTGATGCAGCTCGACGGCCAGAACAGCTTCGCGCCCGTCGCCGGGCAGCCGTCCTCGTCCGTCGGGCACTCCTTGCTCGCCGTGGATCGGCAGGTCGACGAGCGACAGAACGCGGAGGCGTCGGCGCTCCACGCAAGGAGGGCGAGCGCGGCGGCGCCGGCGATCGCAGAACGGTTCGTCATCCTCCTCATGAAAGCCCGGATCGCGTGAATTGCACGAGCAATGCCAGTGTAGGACAAGGTGTCCACCCTTGGCGCCCTGAATTTTGCGAGGGTTCACGAGGCGTGACGCGCCGATCAGAGGGGGCCGCGCAGGCCGCCCGGATCGATCGCGATCCAGCGTGCGCCGCGCGATGCGCACGACGCGCACGGCGCGAAGAAGAACGCGACCGGCCCGGGGGGGCGCGGTCGCGTGAGAGATAGCCATCGAGGGCGCGAGGTGACGCCGAGGAGAGGGGAGCGGTGAGACGTCCACCTCGGCGCCTTCGATGTCTGCGTCACCATCATGCGCGCGGCGTGCCTGTGCTCGCCGGACGGAGCGCGCGTGACGCCCGCGCGCGCGACCGCGGTTTCGCCGCG
Organism: Labilithrix sp.; assembly: GCA_039809525.1. Lineage (GTDB taxonomy): Bacteria > Myxococcota_A > Polyangia > Polyangiales > Polyangiaceae > Labilithrix. The sequence continues at coordinate 23,650 of JBDHVD010000038.1, read as the reverse complement.
GGATCACGAGGACGATGCGCGGCGAGCAACCACCACCACGGATCGCGCGGCACCCAAATCATCTGGTCGCGTTTTGCTCGGGGGCGGGTGATCCGATCTACGCTCCGACGGATGTCGCGTGCGCGTCTGCCCCTCCTGCTCGGCGTCGTGTCGATCGTCGCGTGCTCGAAGAGCGAGGAGGCCGCGCCCGCCGCCGGCGTTGCCTCCGCGGCAACACCGGCGCGACTCGCGAGCTGCGATCGCGTCCCCTCGATGAGCACGTGCTCCGAGTACGCCGGCGCCTACCTCGCGCAGAACGAGCCCGCGCTCGCCGGCAGCTGCAAGCGGCTCGGGGGCACGTTCGCCTACGCCGAGTGCCCGAACACCGCGGTGCTCGGCTCCTGCACGCTGCCCACCGGCGAGGTGAGGAAGCTCTATGCGAGCGGCGAGGCCGCGTTCGATGCCGCGCGCGCGAAGACCGAGTGCGACGCGAGCTACCACGGCGCGTGGAAGGAGCTCCGCTGATCGGTCTCGCTCACAGGCAGATGCCGTAGCCGTTCGTCGAGAGCTCGTTCAGGCAGTGCTTGCCGTTCTCGCACTGCTCGTCGCCGCGCCCGAGGTTGCACGCGCGGGCCTCGTCGCTCCCGCAGATCTCCCGGCACGCGGTGCTGTTCACCACCGAGTTCGTCCGGTTCATGCAGCACACCGCGCCCGGCTTGCCCGCCGCCGCGCAGTCCTCGGCGTCGTTGCACTGGAACACGGTGCTCGAGGCGCACGTCGAGGCCGCGCCGCACGCGTAGTCGCAGCACACCTGATCGACGGCGGTGCAGGCGGTGCCCTGGCCGCACGGCACGTTGAAGACCGCGGTGCCGGCGTCGTGCGCGCCGCCGTCCGCCGCGTCGCCGGAGTCGCCCGCGCTGCCCGCGTCCTCCGCGACGGGCGGCGCCGGCGCCGGCGGGGGTTCGTCATCCTTTCCCACGCCGAACGCAGAGCATCCGGTGACGAGCATGAGGGGCGCGACCCATCGGCGCATTCCCTCCAGGATAGCTCAGTGGCCGTGGAACTCGCGCGACTGCTTGACGACGAACTGGCCGTTTTGCAGGAACTTGAACTCCATGTCGAGGCTCCGCGGCTTCTGGTCGTCGAGCCACACGTAGCGGCAGTCGCCGGCGTAGTACCCGGGCTTCGCGCGGCAGTAGGCGACCTCCACCGTCTTCGCGAGCTCGGTGATCTGGTTCAGGCGCGCCTCGTCGAGCACGCTCGTGGTGAGCGCGGGCTGGCCGGCGACCGGGGTCGCGAAGCGCACGACGGTGAAGCGCGGCGGACGCCCGGCATCACCGAAGGTCGCCAGCGTCATCTGCGAGATGGTGCCCGGGTCGGGGTTGGTGACGAGGTTGTTGTCCTTCTGCAGGCTCAGCGTGTACGCGAGGAAATCACTGTTCACCGCGCGCGTGATGAGCACGCCGTTCGCGGCGACCTCGCTCTCCGTGTCGTACGCGGGGACGACGGCGATGCCCATTCCGGCCGTCGTGTGATCGAGGCGAGCGAACGAGCGCTCCTCGATCGCGCGCGTGTTCCACAGGCTGGCGAACACGCCCTTGATCCCGCACTGCGGCGTCTTCGGCTTGATCTCGAGCTTCGTCACCGGGCCGTCCTGCTCGGTCTCGATCCGGCACGACAGGTCCGCGTCGTCCGTGCTCGAGAGCTTCACGCTGAAGCTGTCGTGGAGCCCCGCGCCGTCGAAGTTGGGGATGTCCTCGGCGTTGGCGCTCGAGCGAAACTTCATCTTCTGCATCGCGGGCTCGAGCTGCTTCAGCTTCGCGATCTGCGCGTTCACCGCCGCGAGCTGCGCGGCCGGCACGCGGCCCGTGTAGAACAGCTGCTGCACCTCCGCGGCGAGCGCCTTGCGCTCGTTCGGCGAGAGGTTGCCCTGCTTCTCCTTGGCGATCAGCTGATCGATCTTGGCCTTGAGCGTCGCGTTCTCCGGCGCGGCGAGGAAATCGCGATACCACTGCGGCGGGATCGAGAAGCCGTGCGGGACGAGGTCGTAACCGAGCTTCGCGCTCTGCGAGCCGGGCTGGTTCGCGCGCCCGAGGACGCTCCGGTTCGCGAGGAACCCGAGCATCGCGGCCTTGCCGCCGAAGCGGTTGCCCTGCTGCGTGCACGAAGGGCCGAGCGTCGGGCACATGTCGTCGAACGAGACGAGGTTCGGCTCGTTCACGATCGGCAGCTGTTGCCAGGGCTTGTTCGTGCGCTCGCGGAGCTTCTGCTCCACGATCTCCGGCGTCGTCGCCTCGAGGGTGTAGCCGGTCTTGCCCACCACGAGGTGCACGGGCTCGTCCTTGAAGGGAGCGAGCTTCGGGTTCGTGGGCGAGGCATCGCGGAACACCATGTTCGGCGTCCCGCGCTCCTTGGACTTCAGGTTCACGTGTGACGTGACGTCCTGGAAGACGCGCGTGATCGTGCCCGCGACCACCGACAGATCGAGCGGCAGCTCGTCGAACACCACGATGTCCGTCGGCCGGACCGCGCCGAGGTCCTGCGGGAAGATCCGGAGGTAGCCCCACGCCTCGCCCGGGTTGAGCGGCAGGTACTTCACGTTCCCGAGCACCTGCTCGATGGTGAGCGCCTCGTAACCGAGCGCGCGGAGCCGGTCCTTCACCCGCACGAACGACTGCTGCGGGCCGCCGGCCACGAACGCCATGCGCGCGTTCGGGATCTTCAGCTGTCGCTTCAGCACCTCGATCAGCTCGACGATCCCTTCCTCGTGGAGGACGTCGTCCGGGTACATCTGCACCGCGAAGATGGGCGGCTCGTTCTCCGACAGCTGATAGGTCTGGATCGTTCCCGCGTAGTACCGCTTCTGATCGGTGAAGTACGTCAGGTCGTTGAACTCGCCGCCGCTCTCGGTGATCCCGAGCTGACGCTGCGCGAAGTCGTAGTGGTACTTCGCGTAGTCCGGCTGCTGGCCGCCGACCCGGAAATTGCCGTTGATGAAGTACGCGTGCTTGCGGCCCGGATCGCGCGCGTCGACGAGGAACTTCATGAGGCGCCCGGCCTGGCCGAAGCCGCCTCCCTCGATCGACATCGCGTCGAACGTCCGCACGCTGCGGATCGACTCGACGCTCAGGCGCGTGGCCAGCTCGTCCTCCGAGTAGTCGGCCGCCTCTTCTTCCGTCTCGGCCGCGCAGGCGGCGACCATCGGGGCAGCGGACACGGCCAGGCACACCGCGAGGAGCAGCGAGCGCGGGCTCATGATCGACGCAGTGTGGCATACATAAGTGTCGGCGCAACGACATGCGCCTACATGAGACAATTCCAGTGCGGCAACATTACGGTCCGGATAACCTCGCCGCCCGATGGCGAAGGCGAAGGCGAAGCGGCGCGGCCCCGGCAAGATCCAGCTCCTGTCGTTCGTCGTCCTCGTCCTCGTCGCGGTGTTCGCGTTCGCGAACAAAGTCGCGGCGCAGGGCGCGGGCGGCGGCACCCGCGCCGGCGGTGGTACCGGCGCTGGCGTTGGTGGCGGCGCGGCCGCGAAGCTCGCTCCGGCGAAGGCCGCTCCGGCGGATCCGAAGGCGGATCCGAAGCACGCGGCCGCGGCGGCCGCGGCGGCCTCGGCGACGGCGGCGCCGGCCGAGCACGCGCCCGCCGAGGAGAAGAAAGAGGAGAAGAAGGAAGGCGACGCCGAGGAGGACACCGCCGATCAGCTCAAGACCGCGGTGCTCGTCGATCCGGCGAAGGGCGGCGTGCCGATCCACACCGAGGGCCGCTACAAGTCGCCGTTCGCGTCGCCGAAGCGGGGGCAGGTCGCGGCGAAGGTCGGCTTCCTCCTCGAGACGGTCGAGGAGTTCGACATCAAGAAGGGCGCGTTCACCGCCCACTTCTTCGTCTCGCTCACCAGCGACAAGCCGATGCCGCCGATCGATCTCCGCCCGACGAACGGCAAGGTCGACGAGAAGGAGCTCCTCGCCGATCTGCCGACCTTCAAGATGTGGAAGATGGTCGGCACGTTCCACATCAGGCCCGATCTCCACGCCTATCCGTTCGACACGCAGGAGCTGACGATCGAGCTGGAGGACGACTCGAACGGCCAGGACGTCCTCCGCCTCCGCACGGACGTCGACCACACGTCGCTCGACTCGGACTTCAGCGTCCCGGGCTGGGAGACGTCCTTCATCCGCGGACGGATCCTCACGCACTTCTATCCGGACCGCTTCGAGAACGACGACCTCTACTACTCGAAGTACGTCTTCGAGCTCGGCATCAAGCGCTTCGCGACGAGCGCGATCTTCACCGTGTTCATGCCGGCGCTGGTCATCGTGCTCATCTCGCTCTCGGGCCTCTGGTTCCCGCGTGACGAGCTCGAGGTGCGCTCGAACGCGACGACGCCGATGCTCGCAGCGGCCGTCCTCTTCCACTTCGCGCTCATGCAGGAGCTCCCGGCGACCGCGTATCTCTCGCGCGCGGACAAGCTGATGATGGCGGTCTACGCGTGCCTCTTCCTCCACATGCTCTCGTCGTGGATCTGGTTCACCGTCGACGAGAAGCACATCGAGACGCTGTTCAAGTGGGCGAAGTGGATCTGCGCCCCGCTCACGCTGGTCCTCATGGCCCTCGGGATCCTGGTGTGAGGGGCGGCATCATGAAGAACTTCGTTCGCAGCGCCCTCGTCCTCACCGTCGCCGCCACGGCGATGCCGCTCGCCGGTTGTCATCGCTCGAAGACCTACGACGCCAACGTCGAGGTCACGCGCTTCGAGGTGGTGCGCAAGGACGAGACGGGCGCGGCGGTGAACACCGACGTCGAGATCAGCTACGCCGAGTGCCCGGGGACGCAGACCGAGCTGATCCGCGGCGGCCGGGAGTTCTCCGAGTGCGTGAAGAACTTCAAGGTCGGAGACAAGGTGAAGGTGAAGCTGGAGCACGTCTGGGACCCCGAGGGGCACTACGACTATCACGTGTTCCAGGTGAACGACTGCAAACGCCCGTGGGACCCGAACGACGAGGCGTCGTCGAAGGTCGTTCGTGACTGCGCGGACTGGACGGTCAACGGCGTGCGCGTCGGCTTCCAGTGCAACTACTCCGACAAGAAGGAGTTGAACAAGAAGTGCCCCTGGTTCAGAACGCACTGAGCGGGCGCGTCGCGCTGCGTTTCGCGACGACGTTGCAGTGTGCAACGATTTGACGTCGAACGAGCCTTCGCGCATCGCCTGAACGTCACTGCATGCTATTCGCAAGAGACGCATGGCTCGTCGGTGCGTCGCTCCGCTCGTCGTGTTCGCGCTCGTCGTCTCCGCATGTCATCGGACGACGAACCACGAGACCAACGTCGAGGTCACCCGCATTCACTCGACCCGAACGGACGAGCGCGGCAAGCCTCTCACCGTCGACTTCGAGTTCTCGTACGCCGAGTGCCCCGGCACCCAGACGGAGGTCATACGCGGCGACGCGAAGTTCGCCGAGTGCACGGCGAAGTACAAGGTCGGCGACAAGGTGAAGGTCGCCATCGAGCACAAGTGGGGCAGCGAAGGCGTCTACAAGTGGACGGTGAAGAAGGTCGGCGACTGCGAGCGCGTGGTCGATCCCGCCGACGAGGCGTCCTTCGCGATGGTGCGCGAGTGCAGCGACTGGGAGGTCAACGGCACGCGCGTCGGCTTCCAGTGCAAGTACCAGCCGGAGAAGAAGCTGATCGAGAAGTGCCCCTGGTTCCGGCGGCGCTGACGCGGATCAGCGGGCGAGCGCGGCGGCCAGTGCGGCCGCACCGAGGAACACGGCGATCGCGACGGCGAGGAGCTTCCACTGCGTGGCGATGCCGGGCTTCGCCATCGGCGTCGCGGGCGGCGGCTTCTTGCGAGGCGCCTCCGGCTCGTCGGCGTCGCTCTCTTCGACCGCCGGCGCGACGCGTGACGCGGCCTTCGGCTTGGCGGCGCGCTCGGGCTTCGGCTTCGGGCGCGACTTCGCCTTCTGCTTGCCCTTCTGCTTCGCGCGGGCCTCGGCGGCGCGCGCACGCTGGCGGGCGCGCTTGGCCTCGAGCTTCACCTTCCTCTTCTCGCGCCTCGCCGCGGCGCGCTCCTCGCGGGCCTTCTTCGCCGCCGCGTAGGCCTCGGGATCGAGCCGCTCGTCCGGGAGCTCCGGCTCCTCGGCCTCGTCGTCCTCTTCGTCGTCGTCGTCGCCTTCGGGGAACAGATCGTCGAGCCAGCCCTCGTCGACCGCAGCCAGATCGGGCGTGGACGTCCGCTCCTCCGAGACGGCCGCGCCGCCTTCGCCCTTGTCCCAGCCGCCCTCGAGATCGTCCAGGTCCGGGGTGCTCTCGTGCTTCTCCGCCGCCATGCGTCGCCGGAGGGTACCATCGGGAGCATGGCCCTTCACCTGGTTCGTCGCGCGATGCTCGCGCTCTCGGTCGGTCTCCTGCTGGTCGCGGCATGCAAGTCGGACGACGACGACGGATCTTCGACCGGCTCGTCGTCGTCCTCGTCGTCTTCCTCGTCGTCGTCGAGCTCGAGCGGGAGCGCCACCGGGGGAGGCGACGCCGAGGTGCCGAAGCCCGCACGGACGAACCGCACGCTCGGCTGCACGTCCGCGGCGCCGTGCGAGTGCAACGCGAACGAGGACTGCACCCAGAACTGCACCGTCTCGGGCTGCACCATCGCGTGCAAGGGCGACAGCGTGTGCACCGCGACGTGTCAGACGTCGGCGAACGACTGCAAGCAGACGTGCGAGAAGGGCGCGGACTGCACGTTCAACTGCCTGACCGGCGGCTGCACCCAGACGTGCAAGGCGGGCTCGACCTGCACCATGAACTGCGGCGGCTCCGGCAACTGCACGCAGACGTGCGAGGAAGGCGCGACGTGCACCGCCAACTGCGCCGCCGGTAACTGCACCTGCACCGGCGTGAAGTGCTGAAGCCGGCGGAAGACTAGAGGCAGCCGATCAGCGCGTCGTGGATCGACGTGGTGCGGCCGGGCAGGGGCGCGTGGAGCGGATCGTCGCCCGAGAGCGCGCTCGCGAGCTGGGTGGCGGTCGCGCCGACGGCGAAATCGCAGCGCTTCGTCATCGTGCGCGCCTGGAGGCCGCCGCGCGCGTCGACGGACACGTCGGCGCCGGCGAAGGACCAGCCGCAGCGCGACACGCGCTGGGTGTTCACGTTCACGACGCACGCGAGGCGGAGCGCGGAGATCTGCGGGAAGTCGCCCTCGCAGAAGGTGTCGCCGCACTCCTGGTCGAACGCCTCCGCGAGCTCCCGGCGCTTCGCGTAGAACGAGGAATCGTGCTCGGCGAGCTCGACGTAGAACGACGCGGTCTGGACCGGCGGGGGTGATCCGACGACGCCGTCGAAGCAGGTGACGAGCGCGTCGTAGAAGGTGCCGCCCGTCCCGGGGACGACGGTGTTCAGCGCGTCGTCGCCCGCGCCGTGGAGCGCGTCGAGGAACGTCTTCGCGTTCGACCCGACGGGGACGTGACACGCGAACGTACGCGCCTCGGTGGTGAGCTTGCCGGTCCGGCCGTCGACGGTGTCGATGTTCCCGCCGAGGACCCAGAGGCAGTCCTTCATCTTCTTCTGCGCGCGCGTCGACGAGCAGGTGAGATCGATCGTCGCGAGGTTCGAGAAGTCGCCGCTGCAGATCGTGTCGCCGCAGATGCGGTCGAACCCGGACTTCAGCTTCGAGCGGACGTCGAACCAGCGATCGAGGTCGCCGCCCTCGAGGGTCTCGAAGAGCGTCCCGTACGACGTGCGCAGCTCGTCCTCCGAGTCGGCGACGTCCTCGGCCGGTGAAGGGGAGGCGCAGGCGGCGGCGGCGAGACAGAGGGAGAGCACGAGGGAGCGGGTCATCGCGGGCCGCGGCTTAGCACACTCCGTCACACATGCCATCGAATGCACAAAAAGCCGCGAGGGCGATCCGGTCGCCCGGTCGCCCTCGTGGTCGTTCGCTTTCCGTGGGGGAGCAGCTTAGCGCTCCGTTGCGGCTCGTCGGCCGCCCCATTGGACGTCGCGTCAGGGGGCCATCCACCCGCCTGCGCCATCGTCGTCCTCGTTGCCGGGTGCCCTCACTCGATCCCAGGCCGTTCGCGCGGTCAGGAAGGAGGAGCGATCGATGAAGCGGTTAGCCTCATCAGCTTCGGTCAGTCGACACGCGGCGCACCACTGGACCGACGCCTTTTCAGCGTCGAGGATGCGGACCCCTCTCGAACCTTCTCGGTCCTCGGGGAGCCTTCACCGAATGCCGCCGTACCTCTGACGCTCTCGTGGTCACCCGCAGGCACGCCCGAGTCGGTCTCCGTACCGCCCGATGCGCTGTCCGTGACACGCTCCTTGCGGATGGTGCCACGCGAATTGACCTGCGAGCCGAAGGACCCGGCGTCGCCCGACCGGTGAGGGTCGAACGTGCCGAAATCCGAGAGCGCCTTCCGTCGTATCGGGACCCCGCAAGCTTGCACCTGCGGGATGGTTGCGCGCCGAACCTTGTGAGCGCCTTGCGCAACCGCGCACCGTTTCGCCATCTCTCCACCCGTGCCCTGCGTCAGGCAGTGCTTCGGGCTTCCTCCCGGCTAGCGTCCTCTCGCTCCACGAGGCCTTGCGACCTCCCGGCGCGGACGACGCGCGATGCGTCCAACCGACTTCTGCCACCCGAACAAGTGACGTGCACCCGCTCGCCGTACGTTCCCGGCTCGCTCGGACCGCTTTCGCGATCCGGGACGCCCCGCGACGATCCGTGGTCGTCACGCGGCATGACCGAGGGACCGGGCGTTTTCACGACGCCCGAGACCGCTTCGATCTCATCGCCTCCGAACGCGTGACCCCGTGCCTTCTGCCTCGCGGCGTCCGGTCACGAGCATGGGCCTGTTCGACCCGCGGCGCTCGATGGGACGAGACCTCTGACACCTCCGTCACGAATCCCTCTTTCTCTTCGCGCTCACGCACCTTCGTGCGTGCCGCCACGACTCTCGTCGTGGGTCGGAAGAGCGAGGAACCCGCCGAGGCCACCGTCGCCGCCGGCTCGTGAAAGCCGTCGGCTGGAGATGACCCGAGGTGCCTTCCATCGACAGGGACCCTTCGTAGGATCCGGTGGCCGTTACAGCCCCGGTCCCGCGACCGCCGCATCGCTTCTGGCGAGGTGGCGACCGCTGGATGACGCTCTCACGTCATCCTGGGCCTTTTCCCGATCTCGCTCCGAGAGATCCGGAGCGATCCGAGTCGCGATTCGTCGTTTCGCTCGAGGCGCCCGCCGACGTGTGACCGCCGACGCTCGCACCGACCTAGGCCCCCGTTCACTCGCCCCTGGCCGCTCTTTTTGGAGCGCGTTTGACGAGCTTATTTGGGACCCGACGTCGCCTGCCGATTTCTGCAACTACTGCGACGAACGGGCACTCGGCTCCGAGCTCTCGAGATCCTCGCGGGGACGGACGCCGTGACGTCCTTCCTCTTCTGACGTGCCACGCTGCCTCCTTGCGGAGCGGTGTACACGCGGCGAGCCGCGCAGCGTCCACTCGCGAAGGCCCCGGTGCCGGTTCCTCCTGGCTTTCGCCAGGTTTTCCCGACCGCGATGCCGACTCGAGCGCGCCACCTCCTCGGGTTGCCCCTCGGAGTTGCAGTGGCGATGACCTGCACGGGTCAGAGGACCGAGCGAAGGACGCGTCGACGGCCGTGACGGGAGAGGCGCGAAGCCTCTCGCGTCCGGTGCATGAGCTTCGAAGAGCGCATGCGGACGTCGTTCCCTTCCTCGGCGTCCTCTGGACATCCGCTGTCATCGGTGCGTGCGTCGAGAGGGGAGGAGACCCGCTTCCGACGTACGGACCGATCGAGGCCTGCTTTCCGACGACGTCCCGCGAAGGACACCGCCATCCCGCAGACCGGGATGCCTTCCACCGCCTCGAACACGGGGCTCTTCGACGCAGATTGCTCCACGCCGACTCCCTCGCGTCGGTCCCTCGCTCACGCCGCCCACACGTTCTCCACAGGTTGGGGAGAGGTGCCTTCACGGGCATTGCAAGCGCCACGGGGCGGTCACCCGCGAACCGTGGCATTCGAGAAACGAGCGCCTTTGTGACCCGCTGGACTGCTCGTGCCTGGGACTGACGACCCAAGCACGCCAGCGTGGCTCGGACGGCGTGGCCTTTGGCGGAGACTGATTGCTTCCGCCTGTACCGATGCCGACCGCAGCGCCTGACGGCTTCTACGACCGAGAGCCCGCGGCCCGATGTGCCGCGAACTTCATGAGCCGGTTTATGCCCGAGCACGTTCGCTCTCGCAACAGAAAAATAGCATCGCTCAATGACTTTTTTATCCACAGAGTTATCCACAAGGAACCCGCGTCGCGAACCGCCAGGAAATCACGATGCGCCTTGTTTCTAGCGCTCGAATCGTCGTGATTTTGCGAGGTCGCCGCTCGGTTGTGGATAACCAATGGGATTGTTTGGTGCGCGCATGAATGGCAATCATGAATTGATTCTTTGGTTTGAAAATAACGTTTGTTTGGTCGAGCGACGCGTGGTCGCCACGTGGCGGTTTCGCGGACGCCGACGCGGGATCGCCGATCGGAATCGTCGGACGGCGATGCCGCAGCGGCGGTCTCCTCGCCGTGCTCGGGCGCGCCGCACACACGTCGATCTCCGAGGGGTGACGCTCGTGCGGTGGGCGGCGTTGTGGAAAGCTCCGCCGCATGACGCTCGGTCTGACCGATCTGCACCGCCATCTCGACGGCTCGATCCGGCCGTCGACGCTCCTCGAGCTGGCGTCGAAGAGCGGGCGAAGCGTGCCTCCGGACCTCGCCTTTCACGAGGGGATGGGCCTCGGCGAGGCGCTCTCGAAGTTCGCGTTCACGCTCTCGCTCCTGCAGCACCCCGACGAGGTCCGCCGCGTCGCCTCCGAGATCTGCGAGGACGCGACGGGCGAGGGCGTGACGAAGCTCGAGATCCGGTTCGCGCCGCAGCTGCATCGCGGCGCCGATCCGGCGACGATCGTCGACGCGGCGGTCGAGGGCGCGGCGGGCCGCGCGGGCATCATCTTGTGCGGCCTCTACGGGGAGCCCGTGCGCGTGCTCGAGCACCTCGTCGAGCTCGCCGCGCTTCGGCCCGGGGTCGTCGGGATCGATCTCGCGGGCGGGCCGGGGCGTGGAGACACCGTGCACCTCGCCGATTACCGCCCCGCCTTCGAGCGCGCGAAGGAGCTCGGCCTCGGTCGCACCGTGCACGCCGCCGAGGGGAGGAGCCCGCGCGAGATCGCCATCGCGATCGAGCAGCTCCACGCCGAGCGGATCGGACACGGCACGACCCTCCTGGAGGACCGGGGGATCGTCGAGCTGGTCGCGGTGCGCGGCGTGACCATCGAGGCCTGCCCGACGTCGAACGTGCACACCGGCGCGATACCCTCGCTCGATGCGCATCCGCTGCCGCTCTGGCTCGCGATGGGGATCCGCGCGTGCGTCAACACCGACAACACGCTGCTGTCCGCCGTCACCGCGCACGAAGAGTACGCGCGGGCGCGGCGGATCCCGGGAATGACCGACGAGCTGCTCGAGCAGGCGATCGGCCACGGCCACGCCGCCGCCTTCGCCCGCTGAGCGGGCGTCGTCGACGAATTCGCGTCACGGACCGGCGCGCCTCGCGTTGTACCGAGCGATGGAGGCGCTGATGCACACCCGATCGACCGCCGTTTCGTTCGCTCTCGTCCTCGCCGTTGCGACCGCCGCTTGCAGCGGCGCCGATCCCGCCGACGCCGCGGCGACGCAGGCCCTCGGGCAGGAGCTCGAGGGCACGTGGGACTTCGTCCTCGACGGCTCCGACGTCGCGGCGAAGCTCCGCGCGCGCTGCAACGGGGACGCCGCGTGCTGGTCCGAGATCGAGCGCGATGCGCAGACGGACAAGATCCGTTTCGCCACGAGTCCCGCGGGCCAGCTCGTGTGGACGTCGTTCGCGCGCGACGGCGACAAGGAAGAGATCTTCGTACAGGTCCCGCTCTCGCTCGCCCGCGCCGAGCCGAACGTCATCCTCGGCAAGAGCGCAGGCTGGCCGCGCGGCACGCTCGTCGGGCAAGTCACGCACCTGCGTGCGACGATGCGCATCGAGCGACGGGACGACGGCACCATCGCCGTCGTCGATCCGGAGAAGGGACGGCTCGTCTATCGCCGCGCCCCTTGAGCGTTGCGGCTAGACTGCGCGCGCATGACCAGCGCATTCGAGCGGGCGACGACGCTCTCGGCCGACGGCCGCGGGAGCGTCGACGCGTCCTGGTACCAGGGCCGGGGGGCCTTCGGCGGCATCATGGCCGCGCTGCTCCTCCGCGCGATGCGGGAGAAGGTGGCGGAGCCCGAGCGGACCCCGCGCTCGATCACCGTCCACTTCTGCGGACCCGCGACGGAGGGGCCGATCGACGTTCGCGCGGAGGTCGTCCGGAGCGGCTCGCGCGTCTCGCATGCCACCGCCCGCGCAATGCGGGACGGGGAGACGACGACGTTCGCGAGCGCGAGCTTCTGCAAGTCGCGAACGGGACCGTCGTACGCCCTCGCGAAGATGCCCGAGGTGGCGCCACCCGGCGGCCTGCCCGAGATCCCCCGCGGCATGCCGGGCCTACCGGCGTTCTTCGAGCACGTCGACGCGAGGTTCGCCGGGCCCACCCTGCCGTTCAGCGCTTCGGCCACGCCCGAGATCGCCGCGTGGGTCCGCCTGCGCGAGCCGGCGCCTGTCGATGCGGCGGTGGTCGCGCTTCTCCTCGACGCGCTCCCGCCCGCGATCACCGCGACGTTCGACGCGCCGCGCGCGGTCGCGAGCGTCGACTTCACCATCCACTTCTTCGAGCGCCCGCCCGAGCGCGCCGGCGCGCCGGACGACTTTCACCTCGTCGCGATCCGGTCCCGGTGGGCAGACGACGGATACACCGAGGAGATCCGCGACCTGTGGTCGCCATCCGGGGTCCTGCTCGGCCAGTGCCGTCAGCTGCTCGCTCTTCTCTGAAGAGCGGGCACGCGGCACCAGCGCCAGCGCCGGTAGCCGTCGCGCTGCGCCTGGCGCGGGCCACCCCAAATCTGGCCCGGCCATAGGGTCACGGGCGGCAAGTCTCCGGAATCAAACGATCGTCCACACGGCACGCGTCCTGCTGAGCCCGCGCGCATGACCGCAGCGAAGCCCGCCTCTCCCTCCATCGAAGACCTCGTGCTCCGCGTCGACGACGTGCTCGCAAAAGGACGTCGCCTCACCGGTCAGCTCCTCCTCCTGCTGATCGACATCGAGGACCGGCGCGTGGAATTCGAAGGCGCGTACCCATCGATGCTCGAGCTCTGCATCCGGCGCTTCGGGATGAGCGAGGGAAGGGCGTGCCGTCACCTCGCCGCTTCACGCCTCTTGCGGGAGTGTCCGAAGCTCCTCCGGTACATCGAGAGTGGCGACATTCACCTCTCGCGCGTCTCGCAGCTCCGGCACGTGCTGAACGCGGACAACGTCGACGAGCTGGTCGCGGCGACGCGAGGGAAGTCGAAGTACGAAGTCGCGGAGCTGATCCGCCACGGTTCACCGCGCCCCGCGGTCCGGGGAAGGATGCGGAAGCTGCCGACGTTCCGCACCGACGCCGAGCTGGCTCCCGCCGACGAGCCGCCGAGCGAGCCCCGAGCGGAGAGCCGCTATCGGTTGCAGATGACCATCAGCCGCGCGCTCCGCGACAGGGTCGAGCGCGTCCTCGACCTGACCGCTCACTGCAATCCCGAGCGGGACCTCACGGTGTTGTTCGAGCGAGCGATCGACGTGCTGCTCGACAGCGCCGAAAAGGATCGGCTCGGCGAGGCGTCAGTCCCCGACGTGGACGCGAGCACGCCGACGCCGGCGATCGAGCCGAGCGGCGCAACGCAGGCCGAGGCGACGACGACGAAGACGAGAAGGAACGCGAAGCGCAGCAGGAAGGGCGAGCCGACGAACGAGACGCGGCGGGGCGTCTCCGCCCGCGACGGCGGGCCGTGCGCACCGAAGAGCAAGGCCGGATGGGGCTCCGCGTCAGACGGTCTCGGGGTCGATGACGCCCTCGCACGCGCCGAAGACGATGCCGAGGTCCGCGCCCGCGGCCGCACGCCCGCAGGCGGCCGCAGCGAGGTAGCGCCCCGCAAGAAGCACGCGCGCCCCGCCATCCGACCGCGCCAGCGAGCTTCGAACGGCGTCCGTCAAGGGCGGCCGCCGACGCAAGCGGACGTCACTTCGCGTCGGGCTTCTTCGGCGCGGGCTGCGGGGCGGGCTTCGGCGTCGTCGTCCCGCGGTGCTTCTTCAGCGAGCGCTGCTTCTTGAGCTCGCCCATCCACTTCTCGAGCGCGCTCCCACCGGTGTTCGTCTTGACCATGGCCTCCATCGGCCAGACCGCGATCGGACGATCGTTCATCGCGAAGACGACGTCGTACCGTCCTTCCTTCGTGACGAGCGGAGAGCCACCGGCGCCGGCGCAGGTCCACGGCCGCTCGGGCCGGACCTCCGGGCGCATGCAGCCGACCCCGCGTCCGACGATCTTGCCTGACTCGTCGAGGACGAAGGCGCTGATCGCGACGTTCGTTCCCGACCATCCTCGCGAGCCCCGCGCGAACCAGGTGAACCCGACGCGTCGGGGGTAGCGCCACTCGACCCAGTTTGCGCGGATGCCCGAGAGCGCAAACGGTTCCTCGCGGGCGTACGACGCGACGACCACGTCGACGCGCGGATCGCCCTCCTCGGCGTGGTCGTGATCGTCGTCGTCGACGGGCTGGTCGTCGTCGTCCGGGTCCTCCACCCAGACGTCCGTGTGACCGATCTCCTTGCCGCCCATCTTCGCGAGCACGTGATAGCGGCCCGCGACCTGCGGATCGAAGCGGAAGTCGGCGGATGCGAAGGTGACGCGCTCGTGCTCGCCGACCTTCACCGTCTTCGTCAGCGTCGCGAGCGGCTTCTCGTCGGGATCCTGCAGCTCGAAGACGACGTCGTGCTTGCCCTTCTGCAGGGAGAACATCATCGCGACCGCAGGCACGCGCGCGATGTCGTCGGTGCCGGCCTCGATCGTGCGTTCGTTACCGACGATGGCGGCGGTGGTGAGCAGCTGCGGATCCTTGTGCACCGACAGATGCGACGTGATGAACAGCTCGGCGCGGGGGACGGCGCCGCGCTGCTTCGCGAACTCCCGCAGCGCGGCCTCGATCGCGGGCGGCTTGTGCGCGACCGCGTCGCGGATGTCGGCGGCGGACGATGCGCTCGAGATCGAGGCGACCGGCGTGACACCTCCGGTGAAGAGGATCGCGTGGTTGACCCCGACGACGATCGGCTTGCCCGACTCGTCGAGCGTGACGACGGGGCCGCCCGAGAAGCCGGGGTAGACCGGGGCGTCGAACAGGAGGAGCTTCGCGCCGAGCAAGTCGACGATGCCGGACGAGATCCCCTCGGAGATGCCCCACGAGAGCGCCCACATCCCGTTGCCGGTGTGGCCGAGCGCCCAGACGCGGCGGCCGGGCGTGGGGTTGGCGTCGGCCAGGCGGATCGGCGGCACGCCATCGAGCGGGGCCTTCGGCCGGAGGATCGCGACGTCGCGCACCTCGTCGATCCACACGAGCTCCGCATCGACGGTCTGGCCCTTGCGCGTGGTGACCTTCATCACCTCGGGCGAGAGGACGACGTGGGCGGCGGTGACGACGAGGCCGCCCTCGATCAGGAATCCGGTGCCGTGGGGCATCGGTTCCTTGCGGAGCGAGACGTCCACGATGGTCTTCGGCGCGTGCGACTCGACGCCCGCCTCCTTCATCGCGAGCTTCGCCTCCTCTTCCCGGAGGGCGCGGTCGTCGTTGAGGATGGCGACGACGGAGGGCGAGACGACGTCGAAGACGTTCTGGGTCGACGCTCCGGCTGCGGGCGAGCTCGCGGGACGGGAGGTCCCGCCGCAGGCCGCCGACAGGGCGACGAGGACGAAGGACGAGAGGAGGAGGAGCCGCTTCATGGTGGACCGCCCGTTTATACGGTTTCTCGCGTGAAAATTGCGCCCTTCGAGGGACCGTTTACGGGGCCCCTGTCACGTGGTAAGAGCGCGCCACCTCGTACGGGACTCTCAGGGATTCCTTCCCGGATTTCATGGGGGTTACGTGCGGGGCGAGGCGTGCTGAAGCGCCCGCGCGCGGGTCCTCGGACACGAGGAATCGCGTGACGAGGCGGCCAACCCCTCGAGTCGCGGACCCGAGGACGAAGAAGTGCCGAGGGTTCGAGGTCAACTCGGAGAGGACTCGGTCCATGATTTCGTCTCGAAAGCGCGTTTACGAAGCGCTGCTCGCCGTCGCGGGAGCGCTGATCACGTTCTTCTTCTCGCTCCCCGCGTGGGCGCAGCACGCGGCCGACACCGCGGCCGCCGCCACCACGCCGGCGGGCGCGACGCCGGCCGCCCACCACGGCGGCGGCGAGGCCAACCTGATCGTCCCGAACCTCGGGGACACGTCGGTCGCGAGCTTCCTCGGAGGCACCGCCGGCGCGTCGCTCCTGTACGGCGGCCTCGTCGTGTCGGCGCTCGGCATGCTCTTCGGCTTCATGATCTACACGCAGCTGAAGAACCTGCCGGTCCACAAGTCGATGCTCGACATCAGCGAGCTCATCTACGAGACCTGCAAGACGTACCTCGGCACGCAGCTGAAGTTCATCCTCATCCTCGAGGCCTTCATCGGCGCGATCATCGTCTACTACTTCGGCGTCGCGCAGCACTACTTCGCCGAGGGCAAGGCGCTGCAGGTCATCATCATCCTCGTCTTCAGCCTCATCGGCATCGCGGGCTCCTGCGCGGTCGCCTGGTTCGGCATCCGCGTGAACACGTTCGCGAACTCGCGTACCGCGTTCGCCGCGCTGAAGGGCAAGCCCTTCCCCTGCTACGCCATCCCGCTCAAGGCCGGCATGAGCATCGGCATGATGCTCATCTCGATCGAGCTGCTCATCATGCTGGCGATCCTCCTCTTCATCCCGGGGAACTACGCCGGTCCGTGCTTCATCGGCTTCGCCATCGGCGAGTCGCTCGGCGCCTCGGCGCTCCGCATCGCGGGCGGCATCTTCACGAAGATCGCCGACATCGGTTCGGACCTCATGAAGATCGTCTTCAAGATCAAGGAAGACGACGCGCGTAACCCGGGTGTCATCGCCGACTGCACGGGCGACAACGCGGGCGACTCGGTCGGTCCGTCGGCCGACGGCTTCGAGACGTACGGCGTCACCGGCGTCGCGCTCATCTCGTTCATCCTCCTCGCGGTCAAGAACCCGACGATTCAGGTCGAGCTCCTCGTCTGGATCTTCGTCATGCGCATCGTGATGGTCGTCGCGTCGGCCGTCGCGTACTTCATCAACGAGGCGCTCGCGAAGGGCAAGTACGGCAACGCCGACAAGATGAACTTCGAGCAGCCGCTCACGCAGCTCGTCATCCTCACCTCGGTCATCTCCGTCATCCTCACGTTCATCGTGTCGAAGCAGCTCATCCCGAACCTCGGCGGCGACCCGTCGCTCTGGTGGAAGCTCTCGATCATCATCACGTGCGGAACGGCGGCCGGCGCGATCATCCCCGAGCTCATCAAGGTCTTCACCTCGACCGAGTCCGGTCACGTGCGCGAGGTCGTCACCTCCTCGAAGGAGGGCGGTCCGTCGCTCAACATCCTCTCCGGTCTCACCGCGGGTAACTACTCGGCGTACTGGATGGGCATCGTCCTCATCGGCCTCATGGGGGCGGCGTACATGGTGACGAACCCCGGCAACCCCAACGAGGGCGTCGGTCACATCATGATGATCAACGGCTTCGACCCGTCGCCGGTCTTCGCCTTCGGCCTCGTGGCCTTCGGCTTCCTCGGCATGGGCCCGGTCACGATCGCCGTCGACTCCTACGGGCCGGTCACCGACAACGCGCAGTCCGTCTTCGAGCTCTCGGTCATCGAAGGCATCCCCGGCATCAAGGAGAGCCTCAAGAAGGAGTTCGGCTTCGACGTCCAGTTCGAGAAGGGCAAGCACTTCCTCGAAGAGAACGACGGCGCGGGCAACACCTTCAAGGCGACCGCGAAGCCGGTGCTCATCGGAACCGCCGTCGTCGGCGCGACGACCATGATCTTCTCGATCATCGTCGCCCTCACCGGCGGCTTCCAGCACGACGTGAACAAGATCTCGATCCTCTACCCGCCGTTCCTCCTCGGGCTCATCGCGGGCGGCTCGATGATCTACTGGTTCACCGGCGCGTCGACCCAGGCGGTCACGACCGGCGCATACCGCGCGGTCGAGTTCATCAAGGCGAACATCAAGCTCGAAGGCGTCGAGAAGGCGTCGATCGAGGACTCGAAGAAGGTCGTCGAGATCTGCACGGTCTACGCGCAGAAGGGGATGTTCAACATCTTCCTCACCATCTTCTTCGGCACGCTGGGCTTCGCGTTCTACGACTCGTACTTCTTCATCGGGTACCTGATCGCGATCGCGCTCTTCGGTCTCTTCCAGGCGCTCTTCATGGCGAACGCCGGCGGCGCATGGGACAACGCGAAGAAGATCGTCGAGGTCGAGCTCAAGGCGAAGGGGACCCCGCTGCACGATGCCACCGTCGTCGGTGACACCGTCGGCGACCCCTTCAAGGACACGTCGAGCGTCGCGCTCAACCCGGTCATCAAGTTCACGACCCTCTTCGGCCTCCTCGCCGTCGAGCTCGCGGAGCAGATGAAGCAGCCGGGCGCGGACCGTACGCTCCCGACGATCCTCGCGGCCGTGTTCTTCGGCATCTCGATCGTCTTCGTCTACCGCTCGTTCTACGGCATGCGCATCCAGAGCGGCGGCGAGTCGCCGGCTCCGGCCGCGGAGAAGGGCGCCGAGGCAGAGTGATCTGAGCCTCGGTCCTTCGTGACCCCGAGAGGGAGGCGCCCCGCGAAGGCGTCTCCCTTTCGTGTTTAAAGGGCGGTTCGTCCGCCCGGGCGCGTGGACGGTCGAGCGACCATCGGCGGCGCCGCGCGATGCCGTTACGATCGGAGCCGAGGAGGTCGTCATGCGCTGCGTCCTCGCGGGGGTGCTGCTGCTCGCGTCGTGTCATCTCGCCGACGATCCGGAGGCGCCGAAGTGCGCTCCCGGGTCTCACGCCGAGAACGGCCGCTGTCAGGGGAACCTGGTGGCCGACGCGCGCGCGACCATCGGCAAGGGCTGCACGATCGAGCCGTCGACGCTCGTCGTGAAGGCGCGCACCGACTTCATGTTCGAGAACCAAGACGACGTCGCGCACGTCGTGACGCTGATGAACGGCAAGCTGGTCGAGGAGATCGCGCCCGGTCAGACGTCGCGCTTCATCCAGATCTCGGCCGCGGGCAGCTTCCCCTACGACGTGTCCGGATGCCCGTCGGGAGGCACGATCGCGGTAGAGTAGGCGGGCGATGCGAACGTTCCGCGCGGCCACGCTCAACATCTGGAGTCGCTTCGGCCCCTGGGAGGAGCGCCTCGTCGCGATCCGCGACGGGCTCGGCGCGCTCGCGCCCGACGTCATCGGGATGCAGGAGGTGCTCCGCTTCGACGGCTTCGATCAGGCCGCGCTGGTGAGCGAGGGGCTCGGCTACCACGTCGCCTGGGGCGAGGCGTCCGAGAACCACGGCTTCCCGGTGGGCAACGCGATCCTCTCGCGCTGGCCGATCGTGCGGAGCGAGCGGATCCCGCTGCCGAACGGCGGGAGCGACGAGTCGCGCTGCATCGTGTTCGCCGAGCTCGACTCCCCCTACGGCAAGGTCCCGTTCTTCTGCACGCACCTGAACTGGAAGCTGCACCACGGGCACATCCGCCAGCTCCAGGTGAAGGCCGTCGTCCAGGCGGTGGCCGAGCGCGCGCCGATCGCCGGGTTCCCCCCGATCGTGGTCGGCGACTTCAACGCGGAGCCCGACTCCGACGAGATGCGCTTCATGCGCGGGCTGACCGGCCTCGGCGGGCCGTGCGTGTACTTCGCGGACGCGTTCCTCGTCGGCGGCGACGGAACGGCGGGCACCACGTTCTCGAAGCGGAACGCGTTCGCCGAGCCCCTGCGCGAGCCGGAGCGACGCATCGATTACGTGTTCGTGCGCGGGCCGGACGACGCGCAGCGCGGCGAGCCGTTCGACGCACGCGTGTGCTTCGACCAGCCGCACGAGGGCGTGTTCCCGAGCGATCACTTCGGCGTGATCGCCACGATCACCGCCGGCCGCTGAGGGCGCGCGACCGTCAGTTGTTGCTGACGCAGACGCCGCCGGTCGGCAGGCCGCCGCCGCCGCCCGCGCCCGCGTCGAGCGGCAGGCCGCCGCTCGCGCCGCCGCCGCCGAGGCCGAGATCGAGGCAGCAGTGGGTCGTCGGGTTGCACGAGGCGTCGCACGGAGCGCCCGCCTGGATCTCGGAGGCCTTGGCGATCAGCTTCGTGAAGTCGCCGGAGAAGCTGCACGCCGGCGCGGTGCCGCCCGAGCTGCCGCTCGATCCGCTGCTGCTCGCGCCCGAGTCGGTCTTCGCGCCGCCGCTGCTGCTGGTGCTGCCGCCGCTGCTGCTGGTCGATCCGGTGCCCGAGTCGCCCTTCGGCGGGTTCGACGGCGGCAGCGTCGTGCCGGTGCTCGAACCGGTTTCGCCGCCGCTCTTTCCGTCGTTGCCTTCGGGGATGTCCGACTCCGTGCTGGCGCACGCGACGGCGAACGCGGCGGAGACGAGCGCGACGACCACGGGCCCGAGCAGACGACGGTGCATCATCGCCCCCGGATAATCCGCACCCGCACGCGCGACAAGCGGCGCGATCACACAGAAAGGCGAAGTAAGTCCTTTTCGCATAGCATGGCGCGGTGCGCCAACGGCTCGTCCCGGCCGCAGCCGCTCTCGTCGCCTCGCTCGCGGCCGTCCTGTCGACGGGGACCGCGCACGCCCAGAAGCCGGTGTCGCGCACGAGCGAGTACTCGCCGTACGAGAAGGAGACGATCCAGCGCGCGCTCGATGCGCTCGGCCTGGCGATCGATCCGGCGCCCGAGGACAAGACCATCCGGCGCATCGACACCGTGCGGCTCGAGGTGCTCGAGGATCGCGACCCGATCCCCGAGGACGTCGCCGGCCTGAAGGTGCGGAAGATCCTCAACAGCCTGCACTACACGTCGCGCGACTTCGTCATCCGGCGCGAGATGCTCCTCCGCGAGGGCGATCGCTACCTGCAGGTCGTCGTCGACGAGACGGCGCGCAACATGCGCTCGCGCATGCCGCTGCAGGTGTCGCTCGTGATCATCCTCCCCGTCCGCACCGGCGAGGCGGACACGGTCGACCTCCTCGTCATCACGAAGGACATCTGGAGCCTGCGTCTGTCGTTCGACATGTCCGTCACCCCGGGCGGGGTCGAGAACTTCGTCCTCGTGCCGCAGGAGACGAACCTCCTCGGGCGCCATCACACGCTGCAGACGCGCTTCCAGTACCAGCCCGAGACGTACACGCTGGGCGCGGGCTACCGGATCCCGCGCTTCGGCTACTCGTGGATCGGCGCGAGCGCATCGGCCGCGATCATCATCAACCGCCGGCGCGGCGAGCCCGAGGGATCGAGCATGGGCCTCACGGTGGGGCAGGGGCTCTACTCGACGCGCACGCCGTGGGCCTGGTCGGCGGACGCGGGCTACACCGTCGGGGTCGTCCGCCGCTATCTCAACGCCGCCGTGCTGCCGTTCAACGCGGTGAGCACGCCCGGCATCGACGACCGCATCCCGTACCAGTACCGCTCGCGCTCGATGTCCGCGCAGGCGGGGGTGACGCGGTCGTTCGGCTGGGGCTTGAAGAACAACTTCTCGCTCACGATGAACGCGAGCACGGCGGAGTACGACACGTTCGACCTCTCGCCCTACGCGCCTGCGGCGGCGTCCGAGTTCCGCGCCCGCGCGCTGCCCCGCGGCGAGGCGCGCGTCTATCCGGCGCTCACCTGGTCGACGTTCACCAACGACTTCCTCCGGACGCTCGACATCCAGACGCTCGCCCTGCAGGAGGACTACCGCCTCGGGCACGACGTCTCGATCTCCGTCTATCCGGTCACCCGCGCGCTCGGTTCGTCGCGCACGTTCATCGGCGTGAGCGGGAAGGTCGGCTACGCGCTCGCGATGGGCGACGGCCTCGCGGGCGCGAGCGTCTCCACGTTCGCCGAGAACCAGGACGGGATCATCACCGACGGATCGGTCAGCGGCTCGTTCGGCGCGGTCACGCCGCGGCTCGGCTTCGGCCGCCTGGTGATGAACACGTCGTTCAGCAACCGCTACAAGAACTACCTCAACGCGCGCTCGTTCGCCGGCGGCGACGATCGCCTCCGTGGGTATCCGACGAACTACTTCTTCGGCAAGGACACGATCTTCTACAACGTCGAGTTCCGATCGCGATCGATCGAGATCCTCAAGGCGCAGCTCGGCGGCGTCCTCTTCTTCGACGCCGGCGACGCCGCCCAGGGATTCGACATGCTGCGCGCGAAGCAGTCGCTCGGCTTCGGCCTGCGGGCGCTGTTCCCGCAGCTGAACCGCCTCGTCTTCCGTGCCGACTTCGCGTTCCCGATGAAGCGCGGGCCGTTCCCGGAGACGGGGATCGCGACGCCGGTCGATCCGTTCGGCTTCTACTTCGCGTTCGATCAGGCGTTCAATCCCTGAACGGTCAGCGCGACGCGCAGCGGCCGTCCACGCAGCGCGGCCGCCCGAACACCCACGAGCACGCCCTCGGGGCGCACGAGCCGCCCCGGCCGGCGTCCTTCGCGGTGCAGAAGTCGCTCACCTTCTTCACCCAGCCCTTGCTCCCGACGCGCGGCTCGCACTGGCTGCAGCACTGGTCGTCGAAGAACGACGTGGCGCAGTCGGCGTCCTGCGCGCAGGCGCCGTCGACGGCGGGGAAGCCGGCGAGCGGCGGCGCGCTCACCGGAGCGGCGACCGAGGCCGAAGGGGTGACCGCCGCAGCCAGGGGCTCGGCGGACGAGGACGAAGAAGAGGAAGAAGAAGAAGCGGGCGGAGGCGCCGAGGAGGTCGGCTCCGTCCGCCCGCATCCGAGGAGGATGACGGCGAGGATCGCGCTGCGCGGCATGCGCGCAGTCTACCTCAGCTCGCCGTCGCCTCCGCGCCCGCGCCGCTGCCCTTCGGCCCCATCGGGACCGGGGCCTCGAGCGGCTCCTTCTCGAGCGCGGCCTCGAGGACCTCGCTCATGTCGTCGACGAGGACCACCTCGAGCTCGTCACGGACCTCCTTCGGGACCTCGTCCAGGTCCTGCCCGCACTTGCGGGGGAGGATGACGCGCTTGAGCCCCGCGCGATGCGCGGCGAGCACCTTCGCCTTGATGCCTCCGACCGGGAGGACGCGGCCGCGCAGGGTGCACTCACCCGTCATCGCGGTGTCGGGGCGCACGCGCCGCCCGGTGAAGAGCGAGACGAGCGCGGTGAAGATGGTGACGCCTGCCGAAGGCCCGTCCTTCGGGACGGCGCCGGCCGGGACGTGGATGTGCACGTCCTGTCCGAGCGCGGCCGCCGGCGCGATGCCGAGGCGGTGCGCGTTGCTCCGTACGTACGTGAGCGCGGCGCGCGCCGACTCCTTCATCACGTCGCCGAGCTGTCCGGTGATCTCGACCTGACCCTTGCCCGGCATGCGCGAGGTCTCGATGAAGAGGATCGAGCCGCCGAACGGGGTCCAGGCGAGCCCGGTCGAGACGCCGGCGATCGCCGTGCGCTCCGCGATCTCTCGCTCGAACTTCGGCTTGCCGAGGTGCTT
>JBDHVD010000037.1:0-32709 GCA_039809525.1 Labilithrix sp. | reverse complement strand
GGCGGAGGCGGGACGCTGCCGGCGCGCGCGGCGCCGCCGAGGTTGCGCGCGGACGACGCCGGCGGCGGCGGCGGGATGCTCTTCCCGTTGCCGTTCCGAGCCTCGCTCTTCTCGGGCTTCGGATCGTCGCCGTCCTTGCCCTTCTTGCGATCGCTCTCGCCCGAGGACGCTCGCTCGGCCATTGTCCCCGTCATTTTTCCAGACGGCGCGTGGATTTTCCAACAATTCGACCGCTTCCGGCTCCTTTCCGCCTGCGCTAGAGACGCGGCGTGCGCCTCGCGTCGATCCACGTCTACCCGGTGAAGGGCACGCGCGGCATCGCGCTCGAGCACGCGGACGTCCTCCGCGGCGGCCTCCGGCACGATCGCCGCTTCATGGTGATCGCCGCGGACGGCACGTTCCTCACGCAGCGCTCGCATCCGATGCTGGCGCTCGTCGACGTCGCGCTCGGAGGCGACACGGTCCGGATCGGCGGCGCCGTCGAGGTCCCGCTCGCGGACGACGCCTACCGGCGCCTTCCCCGCCGGCGCGTGAAGGTCTGGGAGGACGAGGTCGACGCCGTCGAGGTGCCCGGCGACGCGGCGGACTTCTTCTCCGATCGGCTCGGCGAGCCCTGCCGGCTCGTCTACATGCCGGACGACGTCGTGCGTCCGGTCGAGGCGCCGTACGGCGAGCGCGACGATCGCGTCGGGTTCGCCGACGCCTATCCCTTGCTCGTCGCCTCGCTCGCCTCGCTCGCCGACCTCGACGAGCGCCGCGTCGCGCGCGGCGAGGCGGCGGTCCCGATGGACCGCTTCCGTCCGAGCCTGGTGATCGAGGGCGGCGCCGCGTTCGACGAGGAGCGCCACGCGCGCGTCGAGGTCGGCGCGATGACGCTGCGCCTCGCGAAGCGCTGCGCGCGCTGCCAGGTGACGACCGTCGATCAGCGCACCGCCGCGGTCGGTAAGGAGCCGCTCCGGACGCTCTCCTCCTATCGCACCGAGGACAACAAGGTGTACTTCGCCATGAACGCGATCCCGGCGGGAGAAGGCCGGGTCTCGGTGGGCGATCGGGTCCGCTGGGACACGCCGCTGTAGCGGGCTGCAACGTTCTCCGAAGTTCTGCGAAGCCGCTGAATACCGCGCGATCGCGGCGCGTCGGTCCGGTCATGAAGAAACTCATCGGCGCTGCGCTGGCGATGATGGTCGCCGCGTGCAGCAGTCTCGGCGACGGCAGCCCCCAGGAGGGCGGAGCGAACGGAAACGATCGGTCGTCGGGCGGCGACGAGGGCGAGAAGCTCCTCACCGGCGCGATGACCATCTCGCCGAACGGCAAGTACGTGGTCGCGCCGCGCAGCGGCTCGACGCTCCTCGTCGACGTGAGCGCGAAGTCCGTCCGCGAGCTCGCGCTCCTCGCCGATCGGTTCGTCTTCTCGAAGACCCGCGACGTCGTCTACGCGATGCTGAAGGACCGCACCGGCGTGGTCGCGATCGACCTCGCGACGGGCGAGGAGCTCTGGAAGAACACGCCCGCGTTCTACGCGAGCGACGGCGCGACCCTCGCGCGCGTCACGAGCGACGACGCGACGCTCGTGGTCGGCGACTACGACCGCGTGTTCTTCCTCCGTGCGACCGACGGCGAGATCCTCGGCACGGCCAAGGTCGGAGAGCGCCCGGTCGACATCGAGGTGCTCCCCGGCGACCGCCGCGCGATCGTCGTCGGCTCGACCTCGTGGGCGACGGGGAAGCCGCTCACCCCGGTCTCGCTCGTCGACATCGCCGCGCGCTCGTCGACCTCCATCGAGATCCCGAACTGCGCCTCGCCCGTGACCGTGACCAGGGACGGCGCCCGCGCGATGATCTCGCCGACGTTCTGCACGCCGGAGTCGACCGAGAGCGCGCCGCAGGGCTGGACGAGCCCGGACCCGGTCAGCATCGTCGACATCGACGCGCAGGCCGGCTCGCTCCGGTTCGTGAAGAACCTGCCGGGCTTCGGCCCCGTGGCGATGACGAGCGACGGCCGCGCGGTCGCGTACCTCGACATGAAGCGCATCGACCGCACGATGTTCGACGATCCCGCGCAGATCCCCTCGTCGGGCGCGCCGCAGTTCCACCTGATGACCATCGATCCGCCGTCGATGAAGTTCGCGCTCAGCCCGATCGGCGACGTCCTCCCTCGCTTCGCGCCGTCGAAGGACGGTCACTCGCTGCTCGTCGACGGCTCGGTCGCGATGACCCGCAGCGAGGCGACGGCGAAGGTGACGTTCGACGGTCGCACGCTCCGCGCGGAGGTCTCGGTGTTCGGCGACGCGAGCGGCAGCCTGTTCGGCGTGTTCGATCTCGACACCAAGAAGTACACGCCGTTCGCCGGCCCGGCCGCCGCGCTCGACCGCTTCGTCCAGCTCGGCGACGGCTCGCGCGTCTTCACCCTCGACGCGGCGTCGACCCTCGGCGACGCATCGCTCTACGGCGTCGACCTCTCGGCGCGCACGGCCTTCGACCTCGGCAAGCAGGTGCGCGACATCGGCATCCTCCCCGACGGCCGGACGCTCGTGCTCCGCGTCCGCCTCTCGATGACGAGCGACCGCCACCCGCGCGAGGAGTTCTGCTTCACGCTCGACGGCACGACCTGCAGCTCGCGCGTCGAGTGGGTCTCGCCGGTGCCGCGCCCCGACTGATCGTCAGGTGACAGACGCGACGACCTTCTCGAGGACGTCGGTGTCGCGCACGCCCTCCGCCTCGGCGCGGTAGCTCATGACCAGGCGGTGGCGGAGGACCGGGATGACGAGCGCACGCACGTCGTCGACGTCCGCCGCCGCCTCGCCGCGCAGCGCCGCGCGCGCCTTCGCCGCGAGGACGAGCGCCTGCGAGCCGCGAGGCCCGGCGCCGAAGCGCACGTACTCCTCGACCTCCTTCGGCGACTTCTTCCCTCCGGCGCGCGACGGACGCGTGGCCCGGCCGAGCGCGACGGCGAACGAGATGGCCGCGTCGGTGACCGGGATGCGCGGCACGAGCGCCTGCAGCGCCCGGACGTCGTCGGTGCCGATCACGCGCGGCACGTCGCCGATCTCGGCGCTCGTCGTCCTCCGCGCGATCTCGCGCTCCTCGTCCTCCGACGGGTACTCGACGTGGATCTCGAGGAGGAAGCGATCGAGCTGCGCCTCGGGGAGCGGATAGGTCCCCTCCTGCTCGATCGGGTTGCGCGTGGCGAAGACCTGGAACGGATCGGGCAGCTTGTGGGTCGTCGTGCCGACGGTCACCCGGCGCTCCTGCATCGCCTGGAGGAGCGCGGCCTGCGTCTTCGGCGGCGTGCGGTTGATCTCGTCGGCCAGGATCAGGTTGTGGAAGATCGGCCCGGGCAGGAAGCGCACGCGGCGGTGGATGCCCCCCTGCGTGTCCTCGTCCTCCTGGAGGACGTCGGTGCCGGTGATGTCGGCGGGCAACAGGTCGGGCGTGAACTGCACACGGCCGAACGACAGGTCCAGCGCGTCCGCGAGCGACGCGACGAGCAGGGTCTTCGCCAGGCCGGGCACGCCGACGAGCAGCGCGTGCCCTCGCGCGAGGAGCGCCACGAGCATCAGGTCGATGACCCCCTCCTGACCCACCACCCGCGCGGCCACCGCCTGGTGCAGCGCCTTGCGCGCGGCCGCCGCTCGTTCGAGCAGCTCGGCGTCGTTGGCCGCGCTGCCCCTCGGCGGAGGCGGAGCGATCGACGACGTCGCGGAGCGGTTTTCGGTCGAGGACGTGCTCAAGGCCCACCGTACTTGTCACGACTACGCGCGTCGTGTCAAAGGCCGCCTTCCGTGGTACTCAGCCGTCGCCCATGCTCGGGATCCAGCCCGGCCCCACCCCTACCCCGACTGCGACCGAGACGGTCGCGCGGCCGGAGCCCGGCCTCGCGCGGGGCAGGTGGGAAGCGCCCGCCTGGGCGTTCTGGGTCGCGCTCGCGGTGATCGTCGCGGGCGTGGGGCTCTACGCCGCCGGGCGCATGGGCATGCTCGGCCGGATCTTCAAGAAGGCGCCGGCCCCGGAGGCCGCGCCGATGTCCAAGCGAGGCAAGAGGCCGTGAAGCTCAACCTGCGACGCATCCTCGTCGTCATGCTCGTCGGCGTGTGCGTCTACTTCGTCGCCGCCCTCTACAGCGGCCTCGGCAAGATCCAGGCGTCGCTCGCCTCCTATCGCGTCGAGACGTTCGTGTTCGCGTGCGCCCTGGCGTTCGGCAACTACTGCCTGCGCTTCTTGAAGTGGGAGTTCTATCTCGCGCGCCTCGGCATCACCGGCGTGAAGAAGTGGGACAGCTTCCTCACCTTCTTCTCCGGCTTCGTGCTCACGGTCACGCCGGGCAAGGTCGGCGAGGTCTTCAAGAGCTACATCCTGTCGGAGACGCACGGCGTGCCGATGACGAAGACCGCGCCGATCGTCGTCGCCGAGCGCGCGACCGACGTGATCGGCATCGTCGTCCTCATCGTCATCGGATCGCTCGGCTTCTCCGGCGGGCTGATCTGGGCAGGCATCGGCGCCGCGCTCGTCCTCGCGCTCCTCGTGGTGGTCGCCAACCGGCGGCTGTCGCTCGGGATGATCCGCCTCGTCGGCCAGCTCCCCGGCCGCTTCGGTCAGATGCAGGGCAAGCTCGAGACCGCGTACGAGAGCCTCGCGGTGATGCTCGAGCCGAAGAACCTCATCCTCCCGAGCATCATCTCCTGCGTCGCGTGGCTGTTCGAGTGCCTCTCGCTCTGGGTGATCCTCGGCGGATTCGGCGAGAAGACGAGCATCCCGCTCTGCACCTTCTTCTACGCGACGAGCACGCTCGTGGGCGCGATCATCCCCTCGCCCGGCGGCCTCGGCGTCACCGAGAGCTCGCTCCTCGGACAGATGACCCAGCTCGGTCACGTCGAGGCGGGCAACGCGACCGCGGCGATGATCCTCGTCCGCTTTGCGACGCTCTGGTTCGCGGTGCTCAACGGGTTCGTCGCGCTCTCGATCCTCAAGCGCCGCAACCCCGGCCTCCTCGCCTCGAAGGCCGACGCGCCCGCCGCGCTGCCGACGTCCGGCGCGTGACGCTGATCGACATCGGCGCGAACCTCGGCAACGAGGCTTTTGCCGCCGACCTGCCCGACGTGCTCGCCCGGTCCGCCGAGGCCGGCGTCGGCGCGATCGTGATCACCGGGACGAGCGCGGACGCATCGACGCGCGCCCACGCGATCGCCGTGTCGCACGACGGCCCGCGCGTGCGCCTGTTCTCGACCGCCGGCGTCCACCCGCACCACGCATCGGCCTGGTCGCGCGAGGTCGAGGCGCACGTGCGCGGCCTCCTCGCCGATCCGCGCGTCGTCGCGGTCGGTGAGTGCGGGCTCGACTACGACCGCGACTTCTCTCCGCGCGATGCCCAGCGCCGCGCGTTCGAGGCGCAGCTCGCGCTCGCCGCCGACACGAACAAGCCGGTGTTCCTCCACGAGCGCGCCGCGCACGACGACTTCCTCGCGATGGTGAAGAGCCATCGCGCTTCGATCGCCGGCGGCGTCGTCCACTGCTTCACGGGCGATCGGGCCGCGCTCGAGGCGTACCTCGCGCTCGATCTCCACATCGGGCTCACCGGCTGGATCTGCGACGAGCGCCGCGGGCGCCACCTCGAAGCGCTCGCGGCGATCGTCCCGCGCGGCCGCCTGATGCTCGAGACCGACGCGCCGTACATCCTCCCGCGCGATCTCCGCCCGCGGCCGCGGTCCGGCCGGAACGAGCCGCGCTACCTCCGCCACGTCGCCGAGGTCGTCGCGCGCCACCGCAGCGAGTCGCTCGACGATCTCGCCGCGCACACGACCGAGACCGCGCGGCGCTTCTTCGCGCTGCCACACGAATGAGCGACCGCGCGGGTCTTGGATGAACGCACCGCGCCTTCCCGACTAGGGAATCGCACGCAGCGTGGTCAATGCGACCTCGAAGTCGGCGGGCGGGGCCTGCTCGAAGCGCACGTGCTTGCCGGTGATGGGATGCACGAAGCCGAGGACGCGGGCATGCAGCGCGGGCCGGTGGATGCCCGCCGCGGCCTCGCGCACGACGGGGTGCTTCGGCGTCTTGCCGTAGAGATCGTCGCCCAGGATCGGCGTCCGGTTGTCGGAGAGGTGCACGCGGATCTGATGCGTGCGCCCGGTCTCGAGGCGGCACGAGACGTACGTGGCGTGACCGCCGAAGCGCTCGAGCGGACGCACGTGGGTGCACGCGCGCTTGCCGGTCTTCACCTTCGAGGAGAAGCGGAGGCGATCGGTCGGATGCCGGCCGTGCAGCGTCTCGAACGTCTTCTCGGCGACGTCGCCCACGCAGATGGCGACGTACTCGCGCTCGATGGAGTGCGCGGCGAACTGCGCCTTGAGGTGCTCGCGGGCGCGCGGATGCCGAGCGACCACCATGAGCCCGCTCGTGCCCTTGTCGAGGCGGTGGACGATCCCCGGCCGCGTGCGATCGAGGTCGGGCGGCCCGCCGGGGGTGCCGCCGTCGGCCTTCGCCTTGCCGCGGCCCTTGCGCTCGGCCGCATCCGGTGCGCGCACCGACCAGCTCGGGCGCTCGTCGATCTCCTCCTCGCCGTCGGGCGCGTCGAAGATCCCGCGCGCGAGCAGGCCGTTCACCAGCGTGCCCGAGCGATGCCCCTTCGCCGGATGCACCACGAGCCCGGCCGGCTTGTCGATGACGAGGACCGCGTCGTCCATGTAGACGACGTCGAACTCGATCCCGTCCTCGGCGAGCGCCTCGGTGGAAGGAGGCGGCTCCGGCTCGACGGCGATGCGCGATCCTTCGCGGAGCTTGTCCGAGGCCTTCTTGACGACGCCGTCGACCTTGACGCCGCCGTGCTCGATCCAGCGCTGGAGCTCCGAACGCGAAGGCCCGTCCTCCATCGCCGACAGCGTCGACGCGAGGAACCGATCGAGCCGCGCGCCCGCCGCTTCACGCGGGACCACGAGGAGGATCGGTCGCACGCGGACGCCCCGGCTACCAGATCTTCGACTTGATGTGCCCCTTCGCCTTGATGAGGATGTCGACGAGGGCGCGGTCGTAGAAGTTCTTGGGATAGAGCTCGGGGGCGACGCGCCGCTTGTAGAGCGCACGGCCCTCCTCGATCTCCTCCGCCAGGGTCTCGAAGAGGTTGTCGTTCGTGATGCCGTTCACGATCTTCTCCTCGTTGTAGAGGCTCAGATCGCTCGCGATCGCACGGGCCAACCGGCGTGCAGCTTCCTCGGTCTCGATGAGCGGCATGGTGCCAGTATCGCGAACGCCTGCCTCGGATGTCAAAGCCGCTCCTCCCCTGGCGCAGGGTGAGCTAGAAAAGGGGCCGTCATGTCAGGCTCGTCCGGCGCCAGCCCGGCCTCCCCCGGCTTTCCTCGTTTCGCGAACCTCGCTGCGGCGATCGAGGATGCGGCGAAGGCAGACCCGACCCTCGGATTCCGTTTCATCTCCGAGGCCGGCGTGCCCGGCTTCGGCGCGGGCGCGGCCTCGAGCGAGGCCTCGTTCTCCTACACGGCGCTCGAGCGCGCGAGCGCCCGCTACGGCGGCGCGCTGCAGGCGCTGGGTCTGAAGAAGGGCGATCGGGTCGCCCTCATCCTCCCGACGAACGAGGACTTCGTCCTCTGCTTCTTCGGCGCGATCCGCGCCGGCATCGTGCCGGTCCCGATCTATCCGCCCGTCGGCCTCGGCCAGCTCCAGACGTACCTCGACAACACGCGGCACATCGTCGCCAAGAGCGGCGCGCGCGCGCTCGTCACGTCGAACCCGATCAAGCGCCTGCTCGGGACGGTGCAGGCCTCGTCGCCGGCGCTCGAGCAGGTCGTCGCGGTCGAGGCGATCCGCGAGTCGCTCGAGCCGCTGAAGCCGGTGAAGCTGGCGCCGGACGACATCGCGTTCCTCCAGTTCACGAGCGGCTCCACCTCGCGCCCGAAGGGGGTCACGCTCACGCACGAGAACCTCATGGCGAACGTGCGCTGCATCGTGCACGACGGCCTCCGCATGACGAAGGACGACGTCGGCGTCTCGTGGCTGCCGCTCTACCACGACATGGGGCTCATCGGCTTCGTGCTCGCCCCGGTGGTCAACCGCACGCCCGTCGTCTTCCTTCCGCCGCTCCTCTTCCTCAAGCGGCCGATCGCGTGGTTCCAGGCGCTCACGCGCCACAAGGGCACGATCTCGTTCGCGCCGAACTTCGCCTTCGCCCTCTGCGTCAAGCGCATCCGCGAGCGCGAGCTCGAGGGGATCGATCTGTCCGCGTGGCGCGTCGCCGGATGCGGCGCCGAGCCGATCCGCCCCGAGACGCTCGAGGCGTTCGCCGACTCCTTCGCGAAGGTCGGCTTCTCGAAGAACGCGCTCCTCCCCTCGTACGGAATGGCCGAGTCGTCGCTCGCGGTCTCGTTCACCGAGCTCGGCGAGGGCATGAAGACCCTCGCCGTCGACGGCGAGCGCCTGTGGGCGGAGAACGAGGCGACGATCGTCGCCGACGATCACGAGCGCGCGGTGCGCCTGGTGTCGTGCGGGCGGAGGTTCCCGGAGCACGAGATCGCCGTCTTCCCGGCGGACGAGGGTGCGGCCCCCGCCGCGCCGCTGCCCCCGCTGCGCGTCGGCGAGATCCGCCTCAAGGGCCCGAGCGTGATGCCCGGCTACTGGGAGGACGCGGAGCGCACGAAGCAGACGTTCGAGGACGGCTGGCTCAAGACGGGCGACCTCGGCTTCCTCCACGAGGACCGGCTCTACATCTGCGGTCGCTCGAAGGAGGTCATCATCGTCAACGGGCGCAACTACTACCCGCAGGACATCGAGTGGGCGGCGAGCCAGGTGCCCGGCGTGCGGAAGGGCAACGTCATCGCGTTCGGCGCCAGCGATCGCGGCGAGCGCGATCGCGAGCGCGTCGTCGTCGCGTTCGAGTGCCAGGACGTCCCGAAGGGCGCCGACGCGCGCGAGCTGGCGAACGAGAAGCAGCCGCTCTCCCAGGCGGTGCGCACGGCGGTGCAGCAGGCGATGGCGCTCACGCTCGACGACGTCGTGCCGCTCGCGCCCGGCATCCTCCCGAAGACGTCGAGCGGCAAGCTCCAGCGGGCGAAGACGCGCGAGCTCTACGAGTCGGGCGAGCTGACCGTGCGCAAGCCGCAGCGCGACGCCGATCGGATCGATCTGCTGAAGGAAGCGGCCAGGAGCCAGCTCTCGTACTTCAAGCTCGCCGTCCTCGGCGGCCGCAAGAAGGACTGATCACGGCGCGCCCGGGCGGCCGGACCCGGCCAGGCCGGGCGCCGTTGCAGTTTGGAATCGTTCTTACTAAGGTGCCGGCCCAATGGACGGGAAGGCCGACGCCATGCTCGCCGAGCTCAAGCGCGCGGGGCTCAAGCTCACGCCGCAGCGCATGGCGATCGTGCGCGAGCTCGCCGGCGACGAGACGCATCCGACGGCGCAGGACCTGTTCGACCGGCTGCGCGGCGCGTTTCCGACCATGAGCTTCGCGACGGTCTACAACACGCTCGACACGCTCGCGACGCACGGTCTGCTCCGCTCGATCCGGCTCGGCACCGCGGTGCGGTTCGACCCCAACACGTCGTCGCACCATCACGCGGTGTGCGACGCGTGCGGGATCATCGAGGACCTGCCCGCCGAGCCCCCGCCCTCGCATGCTCACGGCTTCCGTGTCCGCACGGAAGAGCGCACCTATCGCGGTCTGTGCAGCCGCTGCAGTTGATTTCGCAAGAGGAGAACACCATGGCCAAGTCCCTCAACGGAACGAAGACGCATCAGAACCTCAAGGACGCGTTCGCGGGCGAGTCGCAGGCGAACCGCCGCTATCTCTACTTCGCACAGCAGGCGGACATCGAGGGCCTGCCGGAGATCGCGGGCAACTTCAAGGAGACGGCGGACGGCGAGACCGGCCACGCGCACGGGCACCTGAAGTACCTCGCGGCGGTCGGCGATCCGGCGACCGGCCTCCCGATCGGCACCTCGGAGAAGAACCTCAAGGCGGCGATCGCGGGCGAGACCCACGAGTACGAGACGATGTACCCGTCGATGGCGAAGGCCGCTCGCGAGGAGGGCTTCGACGACATCGCCGAGTGGTTCGAGACGCTCGCGAAGGCGGAGAAGAGCCACGCGGGTCGCTTCCAGAAGATGCTCGACACGCTCAAGTGACGGTCTGAAAGGCTCGGGGGGATCTACGAACCAGAGAGAGATCGATGGCGAAGATCAACCCGAAGCCCGTGAATCCGCCGGCGAACAACCCCAACGACTGGCGGTACTGGGACGAGTCGGATCTCGAAGGCGAGCTCAAACGCGTCTTCGAGATCTGCCACTCGTGCCGGATGTGCGTGAACTTCTGCGGGAGCTTTCCCGATCTGTTCGCGCGCGTGGACCGCGACATCGAGACCAACGATGCAGAAGGCGCGGAGCTGCTCGACGCGAAGGACTTCGCGTCCGTCGTCGACCTCTGCTGGCAGTGCAAGATGTGTTACGTCGAGTGCCCCTACACGCCGGATCAGGGGCACGCGTGGATGGTGGACTTCCCTCGCCTCGCAATGCGCGAGAAGGCGCAGCGGGCGAAGCGGAACGGCGTGAGCATCCAGGACCGCGCGCTCGGCGAGCCCGGTCAGCTCGGGGCGATGGCCTCGGGGATGATGGCGCCGCTCACGAACCTCGTGAACGCCAATCGCCTGCTCCGGAAGGTGAACGAGAAGGTGCTCGGCATCTCGAGCGAGTTCCCCGTCCCGCAGTTCGCGCCCGTCCCGTTCGAGACCTGGCTGAAGAAGCACGAGCCCCTCGAAGGCGCGGGCAAGGCCGGCACGGTGGCGATCTTCGCCACCTGCATCGGCGACTACAACTTCCCGCGCGTCGCCGCGGCGACGGTGCAGGTGCTCGAGAAGAACGGCTTCACCGTCGAGCGCCCGGCGCAGGAGTGCTGCGGGATGCCGAACCTCGACGGCGGCGACATCGACGCCGCGCGCGGGAAAGCGAGGCGCAACGTGGCCGCGCTCCTTCCCTACGTCGAGAAGGGACAGCCGATCGTGGTGCCCGGCCCGACGTGCTCGTACACCATCAAGAAGGAGTGGCCCGAGCTCCTCGGAACGCCCGAGGCGAAGAAGGTCGCGGCTCACACGTTCGACATCATGGAGTTCCTCGAGCGGCTCCGCCGAGAGAAGACGCTGGTGAAGGACTTCACCGTCGGCCTGGGAAAGGTCGCGTATCACGCGGCCTGTCACCTCCGGGCGCAGAAGATCGGGACGCCCGGGGCGCGCATCCTCGGGCTCGTCCCCGAGACCGAGGTCGAGGTCGTCGAGAAGTGCTCCGCCGTCGACGGCACCTGGGGGATGAAGGCGCAGTACTACGAGCTCGGGCGCAAGTACGCCCAGAAGCTCGCCCGCGGCATCGAAGGTGCAGAGCCCGCCGTCGTGGTCACGGACTGCCCGCTCTCGGCCCAGCGCATCCTGAAGGAGAACGACGTCGCCGCGATCCATCCCGCCGAGGCGCTCGCCCGCGCCTACGGCCTGAAGCTCGAGGTGTAGCGATGAAGCCGATCGAACGTGGCGAGGTGCTCGGCCTCGCAGATTACGAGACGATCCGCGACCGCTTCCGTGCGCGGGTCATCGAGGAGAAGAAGGTCCGCCGCGTGAAGCTCGGGCCGCAGGCGTCCTGCGTGTTCGAGAACCGCGACACGGCGCTCCTCCAGATCCAGGAGATGCTCCGGACCGAGCGCATCACGCGCGAGGCGGCCGTCCTCCACGAGATCGAGACGTACAACCAGCTCGTCCCGGGCGACCACGAGCTCTCGGCGACCGTGCTCGTCGAGATCGACGACAAGCCCGAGCGCGAGAAGTTCCTCTTCGAGGCGAAGGGCCTCGACCGGTCCTTCTCGCTCGTCGTCGACGGCGAGCGCTGCAAGGCGCAGCACGACGTCGCGCGCGAGCACCCCGAGCGTACGACCGCCGTCCACTACCTCAAGTTCCTGCTCACCGCGCCCGCCGAGCGCGCGCTCCGCGACGTGCTCGAGAAGAAGCGCGCGCCCGGCGACGTGTCCGTCGAGGTCGTCGTCGAGCACCCGCGCTACAGCGCGCGCGCGAAGCTCCCGCCCGAGGCGGTGGCGAGCGTCGCCGAGGACCTCGCCTGAGATGTTCGTCCACAAACGCGCCGTCCGCTTCGAGGAGGTCGACGCGGCGGGCATCGTCTTCTTCGGGCGCTTCTTCGAGTACTGCCACGACGCGATGGAGCGCTTCTTCGACGGCGTCCCCGGCGGGTAC
The DNA here is from genome assembly GCA_039809525.1 of Labilithrix sp. Lineage (GTDB taxonomy): Bacteria > Myxococcota_A > Polyangia > Polyangiales > Polyangiaceae > Labilithrix. The sequence goes on along the minus strand of JBDHVD010000037.1, from coordinate 20,486 downwards.
GTGGGCCTCATCATGAAGCGCCGCATCGGCTTCCCTGCGGTGCACGCCGAAGCCGACTGGAAGGCGCCGCTCCGCTACGGCGATGCGATGCGCATCGAGGTCACCGTGCGCCGCGTCGGCACGAGCTCGTGCACGTTCCGCTATCGCTTCCTCCGCGCGAGCGACGGCGTCGAGGCCGCGGTGATCGAGCACGTCACCGTGTCGACCAACCTCGACGCGATGACGAAGGTGCCGCTGCCGGCGGACTGCCGCGCGCTGCTCGAAGCGCACGCGGGCTGATCGCGCTCAGAGGCTCCAGTAGCGAACGCGCTTGTCGAGCTTCGACGGGTCGATCGCGCTCTTCACGTCGATGACGACGCCACCGTCGCGCAGGGTGGCGACGATGCGATCGATGCCCATCTCGGCATACGCCTTGTGCGAGACCGCCAGGACGACGGCGTCGAGCGCGCGGAGCTCCTCGAAGGACGCGAGCGTGATGCCGTACTCGTGCTTCACCTCGGCCGGGCTCGCGATGGGATCGTGCACGAGGGCGTTGATGCCGAACTCGCGCAGCTCGGTCACGATCGTGGGCACCTTGCTGTTGCGGATGTCGGTCACGTCCTCCTTGAACGTGATGCCGAGGACGCCGACGCGGGCGCCCTTCACCGGCACGTCCGCGTTGACCAGGAGCTTCACCAGGCGCTGCGCGACGAAGCGCCCGACGTTGTCGTTGATGCGACGGCCCGCCAGGATGACCTCGGGCTGGTAGCCGAGCTGCTGCGCCTTCGTCGTCAGGTAGTAGGGATCGACGCCGATGCAGTGGCCGCCGACGAGGCCCGGCCGGAACGGAAGGAAGTTCCACTTGGTGCCGGCGGCGGCGAGGACGTCCTTGGTGCGGATGCCCATGCGGTCGAAGATGATCGCGAGCTCGTTCATGAGCGCGATGTTGATGTCGCGCTGCGTGTTCTCGATGACCTTGGCGGCCTCGGCGACCTTGATCGAGGGCGCGCGGTGGACGCCCGCGTCGACGATGCGTCCGTACATCGACGCGACGCGCTCGAGCGTCGCCGCGTCCTCGCCCGAGACGACCTTCGTGATCCGCTCGAGCGTGTGCTCGGTGTCGCCGGGGTTGATGCGCTCGGGCGAGTAACCGAGCTTGAAGTCGGCGCCCTGAACGAGACCGGACGTCTTCGCGAGGATCGGTCCGCAGACGTCCTCGGTGACGCCGGGGTACACGGTCGACTCGAACACCACGACGTCGCCCTTCTTCAGCACCTTGCCGACGGTGGCGGATGCGCGCTCGAGCGGCGTCAGATCGGGGACGTTGTTGTGATCGACCGGCGTGGGGACGGCGACCACGAAGAACGTCGCGCTCTTCAGGTCGTCGGTCTTCGACGTCACCTTCAGCGCGGTCGACTCGAGGACCTCCTTCGGGACCTCGTGGTTCCGATCGAAGCCGCGGGCGAGCTCGGCGACCTTCTCCGAATCGATGTCGAACCCGATGGTCTCCACCTTGCGCGCGAATGCGAGGGCGACCGGCAGTCCGACGTACCCCAAGCCGACGACGGCGACCTTCTCCATGGGCGTTTTCTACCGCGCGCCCGCGGCGGTGTCACGCGCCCTGGCTGGCGACCGGAGGCTCGGAGGACGCCTCGTCCTCCCCCTCTTTCCCCGGCTGGAGGGTGACCTTCTCGAGCGGGTCGACGCCGCGCCGAATGTTGCGGCGGATGACGGCAACCATCACCAGACCGAAGACGAAGAGCGCGATGCACGCCCACTGCGCGGGCGTCAGGTTGCCGTAGCGCGGATCGGACGTCTCGCCGTCGCGGAGGCGGAGGAAGTCCATCGCGAAGCGCACGGGCGCGTACGCGAGGGCGACGGCCGCGATGTAGGAGCCGGTCGGGAGCTTCTTGCGCCACGTGAGCGCGAACATCGCCGCGAGGACGCACGTGAAGAGCATCTCGAGCAGGCCCAGGTCGAAGTGCGGGGCGTTGCCGTAGCGGAACTCGATCGGACCGAGGTGCACGGTGCGCGCGGGGTCCGGCACACCGAACGCGACGGCGAGCAAGGTGCCCACGGGCGCGCGCATGCCCTGGTGATCGTGGACCACCGAGCAGCCGGAGCGGCCGAAGATCCAGGCGACGGGGAAGACGCTGAGGATCAGGTCGCAGAACGGCATGATCGGCAGCGGCTCGGCGCGCTTCTTGTACTTCGAGATGGTGAAGAACGGGGTGCGCTTGATCGGCACCGCGTAGAAGAACTTCCACAGCACGACGCCGATGAGGCCGCCGACGAAGCCGCCGAACGACGAGAGGCCCTCCCACAGGAGGAACAGCGACCACGGCCGCTTCACGATCTCGTGCGGGTGGTAGAAGATCTGATCGAGCATGTGACCGCCGAGGAACCCGGCGATCAGCATCCACGTGATGAAGGAGTTCAGCTTGTCGAGGTCGAGGCCTCGCTGCCGCGCTCGCCACGTCGCGAGCCACGTGCCGATGATCACGCCGGTGGCGACGAGCAGCCCGAAGGGGTGCAACGTCAACGCTCCGAGCTTCAGGTCGGGCACGTAGATGTTGGGGATCATCGAGGCTCGGCCGCCTTTCTAGCACGGGCCGCCGGGCCCCGGACCAGGATCGCGTCGTCGTCGCCGGCCTTCGCGCCCGCGACGACCACCGCCTCCCAGCCGCCGCAGGCGCGGTGGATCAGCTCTCGATCGCGACGCAGGTCCTGGCAGGTCCCCGACGGGAAGCGCCGCTCGAGGGCGCCCTCGAGCCGCGCCTGCGCGTGGACCTGGGCCTCGGTACGGTCGTCGGCCGCAGCCGCGTCGAGCTTCACGATCTGGTCGGCCTCCGCCCACCGCACGAACATGTCGGCGCCGGAGATCCTTCCGCCGGTCACCACGCCGTCGCTCTCCTCCGTCTCGATGACCAGCGTGAGGAGCCGCGACTCGCGCTCGGGCCTGGTGGGCAGGAGGAAGAAGAGGTCCTCTTCGCGCCGCGCCGGGGCGCGTCCCCAGGTCGGCGGGGTCTCCCCGAGGAGCAGCTTGCGAAGCGCGGGCGGGCCCTCGTCGCGCGGCGCGCCGTACGCGCCCTCGTCGAGGAAGACGCCCACCGCACCGAGGATCGCCTCCGGCACGGCGCGCCGCTGGACCGCGGCCGACTCGAGCCTCGCGTCGTCGAGCCGAGCCTTCCGCGCGATGTCGCGGAGCTCGGCGTCCTGCATGTCCGATTCGAGCGCGGTGAGGAGCGCGACGGCGGCGCCCGCGTGCGGCCCGTCCGGGAGGTCGGCGAGGTAGCGGCGCGCGCCTTCGCGCGACGCCTGCGCCTTCTCGAAGAAGCGCGGCTCCTCGGTGTCGAACGCCTGCCGCACCTCGTCGGCGAAGACGCCGTCCGGATGACGTTCGAGGTACCTCTTCGCGCGCGCGAGGCGCGTGCCTTCGTACGCGGCGACGCGGAACGCGCGATAGTCCTCGAGGTCCGCCGGAGGCGCGGTCACCGTGCGGAGCGACGCGCAGCCCGCGAGCGCGAGGACGAACGCGACGACCGCCGCGCCTCTCATCGATCGCCTCCCGCATCGGACGCGAACGACGGCTCCGCAGGCGGCGGGGTGATCCGGCAGAACTCGCACTCGCTCGGGGTGGCCGGCGCGACTTCGTCGACGTACGTGGCGAACGTCTCGCAGGACGCGGCATGGATCGCGCGGATGCACACCTCACCGTCGTGACGCAGGGGCTTGCAGGTCGCGGGCAGATCGATGTCCGGCGGCTGCTTCGGATCGCAGGCGCGCCGGCAGCGCGCATTGTCGATCCCGCACGCGCGGCAGCGATCGCAGTCCTCCTCCTTGCGCGCGTCGGCGTAGTCGTCGGGGTCGAGCTCGGTCGCCGTGCGACCGCAGCCGCCGACGTCGCCCGCGGTCGGCGCCATGCACATCGCCGCGAGGACGACGACGACCGCGCGCCTCACGGGAGCACCTCGTACGTGCCGAGGAGCCCGAGCTGTCCGCTCAGCACGGGATAGGTCGCGGCGGCGACGTCGCGCGTGCCTGCGCCGTAGAAGACGTCGCCCACCACCTCGGCGACGACGCCGACGCCGCCGAGGAAGAAGAACGCGCCGCCGGCGCTCGCCTCGAGCCCCCACGTCACGTCCGGCGTCAGCACCAGCGGGATGCCCGCGCGCCCGAACGCGGCGAACGATCTCCACCTCCGCCAGCCGAAGTACGAGGGCGTCATCACCACCTGACCCACGCCTTCGACGGCCGCCGTCGTGCGCAGCGCCGCGCCGTGCTGGAGGCCGAGCGGATTGCCCAGCGTGCCGGCGACGCCGATGTCGAGGTAGCCTGCCGTGCGCGAGACCGATTCGGCGTCGCTGCCGAGCGGGGTCGCGAGGCGATACGGGTTGTTGAACCGCAGGCCCGTGCCGCCCATGACGGAGACGAACAGCTGCGCGTAGCCCTCCTTCACCGCGAACGGCTCCTCGCGCGTCGTCTCCGCCGCGCGCGCGTCGACCGTCGCGAGCGCGAGGGGCACTGCGGCGAGGATCGACGCGAGCGCTCGCATCAGCTCCGGTTCACACGCACCTTGGGCTTGGCGCCGAGCAGCGCGAGCTGCCCGCACGCGGCGCTGACGTCGTCGCCGCGACGACGGCGGATGAAGCACGAATAGCCCGCGTCACAGAGCACCCGCTGGAACGCGAGCACGCGCGAGAGATCGGGCGGTCCGAGGGTGGACGCCTCGATCGGGTTCATCGGGATCAGGTTCACCTTGACCGGCAGGCCGCGCAGGAGCGTCGCGAGCTTCTTCGCCTCGCCGGGCTCGTCGTTCTTGCCCGAGACCAGCGTGTACTCGATGGTGATGCGCCGCCGGCGCGGGAGCGGGTACTCGCGGAGCGCCTGCATCAGCTTCGCGAGCGGGTACTTCTTGTTGATCGGCATGAGCCGCGTGCGCGTCTCGTCGTCGGCCGCGTGCAGCGAGATCGCCAGGCCGATGTTGCCGCCGAAGTCCTGACCCAGCCGCGCGATCTCCGGGACGAGGCCGCTCGTCGACACCGTCACCTTGCGCGACGACAGCCCGATGCCTTCGCGGTACGTGATGAGGCGTAGCGCGCGCACCGTGGCCTCGTAGTTGTGGAGCGGCTCGCCCATGCCCATGAGCACCACGTTGCTCAGGCGCTCGCCGGGATCGAGCCGCGCCCGCCCCGCGATGACCTGAGCGACGATCTCGTCGGGGCGCATGTGACGCTTGAGCCCGGCGACGCCGCTCGCGCAGAACACGCATCCCATCGCGCAGCCGACCTGCGTGCTGATGCACTGGGTGACGGGGATCGACGCGTCGCTCGCCTCCGTCGCCGGCTCGTCCTCGTCCTCCACCGCCGCGGCCGCGTCGGCGTCCTCCATCCCGCCGTCCATCGGCACCGGGGACGGCAGATCGCCCTTCGTTCCGCCCGCGACGCGCGGGATCAGCACGGTCTCCACGTTCGCGCCGTCCTTCAGCGCGACGAGGAGCTTGCGCGTGTCGTCGGTCGCCCGGCGCTCGCGCACCACGTCGAGGACCCCGCCGAGCCCCTCCTCCTCCGCGAGGCGCTTGCGGAGCGCGGCGGGCAGATCGGTCATCGCCTCGGCGTCGGTCACCCCGCGCACGTGGATCCACTTGAAGACCGAGCGGCCGTGGAACTTCCGGCCGCCGAGGCGCACGACGGCCTCCTCCCACTCCTCGGGGAAGCGCGCGAGCGGCGGTACGCTCGTGCTCTTGGCGGAGGGCTCGGTCACGAAGGCACTATATCCCTTCTACTTCGCGGGCGCCTTCGGCTCGGCGGCCTTCGCCTCGTCCCAGTACCGGTCGAGGACGTCGAGCGCGAGGTTCTCGCCGCCGGGCGCCGGCCAGCCCCCGTGCTCGTCGCGCACGCGCTTCTCGACGTGGGCGAAGCGCCGCGTGAACTTGTCGATCGTCCGGCGGAGCGCGCCCTCGGCATCGACCTTCACGTGACGGGAGAGGTTGACGAGCGCGAACAGGACGTCGCCCATCTCCTCCTCGATCGCGCGCTCGTCTCCGCTCTCGATCGCACGGTCGAGCTCTTCGATCTCTTCCTTCACCTTCGCGCGGGACCCGCGGGCGTCCGCCCAGTCGAAGCCCACACGGTTGACCTTCTCGCCGATCCGCTGCGCGCGGTTCAGCGCGGGCAGGCTTCGCGGGACGCCGCCGAGGACGCCGCGGTCCTTCTTCTCCTGGGCCTTGAGCCGCTCCCAGTTGGCGAGGACCTCGTCCGCCGTCTTCGCGTCCATGTCACCGAACACGTGGGGATGGCGGGTGACGAGCTTCTCCACGATGCCGGCGACGACGTCGTCGATGGCGAACGTGCCCTCCCGACGCGCGAGCTCGGCGAGGAACACGACCTGGAGCAAGAGGTCCCCGAGCTCCTCGCACAGCGCCTTGCGATCGGCGCCCTCGACCGCGTCGATCACCTCGCACGCCTCCTCGAGCACGAAGCGGCGCATCGACTCGAACGTCTGCTCGCGGTCCCACGGGCAGCCGTCGGGCGCGAGGAGCCGCTGGGTGACGCCGACCAGGCGGGGGAGCGTCGTTCCATCCTGGAGCGGAAGAGGCAGCACGGGCCGCGGAGCGTTCTCGTCGAAGCGCGGCAGGTCGCCCCCGGGCCCTGCCTGCTCGGGCGTCTTTTCGGACATTGCCGCGCGACTTACCACGTCGGGACGCACACGATAAGCACGGCCGCGTGCCTCGTTTTTGATACGCTTTCGGAGGTGACGGCGAACGCGGCGAAGGAGCCGGGCACGAGCTTCCGGAGGAAGATGATCTTCCTCGCGGTCGTGCTGGTGCTCGCGCTGGCGTACGTGCTGCGCGGCGTGCTCGTGCCGCTGTTCCTCGCGTTCCTCGTCGCGTACGCGCTCGATCCGGCGGTCGACCGACTCGAGGCGCTGCGCATCCCGCGTCCGCTCGGCGCGATCCTCGTGATGCTCGGCATCGCGGCGCTCTTCACGCTCGTCCTCATCTACGCGATACCGATGTTCATCGACGAGGTGACGGACGCCTGGCGAACGGTCCCGGACAAGGTGATGAGCCTCCATGCGCGGGTCGAGCCGTGGCTCGCGACCACGCTGCACATCAAGCTGCCGCACACGATGAACGATCTCTCGAAGTTCTTCCGCGACCGCATCGGATCCGGAGGAGACTGGGAGACGGCGCGCACCGCGCTGTTCGGCACGCTCGGCTACGTCGGCGTCGCGCTCTCGGCGCTCATCGTTCCGGTCTTCGCGCTGTACCTGCTGATCGACTTCGACCGGATCGTCGCGCGCGTCGAGCAGCTGATCCCCCGGCGCTGGGCGCCCGGCGTCGGCTCGGTCGCGAAGGACATCCACAAGACGCTCTCCGGTTACGTGCGCGGACAGCTCACCGCGAACATCGTGCTCGCCGCGCTCTACGCGACGGGCCTGCGCATCGTCGACATCCGCCTTGCGGTGCCCATCGGCGTCATGACCGGCATGCTCGCCTTCGTCCCCTACGTCGGCTTCACCCTCGGCGTGCTCGTCGCGATGGGCATGGCGATCCTCGACTGGCAGGGCCCCGGGACGCTCGTCGGCGTCCTCGCGGTCATGGGCGGCGTGCAGGTCATCGATGCGACGATGATCACCCCGCGCATCGTCGGGCGGAGCGTCGGGCTCGCGCCGCTCGAGGTGATCCTCACGATGATGGCCGCGGGCTCGCTCTTCGGCTTCCTCGGGGTGCTGCTCGCCGTCCCGCTCGGCGCGGTCGCGAAGATCCTCGTGCAACGCGCGGTGAAGGCGTACCTCGCGTCCGACTTCTACAACCGTCCGGTGAAGGCGGAGCTGTCGCCGATCGGCGTGCCGCTTCCGTCGCCGCGCGCCCCCGCCTCGTCCGCCAACCCGTCTTCTCCGGCGCGCGCCAGCATGCCGAGCAGCGCCAAAGGAAAAGCTTCATGAGCAGCGAAGTCCTCGTCGAGCGCATCGAACGCACGGTCGTCGTCACCCTGAACCGACCCGAGGCGCGGAACTCTCTCACGAGAGGCGTGGTCGAGCGGCTCGCGGCGGCGATCGGCGAGGCGTCGAGCGCCACGGACGTCCGCTGCGTGGTCCTCACCGGAGCGGGCGGTCACTTCTGCGCGGGCGCGGATCTCCGGCGTACCTTCGCCGAGGACCCGGACATCATGGAGAAGCTCGACGGCTACATGGACGCGTTCCATTCCGTCATCAAGGCCATCGTCCGCTGCCCGAAGCCGACGATCGCGTCGATCGACGGAGCGGCCGTGGGCTTCGGCGCCGACATGGCCCTCGCCTGCGATCTCCGCATCGCCACGACGAACGCCTACGTGCAGGAGAAGTTCGTGAACATCGGCCTCATGCCGGACGGCGGCGGCACGTTCTGGCTGCCGCGCCTCGTGGGCACCGCGCGCGCGATGAAGGCGATGCTCCTGTCGGAGAAGCTCGAGGCCGGCGAGCTCGACGCGCTCGGCCTGCTCGCCGGATGCGTGCCGCCGGCGGAGCTCCGCGAGGCGACCCTCGCCCTCGCCCGGCGGATCGAGAAGGGGCCTCCCCTCGCCTACGCGGCGCTGAAGAGCGCGGTGTACGCGAGCTGGGGCGACGTCGAAGAGGCGCTCCGCCGCGAGCGCGAGGGGCAGCTGCGCCTCCTCCGCACGAACGACGTCATCGAAGGCGTCATGGCGTGGTCGCAGAAGCGCGACCCCGACTTCAACGGCGCCTGACGCGAGCGCCGCTCACGCGAGCAGGTAGCGCTCGCCCGTATCACAGAGGATCGTCACGACCGGGCCCTGCACCCGCTGCGCGATCGCGCAGGCGACGTGCACGTTCGCGCCGGACGACGGCCCGACGAGCAGGCCCTCCTCGCGCGCCAGACGACGCGCCATCCGGTCCGCATCCGCGTCGCTCACCCGGGCGACCTCGTCGAGCACGCCGCGATCGAGCACCGGCGGGACGAAGCCGGCGCCGATGCCCTGGATGCCGTGCAGACCGGGCTCGCCTCCGCCGAGGACCGCGCTCCTCTCCGGCTCGACGGCGACGATGCGGACGCTCGGCCGCTCGGCCCGCAGCACGCGACCGACGCCGGTGATCGTGCCGCCCGTGCCGACCCCCGCGACGAAGGCGGCGACGTCCGGGACGTCACGCAGGACCTCGCGCGCGGTCGTGCGCGCGTGCGCCTCCGGGTTCGCGACGTTCTCGAACTGCCGCGGGATGAACGCGCGCTCGGTGCGGAGCGCGATGCGCTCGGCCTCCTCCACCGCGCCGGCCATCCCCTCCTCCGCCGGCGTGATCACGATCTCCGCGCCGTAGGCGCGCAAGATGCGGCGCCGCTCGACGCTCATGTCCTCGGGCATCACGAGGACGCAGCGATAGCCGCGCACCGCGGCGATCATCGCGAGCGCGATGCCCGTGTTGCCGCTCGTCGCCTCGACGATCGCGCCTCCCTCGGCGAGCGCGCCCGCCGCCTCGGCGGCCTCGATCATCGCGAGCGCGGGACGATCTTTCACGCTGCCGCTCGGGTTGTTCGCCTCGAGCTTCGCGAGCACGGTCGTGCCGGGCGATGCGATCCGACGCAACGCGACGACGGGCGTATCGCCGATCAAGTCGAGGACCGAGCGGCGGATGGTGCTCACGCGTCGCGCTCGCCGACGACGTTCGCCGCCAGGAAACGGCGAAGGGCCTCGCCGTTGCCGTAGCGGCCGAGCCCGATCATCATCTTCGCGATCGCCGCCTCCGTCGTCATGTCGCCGCCCGAGATCGCGCCCGCCGCGGCCGCCGACGCGCCGCCCTCGTACTGCCGGAGATCGACGAACCCACGGTGGCACTGCGAGACGACGAGCACGGGGACGTCGCGCTCGCGCGCCTCCTCGAGCGCGGGGATGAGCGAGCCGCCCTGGTTCGGCAGGGTGCCCGAGCCGTACGCGGTGAGGACGAGCCCCTTCACCCCGAGACGCAGCGCGCCGCGCACGAGCGCCGGGTCGAGCCCCGGGAAGACGCGCACCGCGAGCACGCCCGATTCGAGGCGGTCGTCGAACGGCGCGAGCGGCTCCGGAGCACGCACGTGCGGCGCGAGCTCGACCCCGATCCCCAGCTCGACGAGCGGCGCGCAGTTCGGGGACTCGAACGCGTCGAGGCTCCACGCGTCGCGCTTCGTCGCGCGCGCACCGCGCATCACGCGCGAGCCCATGACGATCGCGACCTCGGGCACCGCCAGCGTCGCCACGAGCGCCGCATCGACGAGGTTCTGCCGCGCGTCCGTCCGCGCCTCGATCAGCGGGCGCTGCGCCCCGGTGAGCACGACGGGCTTCGGCAGGGGCCCGAGGAGCAGCGCGAGCGCGCTCGCGGTGTACGCCATCGTGTCGGTGCCATGCACGACGACGACGCCGTCGTAGCTCGGGAGCGCGGCGTGGATCTCGCGCGCCAGCGTGAGCCAGTGGCTCGGCTGCATGTTCGCCGAGTCCATCTGGAAGAGCAGGCGGGTGTCGAAGTCGGCGAGGCGTCCGAGGCTCGGCACCTCGCGCACGAGGTCGCGGATCATCCGCTCCTCGTCGATCGAGATCGATCCCGGCCTCCCCTTGCCCGGATCGGTCGGCGTCATCAGCAGCGTACCGCCCGTCAGGAGGAGGAGCAGACGCGGCACGTGAGCGATCCTGGCGAGCGCGCTCAGAAGAGGCGCTGATTGACCTTGATCGTGTCGCCCTGCTGGAGCTTCACGTCGGGGCGGACGTTGTCGGTGATCGCGTCCACGCTCACGAGCGCGTTCACGCTGCCGTTCGGAACCTGCCGGATGACCTGCACGTTGTTCGTGTCGGCGAGCGGCGTGAACCATCCCACGGCGCTGATCGCCTGCACGAGCGTCATGCCGTCCTGATACGGGATCGGCCCCGGCTTCGCGACCTGGCCGATGACCTGGATCTTCTTCGAGTTGTAGGCCTTGACCTTGACCTGCACCTGCGGCGAGACGAGGAACTTCGCCTCGACGAGCTGGTTGCGGATCGACGTCGCGATCTGACGCGGGTCGAGCCCCGCGGCCTTGATCGGCTTCACGTAGGGGAAGTCGAGCGTCCCGTCGTTGTTGATCTCGTAGTCCTTCGGCAGCTTGTCCTCGCCGACGACGATCACCTCGACGACGTCACCGGGGCCGACCTGCTGGTTGACCACCGGCTCGGGGAGCTTCGGAGGCGGCGGATAGCTCTTCCCGCATCCCGGCAAGAAGAGCGGCAGGACGAGCACCCACAAGACCGAGAGGAGTGACAGGAGGCGCGACATGAGAGACGACGCGAGACGTGAGTGGCAGGCCGGACGCCGGCCATTCAGGGAGCTTCCCTTACCGCTCGGCTGAACGTCCGGTCAAGCCGCGTTCATCGGGCTCATCGGCACGAGCGACGATGGGGCGTACGCAGGTCTTGCCCGGACGCAGCGCGCCCCCGCGCGCAGAGCGCGCGACGCCGAAGGCGCGCCCGCGGGCAGGTCAGATGAAAGCAGGGGGAGGCTCATCGGCGCGAAGCGACGATGAGGGCGCGCGCAGGTCTTGCCCAAGCGCAGCGGGCCTTCGCGCGAAGCGCGGTTCGCCGCAGGCGAAGCCCGCGGGCCAGTCGCGAGGCCCAGGGGGGAGGCTCAGCGCGCCGAAGGCGCAATGAGGGGGCGCAAGCCCCACCAGCCTAAAGGAACCAGCGCGCGCCGAGGAACGCCTGGAAGCGCCGCCAGTTGAGATCGTAGACGAGCGGCTGCCCGGCCGCGTCGGTCCCCCCGGCCTCGAGCTGCGTGTCACTAAACGTCTGATCGTAACCGATGGTCGTGTTGATCCCGACCGAATCGCTGACGCGATACTCACCGAAGAACGAACCACCCGCGCGGATGTTCGTGAAGTCTCCGAGAGGCGCCCCATTGGGTCCATTCGCGGGTCGAACTACGCCTCCGAAGTTCACGAACGGAGTCGGGTACTCCTGATCTTCGACGTAGCCTTCCAAGTTCAGCACGGTCTTGCCGCCGAACCAGTACTCGATGCGCGCGTACCCCTTGTTGTACGTGTAAAAATTACCGAGCAGGCTGTTCTGAAAATCCCGCAGGTAGCCGAGCGACAACGTCGACAACAGCAGCGTGCTTTGCCCAGGCTCTGCCGAGCCACCCGACTGCGAGAGATAAAACGTCCCCTCCGCCTGCGCATTGACGCTGTCGTACTGGGGAGACGAAATCGCCTGCGGGTTCCTAAAGAAGGACGCTCCATAGCCGACAGCCAAGGTCGTGCCGAAACGTTGCGTGAGGAGCCCGGTCAGGCCAACCCGCGTTCGAACGGGGGTCGAATCATTGAGATAGTTCGTCGCACGCTCCGCATTTGGATACGTCACGAACTGCAGCGACGTGTCGTGGAAGAGCGCCGTCCGGGGACGGAACCTCCAGCGATTGCGTTCCGAAATCGTATGAACGAGGTGGGTATACGGCACACCGTTCGACTCTTCATAGAGCGCGGCGAGAAGCTGATAGCCTCCGCGAAGGTCGAGTGTACCCCCGCCCGGCATCACCGTAATTTCAGCGCCGCCGCTCAGGTCGCTTCGGTTGAACGCTAAATTAGGATTGGACACGACAGCAGGCTGAACGAGGCGCTGGTAGCCTGCAAAAATGGCGAAGGCGACCGGGCGACCCGCGTTGATATCTGCGCGAAGCCCTGCATTACCGCTCACGTTGCGTTGATCGCGCAGCTCTTGGGCACCGAAAAACTCTCGATAGGTTGCCGAAACCGTACCCCGAAACTGAAGCACCCGCGGCGTGCCCGGGACGCCCTCTTGCTCCGTTCGCTGAATCCCGAGCGTCGACACCGAGAACGACGGAGTGATTCGCAACACCGCGCCTTCGCGAACAGGAGCCTGCGGCGCCGCATTCACGACGTTTGGGCCGTCCTTCTGGGAGCGGAGGAACCAGTTCGAGTCGTAGCCGATCTCGCCGCCGATGCCGGGATGCAGCTCGAGGTCACCCGCACGGATGCCGGCGCCCTCCTGAAAGCGGCGATCCTTCATCCAGCCTTGCGCGGATGCGCTCTTCGACCAGAGCAAGAGCGCGGCGGGCACGGCGAAGGCCGCGCACGAACGCAGGACGCGGGGAAGTCTGCGAGTGCGAGCTAGTCCGGGGCGAGTCGTCATGGGTCCGAAGTCGAAGAGAGGAGCGGCGTTGCCCTTCGGGCAAACTATCCCCCGCGGACTACTCGGGGCGCGGAACTACTGCAACGGCGAAACGAAAACAGGTGCGGGTCGGCAGGCTACAGCGTGCAGCTCACGCACGGCGGCCGATCGAGCGTGCCGTCGGTGCCGGGACGCGGGACCGGGTTGGTCGGATCGAGCTCGTAGCCCGGGTACGGCGTCTCGTCGGGCGGGATGTCCGGATCGACGGTGACGCGCGTGCGGGTCTCGCCGACGAACGCCGCTTCCTCGCCGATGCACTGGTTCGCCTCGGCGATGAGCTGCTCGGTCCGCTGACGGAGCACCGTGAGGATGGTGAACTCGTGGTTCGACAGCTCGGCGTCGTTCCGGTTGACGGCGGCCTGGAGCTGCGTGCGCCGATCCCGCGCGGAGCGGATCGCGACGTCGATCTGCGAGAGCTTGTCGTTCAGGCAGAGCGTCTTGACGACGTCACGCTGCCGGCGGGCTTCTTCGAGCATCTTGCGGACGGCGCCCGACGCCTGCTCCATGCGCGTCACGTGCTTGCCCGCCTCGGCGAGCTGCTCCTGCGGCGTGAGCTGCGTCTTGCGCTGGAAGCCGACCGTGCCCTGGCCTTCCGCCGTCGCGCCACCGCCGGTCGCAGCGGCGCCGCCGCCTGCAGGCGTCTGGGCCCCTGCGGTCGCGACGTAGCCGAGAATGCCGAACGCCAAGACCCACTTCAACGAAGAGCGGACGCGCATGTGCCTCCCGGAGTTACGCGAATCTAGATGGATCGCCATGACGTGTCAACGCAAAAGCCGAGCTTAAACACGAAGGATCCTCGCAAGTTGCGAGCCGCACCCTCGAAAAGGTGCGGCGACGCGAGCCTGCTTGGATCCTTCGTTGCGCCGCTCGGCCGGATCGTTCGAGCTTACTTGCCCTGCTGAACGAACGTGACGGGGATGGCCAGCGTCGAGCCGCCGCCGCCCGGCGCGCTGAACGTGGCGTTCTTGACGACGCGCGCGATGCAGCTCGCCACGCCCTGCGACAGGCCCGTGTTCTGCGAGACGTCGGCGCTCGAGACCTCGCCGTTCGGTCCGACCTTCGCCGTGATCACGACCTTGCCGGCCATGCTCGGGTCGCTCTGGAGGCCCGTGTTGTAGCACTGGCGGAAGCGCGGACGGAGACCCGCGATGACGCGGTCGGCGTCCGAGATCGGCACGGTGGCCGTCGACCCACCGAACGCGACGTCGCCCTTCGGGCCTTCGACCTTGCGCTCCGTACCGGCCCCTTCGCCGGTGCCCGAGCCCTTCGTTCCGCCGCCGAGGCCGCCGAGGCCGGCGCCCTTGCCGCCGCCCTGCACGGCACCGCCGCCGCCGCCGACCTTGAGGTCGCCGGTCCCGTGCGCGACGCCCGCGCCCGAGGCCGCGGCGCCGGAGAGATCGACCGGAGGGATGTCGCTGCGGTTGAGCGCGCCCTGCACCGCCGAGCCGCCGTTGAGCGCGGCGAGCATCTGCATCTGCATGGCGTCCGCCTGCGCGGCGAGCGCCGCGGCCTTCGCGTCGCTCACGTTGCCGCCCGACGATCGCCCGTGCGCGCCGCTCGAGCCACCCGCGCCTCCGCCGCCCTGCGGCTTCGTCGCCGCCGTCGCCGTGGCCGTCGCCGTCGCGACCGCCGACGTGTCGACCGGCTGCACCTCCTGCACCGGCGGGGGCGGGATGTTCTTCATCATGTCGACGAGCCCGGCGACGTTGAAGTCGTCACCGACGACCGGGTCCATCCAGTCGGAGTACATCGCGCCGACGAGGCCGAAGTGGAGGAGGAAGCTGAACGCCGCGATGATCGTGAGCGACCAGTCGATCTGGCTCGCGAGACCGCCCTTCACCGCGAGCGGGAGCTGCGGGCGCGGCTGCACCGGCGGCGGCGCGACGAACTGGAAGAGGAACGTCGTCTCGCCGATGACGACCTTTCCGCGCGCGTCCTCGGTGAGCTTGATCTGGTAGGCGCCGCCGACCTTCTTCGCCTGCCCCTTGAGCGCGTTGAGATCCGAGATGCCGCTCGCGAGCGCGACGCGCCCGGTCATGCCGTCGAGGAAGTTCAGGTAGTAGTCCGCGCCGATGAGCTCGAAGAGCTTGAACATCGGCGGCACGGCCTGCGACGGGATGACGAAGACGGCGCGCTCGTTCGAGCCGACGGTCACCGTCGTGCGCTGCTTGATGATGCGCTCCTCGGTGACGCGTCCGCTCTGCACGACGCCGATGCGGAGGACCTTCGGGCCGCTGGCGACGGACATCGCCCGCATGACCGCGGTCATCTGTCCGGGGCGTCCTGCAGGTGCTCCGCCCGGCTGAGCTCCGGGTCCCGGTCCCATGTTCATCGCGTGCTCCTCGGGGAAGACAAAGAGATTCCCTCGTCAGACGTCGAACGTGCCGAAAAGTTCCCGCACCGGCGCATCACCGCCCGGCGCCCCGAGGATACCTGGAGATTCTCGCGGAAGTACACCGGTTTTTCCCGCGCACCGTGGTCGCTCCGCCGTCCAGCGAGCGCCTCCAGCCGCCGCTACCCTTCCATCGCGAGCGCCTCCAGCCGCCGCTACCCTTCCATCGCGAGCGCCTCCAGCCGCTCGACCAACGCATCGGCTGCGGCGAGGCGGGCGCGCGCCGCGGTCCGCGCCTGGCGGTTCGCTGCGATGCAGAAGCTCGTACCCACGAACCCCATGAACACCACGGTGAGGCCGTCACCGATGAGCGCGCGCATGGTCGGCTCGGAGAAGTCGGTCGTGTCGGCGAGCCCGTTCCGGAGGACGACCGCCGCGAGGAGGAACGCGAAGCTCGTCGTGATGCGCGCGCAGATCCGCGGGACGCTCGCCCACCTCTGGATGCGGTAGTCGAGCTCGGAGAGCTGCTCGTTGACGAGCGCCGCGCGGACGTGCTCGTCGGGGTTCGAGACCGCCGCGAGGAACTCGCGCTCCCAGTCGGCGCGCGCGTCCTTCGCCGCCGCCTCGCGCAGCCGGGCGACCGTCTCGCCGTCGGGTCTCTTGCCGAGCAGGGCGAGCAGCACCTCCGGATGCCACGCGGTCGCGTTCGAGGCGAGCCACATGCGCCGCGCGCTCGCGGCGGCGCATGCGAAGGCGACGATCGCGGCGAAGGCGGCGATCACGCGAGGGTCGCGATCAGAACGGATCCTTCTTCGCCGCCTCCTCGATCCGATCGAGGAACGGCTGGCGGAGCTCCGCGAGCGTGAGCTTCGCCTGGATCTTCGAGACGTCGACCGACGCGACCGGCTTCTGCACGCGGCCGACGATGGTGACCTCGTTGATCGTGATCACGCCTCCGCCCTTCTGCTGCGCCGACGCGTCACCCGCGATCGAGAACAGACCTGCTGCAGCGAGCGTGAGAACGAGCTTCTTCATGGGCTCTCCGTCATTGGCTCTGGAAAAACGACTTCGGCGGCGCGAGCGGCCGGAGCCCGACGCTCGGCGCCTCGCGCTTGATCTCGATCACCACGCTCGGCTTCGCGGCGCGGCCGTGCACGGTGACCGGCTTCAGCGTCTGCTCCGCGCGCGCCGCGCCCGGCGCGACGAGCGCGGCGGCGACGACGAGGAGCGCGGGGAGACGGCAATCCATCTTCACAGGTTACTTCTTCGACGCGGGCGCGCCACCCGCGGGCTTCGCCGCGCCACCGCTCGCAGCCGGCGCCGCCGCGGGCTGCGCCACCGCGTTCTTGAGCTCGGCCTGCTTCGCCTTCGCGCGCGCGAGCAGGTCGTCGATCTGATCGTCGACGCCCGCGGGCGCCTTCGGACCACGCATCGTCTTGTACGTCTCGAGCTCCTTGATCGCCGTCGACACCTGCGCGTCCGCGCTCGTGCCCGGGATGCTCGGCGCCGTGAGGTACATGAGGCCGAGGTCGTAGTGCGCCGCGGCGAGCGACGAGTCGAGCGCGAGCGCCTGATCGAACTCCTTCTTCGCCTCGGCGTACTTGCCCTGGAGGCGGTACGCGTCGCCGAGGTTCAGGTGCGCGATCGCGCTGTTCGGACCGAAGCGCACGGCGCTCTCGAGCACCGGCACCGCGTCGTTCGCGTTGCCCGCCTCGAGCCGCATCGAGCCGAGGTTCACGAGCGCCTCGACCATGTCGGGGCGCTTCTTCACCGCCGCCTCGAAGTCGGTGAGCGCGACGGCCCGCGCGCCGCCCTCGCGGTAGATGAGACCGCGGAGCAGATGCGCCTCGGCGTTGTCCTTGTCACGCGCCGGCGACGCGTCGCCGAAGCCGTCGAGGATCGCCTGGAGCGCGTACTTCGCGAGGTCCATCTTGCGCGCGCGGTAGTGGTCGCGCGCGACGACGACCATCGCCTCCTTGAAGTCCGGATCGATGTTGAGCGCCTGCTGCGCGAGCTGCTGCGCCGATCCGTGGTCCTTCCCGATGCTCTTCACCTCACCCGCGCACGCGTGGAGGCGCGGTGACTTGTCGTGCTTGCCGAGCTTGTCCTTGAGGAAGGTGTCCGCCTCTCCGGGGTGGCCGGAGTTGGCGAGCGACAGCGCGTACGAGCACATCGACAGCTCGTGATCCGGGTTCGCGGTGAACGCCGACCGGTACGACTGCTGCGCGCCCGACAGGTCGCCGAGGCGCTCCTGCACGATGCCGAGCGAGTACGGCGGCGCAGGCGACTTGGGATCGAGGCTCATCGCCTCCTGGAACCCCTTCTTCGCGCCCTGCAGATCGCCGGAGAGCCACGCGGCCCACCCGCGCTCGTACGCGCTCTTCGCCGCGCCGCTGAGGCCGCTCGTTCCGGCGGAGTCGACGACGCCGACCTGACCGCCCGCGGCGGTCTCGACCGGCGTTCCGGTCCCCGCCTCCGGGCTCGGGGCGACGACGCGCTTGCTGTCGTCCCCGCCGCACGCGAACACGAGGACCGCCGCGAGCGCGATCGAGGATGCCGTGGTGATGATGCTTCGCATGTTCTCTATCTCCAACGGACGTCGCGACTTCATCCCTACGGTAGCGCGCTCCTCGGGGAGCGTAGCGACCCGAGCGCCGTAGGCGTGCGCGCGGGCCGGTGGCGTGGCAAGGGAGGGAGGCTCATTTCGCAAAGCGAAATGAGGGAACCGTGAGGTTCCCACCAGACTAGGGCGCTGCGGGGAGCGGCTTCGCCTCGCCGCTCGGGGGCGGCAGCGTCGTCAGGCCCGGCCGCGTCTGCACGTACATGTTCGGCGTGTACGTGAGCTTCGCGCCCTTGTTGACCGGATCGTTCGTGTTGGTCACGTACTGCTGCATCTTCGCGTCACCGATGATGTCCGTGTAGTACGCGAGCCGCGAGATGGCCCGGTTGATCGCCACGTTGCGGACGTTGAACTTCCGCGCGTAGGCGACCGCCGTCGCATAGTAGCGGACCATCAGCTCGTCGGCGCCGTCGAGCTCCTGCTGCTTCTTCTTCCGCCAGAACTCCTTGGCGGCGTCCTCGAGCTCGTCGGCCTTGTTCATCAGGTCGTCACGACCGCTGTTGCGCATCGTGTTCAGGGTCGCCTCCTGCTGCTTCGTGAAGAGGCTCACCTTGACCGTGTTGTAGAGGCCGGTCCGCAGGGTGTCGTAGATCTGACCGCGCCGTGCGAACGCCGCGGGGACCCACTCGACGGACTCGTACTTCTTCACGACCTGGTTCTCGAGCATCAGGTCGTACTTGTTCGCCTCCTCGGCATTGAGCTGGTACTTGCCCTTCTTCGTCACCGCGCCGGTCTTCGGATCGACGGCGCCGAGGATGTCGGGCACCGCGCCGGTGTACTTGTGCTTGTCCGGCACGTCCCACTTCGCGGTGATCTCGTCGTCGAGGAGCGTGAACTCCGCCTCGGCGCCGTAGTCGACGTACGGCGGCAGCTGCGCCTCGTTCTTGCCGTCCTTGTTCGTGGGCGCCTTCGCCTTGAAGTTGTCCCACGCGCCGACGGTGTTCCGGAACCAGGCCTTCCAGTCACCCTCTCCGCCGATCTTCTTCATCTTGCCGACCGCGTACGCGGCCTCGACGAGGAAGCGGCCCGCGCCCGGCGCGTTGCGGTTCGCGTTGAAGTACTGCATCAGCGCGCCCTCGGCCTGGAGACGGTTCTGCCGGTTCGTCCCGGTATCGGGGCTGTTCCGATCCCACTGCTTGTAGTCGAACGACGCGACGAGATAGTCGGCGTTCGCCTTGTCCTCCGGCGGCGGGTGCAGCGACACGAGCGTGCGGTACTCCGCCAGCATCTTGTCGCGCTGGTTCATGTTCGCGTAGAGGATCATCGCGTTCTTCGCCGCGTCGCGACGCTTCTTCTCGTCGAAGCGCTGGTTGCTCGCGACCTTCTCGTAGGTCTCCGCCGCGCGCTGGTAGTTGAAGAACGAGTAGTACGTCGTGCCGAGCGCGTCGTACGCGTCGCCGAGGAATCCGACCCGCTCCTGGTACTTCTTCGGGTCCGGGGCGGACTTCGTCTTCGGATCGCCCTTCTGGAGCGCGTTCAGCTTCGCGTCCGAGCCGTACTCCGTGATGAACAGGTTGTAGAGCTCGATCGCCTTGTTGTACTCGCCGACCTGCTTGTAGGCGTACGCCGCGTTCATCGCCGCCTCGGGCGCCTCGTCGCGTGCCGGCGCGGCCTTGAGCGCCGCTTCGTACATCGCAGCGGCCTCGCGCCAGAGCTTGTTCTTCTCCGGTCCCGGGGGCGCCGCCTTCGCCTGCTCGAACTTCTTGCGCGCGTTGACGAACGCCGCCTCCTGGAGCGTCGGGTTGACGATGAGCCCGGCCTTCGCCTTGTTCTCCTCGGTCACCGCGCAGGAGTGCTGCTTCTCCGCCTCGGCGAGCTGCGTCGAACGATCGGCATCGCGCTCGATGTTCGACATCGTGATGAGCTTCTCCCAAGCCTTGTAGCCGTACTCGTCGACGCCGCAGTGCTCCTTCCACATCGGCTCGAAGCGCTGGCGCGCCATGTCGAACTGTCCGTAGAGGAAGTACGTCTCGGCGACGTAGTACTGGTACTCGACGCCCTTCTTCGTGGTGTCGAGCGAGGGCGGGACCATGCGCACGTACTCGTCGCGCGCGTTCATCGACTGCTGGACGACCGCCGGGATCTGATCGCGGATCACCTTGCGGGTGTTCGGGTCCTCGGAGTCGAACTTCACCTCTTCGCGCTTCTGCACGCCGGCGGTGCCGCGCGAGTCCTCGTACTGCTGGTAGGCGATGTCACGCCCGACGTCCGAGACGTCGACGACGAAGAACGCGGCGTTGTCGAGGTACTTGTCGTCCTCGTTCGAGTCGCGCACGTCGATCGCCGCGGTGATCGCCTCGTCGATGTCCTTCTTGCTCGGCTCGGGATACGACTTCGCCGCGAGCTTGTGGAGCACGACCTGGATGCGCACGTA
>JBDHVD010000036.1:0-32759 GCA_039809525.1 Labilithrix sp. | reverse complement strand
GACGACGCGCGCGTGGCCGGCGACTACGAGCGCGCGCGCGCCCTCGATCTCGCCGCGCTCGAGCGCGCGCCGCGGCATCCCGAGATCGCGCGGCGCATCGCCGAGATCGACGCGCACGTGGGTGGTCGCGCCGAGGCCGCGCTCGCCACGCTGCGCGACGCGTCGGCCACGATGCTCGGCCTCCTCGCGGGCAAGCTCCTGGTCGAGGCGGGCGACACGACGGGCGCGATCGTCGCGCTCCTCCGCGAGGGCGAGCGCGAGACGTCGAACCCGATCGCGGCGTTCGCCCACGACGAAGCCGCGCGCCTCACGGCCGACCCCGACGAGGCGCTCCGCTCGCTCGATCGCGCCGTCGCGCGCGCTCCGCGCGTACCGGAGCTGCGCTGGACGCGCGCGCAGAAGCGGCTCGCGGCCGGCCGCCTCGCCGATGCGCGCGCCGACTTCCAGGAGCTCGAGGCGCTCGCGCAGGGCGCCCGCGAGCGGCACGCGGTGCTGAGGAAGGCGGGCGACGTCTACCGCGCGTCGGGGCTCGGCGCGGACGCCGCGCTCCACTACGAGCGCGCGCTCCTCTATCGCCCCGACGACGCGGACGCGATCGCGGGGCTCGGCGCGGCCATCGCCGCCGAAGGCCGCGCGGCGCGCGGCGCGGCGCTCCTCCAGCACGCGATCGAGATCGCGATGCGCAAGCACGCGCCCGTCGCCTGGATGGAGCTCGAGCTCGCGAAGGTCCTCGGCGATCGCCTCGAGGACAGGCCCGACGCCATCGCGCGCCTGCGCGCCATCCCCGACGACGCGCACGAAGCGATCGAGGCGCGCGGGCTCGAGGGCCGCTACCGCGTGGCGATCGGCGATCTCGCGGGAGCCGCGCTCGCGTTCGCGCGCCTGCGCGAGCGTGCGGGACGCGAGCGCTCGGCGGTGCCGTGGCTGCTCGAGGCTGCGCGCTTCGAGGAGTCGCGCAGCGATCTCGCGGCGGCGCAGCGTCACCTCGCGACCGCCACCGCGATCGCGCCCGACGACGTCATGCTCGCGGAGAAGCTCAAGAGCCTCGGCGAGCGCATCGCGCGCGAAGCCGGCGTCCGCCTGCCCTCGGTCGCCGTCGCCGAGCCCATCCCGATCCCGGCGGCGAACGAGCCGGCACCTGCGGTCTTCGACGAGGCCGACGCCGAGCAGCGCGTCGAGACGCTCACGCGCGGCCTCCAGGCCGATCCGTCGAACGACGCGATCATCGACGAGCTCGTCGGCTTGCTCACGCGCCTCGGGCGCAGCATGGACCTCCTCGCGCTCCTCTCGGCGCGCCTGGAGGACGCGCCCCCCGAGCGCCGCGAGGAGCTCCTGCCGAAGCACCGCGAGGTGCTCGCGCTGCTCGAGCGCGAGGCGCGCGACGCGGGACGCGAGGGCGAGGCCGATCTCTTCAAGATGGCGCGCGAAGCCTCCTGACGCCGCCCGCGCCGGCCTGTCGGTAGCGCCGCTCCGCCCCGCTCGATTCACCGCAGAAGCCGAACTCTGGAATCAGCCAATTTCCGGGGCTTCCGCGATCACCCTTCACCGCTGAAACCAACCCGGCTTCTGCGCAGAAGCGTCCGCGCCTCCGGCTTCACGACAGAAGCGTCGCCGCCCGCGCCGCGAGGTCCGTCCGTCGCGGAGGATCCCCGCCGGCGCTTCTCGGCAGAATCGCTGAGGGGCTCGCTTCACCGCAGAAGCGTCGCCGATGGGCTCGCTTCACCGCAGAAGCGTCGCCGATGGGCTCGCTTCACCGCAGAAGCGTCGCCGATGGTCTCGCTTCACCGCAGAAGCGTCGCCGATGGTCTCGCTTCACCGCAGAAGCGTCGCCGATGGGCTCGCTTCACCGCAGAAGCGTCGCCGATGTCTCGCTTCACCGCAGAAGCGTGTGCGCCTCCGGCTTCACGACGGAAACGTCGCCGCCCGGGCCGCGAGGTCCGTCCGTCGCGGAGCGATCTCATGGACGCTTCTCTGCAGAAGCGGCTGCGCTCACGTCCCGACGCCGCTCGGGGCGGCGCCATCACCAGGGGCGCCGCGGCTTCGCTTCTGCGCAAAAGCGTCGCTCACTTCACTGCAAAAGCGTGGGAACGGGGGAGCTGCAAGATCAACGACTTCCGCACCACCCTTCACCGCAGAAGGAAGCCGGGCGCGGCGGCGGGTCCCCCCCGGGCGACGGCCGTGCGCGAGTGCGCGAGTGCGCGAGTGCGCCGGTGCGCGGGTGCGCAGAAGCCCGCGAGAGCCCGCGGATGCGCGGGCGTCCGCGGCCGCACGGAGGCGTGCGGCGGTGCGCGCGCAAGCCACGCGAGCCGAGCCATGAGGAGGGAGGAACGGAACTTGGATGAGAGCCGAGGGATGAAGCCGCCCTCCGAGCAGCTCGGCCGTGTGTCCGGATGGCTGAGCGCACCCTTCTGGGCAGCGGGCTCTGCGATCCGCCATGCGCGCGTGCTCCATCCCGTCGGGCAGCTCGTCGAGGCGACGGTCGAGGTCGTCGACGATGCCCCGGAGGACCTCGCGGCGCTCGCGGCCGCGCTCGAGGGGCGCGCGCTCGTGCGGTTCTCGGGGGCGCTGTGGAAGAAGGCGGGCACGCATCTGCCGGACGTGCTCGGGTGTGCCGTCCGGATCCGGGATGGCGCGCGGGGCGATCAGGACCTCCTGTTCGCCACGATCAAGCGGCCGTGGACGCTCGGCTTCGCGCCGCTCACGACGGACGTCGACGATTACCTCGCGAACCAGTACTTCGCGATCTCGCCGTTCGATCTCGCGGGCGTCGCGAAGCGCTTCTACCTCCGCCTGCGTCCGCGGCGGAGCGGCGGCGGCGGCGAGACGCGCGCCGAGCGGCTCTCGCACGCGGTGAACGACGAGGACCATCCGGTGGTCCTGGCGATCGAGGCGTCGTACGGGCCGCGCGGGCCCTGGCGGGAGGTCGCGCGGCTCGGGCTCGAGCGGGTCCTCGACGGCGATGATCCGGAGCTGCGGTTCAATCCCTTCGAGGACGGGCGGGGCATCCGCCCGCGCGGGATCATCCATGCCCTCCGGCGCGGCGCGTACCACGCGAGCCAGTCGGCGCGCGTTCGACTGAAGGGCGTGCGGCCATATTCAAAAGCGCACGCGATCTGAAACTTCGCGGCCGAGCTCTCGTTTGTCGGGCTCCCGGCACGCGGTGCCAGGGAAGCCGCGGGCCTCGTGTGACGTAGGACCCGCTCGACACGCCTCTCATTCGCTTCGGAGAGCCTGCCATGAAGTCCTTTCTCATCGCTTTCTCGCTCGCGGCCGTCGCCGCGGGCAGCCTCGTGTTCGGCTGCGCCAGCTCGGAGAACAGCGGCACCACCAGCACGCGTCTGTCCCGGAAGGGCGAGGCTTGCCAGTACGCGAACGACTGCGCCGACGGCCTCTCGTGCCTGCCCCGTCCGAACGCCGCCGGCGGCGTGTGCGTGACCGGCGAGTTCAAGGTCGAGAAGACCGCGAAGGAGTGCGCGCTGATCCAGTGCGATACCGCGGCCGATTGCTGTCCGCCGCCGCCTTCGAACTGCGCGTCGCTCGATCAGCAGTGCAAGGCGGGAGGCACGAGCGCCCAGTACTACTGCGACCAGTACCAGCAGCAGTGCGTCTGCGACACGCGCTCGTACACCTGCGAGGCGGGATCGTGCCGCTACGAGCGGGCGTGCAAGTCGAACACCGAGTGCACCTCGGGCTCGTGTCTCGGCGGCCGCTGCGCCGAATGCACCAGCGACGCGCAGTGCTATGGCGGCGCCAAGTGCGTCGGCAACGCGTGCATCAACGCGTGCTCGCTCGACTCGGACTGCCCGAGCTTCCACCGCTGCTCGGACGGGACGTGCGTGCCGGGCACCTGCCAGACGGACCGCGAGTGCGTCGCGGCGACCGGGAACGTCGAGGCCAAGTGCGACGCCGCCGAGCAGCGCTGCGTCGTGCCCTGCCAGACCGACCTCGAGTGCGGATCGAGCCAGGACTACAAGTTCTACTCGTGCATCCAGAACGAGTGCGTCTACACCGGCTGCGAGTCCGACAAGGAGTGCCAGTTCTACTTCAACAAGGGCACCGGCTTCGGCTCGAGCAGCGGCGGCGGCAGCGGCAGCGGCTCGGCGGACGCCTCGTTCACGCCGAGCACGGGCTACGGCAAGACGCGCATCGTCTGCCGCGACAAGGCCGAGTGACGACGGCGATCAGGCGACGAGCGACTTCTTGACGTCCTCGAGCGCACCGTCGACGGCGGACGGTTCCAGACCGAACGCCGTCGCGAGGCGCGTGAGGACGTCGCGCTCGATCGCGCTGACGTCGTCGCTCACCGAGGCGATGAGCGCGGCGATGCGCAGGACCTCGACCGCCTGCTCCTTCTTCGCGACGCCCTCGGCGAGCCGCTGGATGCGCCGGTCGAGGCCGTCTTCCTCGAGCTGATCGGAGAGATCGGACACGAGGTCGCCGACGAGCCTCTGCGGGACCATGCCTCCGCACGCGGCGGTGACGATGCGCTCGAACGTGCGGCGCTCCTCTTCGTCGAAGACGCCGTCGGCCGTGGCCACCAGGTACGCGCCCTCGACGATGCTCTCGAAGAGCGCGGCAGCGAACGGGTCGAAGCCGGTCGGCACGGTGGCCTCGTCGGTCGGCCGCGAGCCGTAGGACGCGGCCGCGAGCGTGAGGATCGAACGCTCACCGGCGGTGCCGGAGTACGTCCCGTGGGGCGTACGCGCCACCTTCGCGAGGAGGTTGATTCGGTCGTCGCTCAGCACAGCCCCGCAGCATACCCGATCATTTGGGCCGCTGCGCGAGCAGGATCTCGACGGCGCCGCCGGAATCGGTCACGCCGCTCGCGATCTCGAGCGCCGCGTCTTGCGCGGGAGACGGCGTCGTCGAGGTCGGGTCGGGCTCCGGCGTCGCGAAGATGCGCACGCGCGCACCGTTGATCGGGCGGGCGAGGTTGCTCGGATCGCGCAGCTGGAGCACGAGCCGCGTCGGGGGCGGGATGCGCAGCGCGCCGAGATCGATCGCGTCCGTGGCGGCGAACGGGATGGTCGCGCGCACGACGACGCGCGGGAAGCCCGTCCCCTCCTCGGGGATCGCGGTGATCACGTACTGGCCCTGATCGAGATCGAGCGCGAACGCGCCGGTCTCGTCGGTGCGCGCGCGGCCCGGCCGAGGCGGCGGCTGCGAGCCCGCGTCGGCCAGCGGCGCGGGCACCGCGAGGATCTCCGCGCTCGCCGCCGGCCGGCCGTCGGTGAGGACGGCGACCCCGCGCACGCGCGTGCGCCGCGGAGGCGAGAGAGTGATCGGCTTTCCGTCGTCGATCACCAGCTGCCGGCGGAAGCTCGCGAAGCCGGTGCCCTCGAGCGGCTCGACGGTGATGTCGTAGGTGCCGGGCGGGAGCACGGTGGCGAACCGGCCGCGATCGTCGGTCGACACGGAGGTCGCGTACTCGAGGAGCGTCTGCGCATCGCCGTTCGGCAAGAGCACCGAGACGCTGGCGAACCTCACCCGGGACGCCGCCGCGATGAACGCGCCGCCCGGCGTGCCCGCCGCGACGAGCCCTTCGAGCGCGATCGGCGACCGGAGCGTCGGGTACGCGAGGCTCCGGAGACCGCTGCCGCCGAGGAGCGGGTTCCGGAGGCGCGGCACGCCGATCCATCCGGCCGGCGGCGCGACGACCGCGTCGAGCCCTTCGAGCGACGTGCCCCTCCCCGTCGTGTCGAGGCGCGGGCGCGACTCGGTGCCCTCGAGCGGCTTGATCGTCGAGACCCGGCGCCCGCTCGCGCGGTCCTCGAGCCAGACCGTCCAGCCGTCGAGGCCCTCGGCGCGCGTGACCACCGCATCGCGCGAGGTGCCGGTGGGGTCGTCGAGCCCGCCGTTCGCGCCGCCGATGTCGACGAGATCGAACACCGAGCCGCCGCGCGTGAGCGTGACCTCGTCGATCCGCGGCGGGAAGAACGCGTCGTACGGCGGCTCGGGCTCGAACACGCGCGTCCAGCGCCCGACGGGGAGCGAGCGCACGTAGGCGATGGTCGGCGGATCGAGATCGAGGATGCGCGACGACGCGAACAGCAGGTCGAGCGGCAGCGCCGCGTTGAACGTGTCGCGCGCGTCGCGACCGAGGGGCACGTAGGTCGCGCGCACCGGGATCGACTGGCCGTCCGGCAGCTCGAAGCCGACCGCCTGCGAGACGCTCTGCTTGACCTGGTAGGCGCCGGTGACCGCGCCGAGCGCCGGCAGCGTGAGCGGCTTCGAGACGTTCGTGCTCGGGAGCACGAACGTGTGGCCGGCGGCGTAGTGCGAGGTCTCGGGGACGTGGACGACGATGGTGAAGTCGAACGTCGGTCGGCCCGGGACCTCGCAGCGGCCCTCGCGCGACTGGGCCTTCACCGGCGTGCTCTCGTAGCGATCGCACGGATGCTCGGCGCTCGCATTGAGCGGCGCGGTCGAGCGCGGGAGCGCGACGACCTCCCCGCACGCCGCGCCCGCGAGGAGGAGGGCCGCGGGCCGGAAGAGCCTCACGGGATGCTCCCGTCGCCGGCGTCCGCGTCCGCGCCCGCGTCGGGGACGGCCGCGTCGATGCCGGCGTCGAGCGCGGGGCACCCCGCGACGTCGCCCGACGGATTGTAGTGCCAGGTGACGATGTCCCCGCCCGGATCGAGCGCGGCGTGCGCGCCGGTGCCGGACTGGCCCGCGAGCCGGAGCGCGACGATGACCTCGATCACGTGGCAGCGATCGTCCGGCGGGGCGCGCAGCGGGATCTCGAGCGTCCGCACGCGGCCCTGGGTGTTCGCCTGCGTGAACTCGCTCGTGCTCCAGAACTCGAGGCCCTCGCCCGTCGCGGGGTTGAAGTCGATCCACGCGGCGTACTCGAACGTCGCCGTCGGATCGAACAGCTCGACGGGCACGATGAAGGTCGTCGGGAAGCGGCCGAGCACCGCCGATGCGGGCGGGACCACGGACCCGTGGATGATCGTCGGGCGCGCGACCGGCAGGCGCGCCGAGTCCGTCGGAGGCTCGGCGATGATGCACGACGTCACCGCGAGCGCGACGGCGGCGAAGGCGGCGATGCCGGAGCGCCTCCTCATCGTCACACCTGCGGCACGCGCCCCGTGGAGAGCCGAAGCGACGCCGGCGTGGGGACGTGCCATCGCGCGTCGGCGTACTCCGGACGCACGGCGAGCCGGTAGACGTCCGCGAGCGACGGGAGCTTCGCGCAGAGCTTCGCGAGCCCGTCGGGCCTCTCGAGCTCCGCGTCGTCGCCGCCGCTCTCCACCACCGTGGCGCGCGCGGCATGACCGAAGTCGCCGGTGAGGAACATGCCGACGCGGCGGCCGCTCTGCCTCGCGCGCTCCATGACCACGTCCCACGTGGTGCCGCGCGAGTCCGCCAGGAGATCCTTGAGCCTTCGCTGCGAGCGCGGCGCGAGCGTCTGCCAGAGCGTCTCGGCGAGCTGCGCGTGCGAGCGTTCGAGCTGCATCGGTCCGGGAGGACCGAACGCGACGAGGAGCACCTGCCAGAGCGCGCGCGCCTCGTCGGGGGGCAGGCCGATCGCGAGCGCGTTCTGCGGGAGGACGCAGGCGAGCGCCTGCCCGAGCACCCACCGCAGCGTGCGGGTGTCGTCCTTCGCGTCGCCGGTGATGATCGCGCTCGGCGTCGGCAAGAGCGCGGCGATCAGCGCGGGCGGCGCGGCGTCCCGGCGGTGGAAGAGCGCGAAGCGCGGCGTGTCGAGCAGGCGCAGCGCGACCTCGTAGAGGCGCGAGAGGGCCGTGGCCGGTCCCGGCACGACCCGCTCGAGTCCGGTCATGCCGTAGTGCGCCGGCGGCTTCACGAAGAGCGACTGCGCGCCCTCCCACACCGCCGCGAGCGACTCGCCGGCCGGCTCGCGCGAGTGCTTCGTCAGCAGGGCGAGCATGCCCGGCTGCGCGTTCTGCACGCTGAGCGGCGGCGGCGGGACCGCCCCCTCCTCGCCGCCGAAGGCGCGGAGCACGTGCTCGATCGCCCGCACGTAGTTGAGGTTCTGATCGAGCTTCGCCGCGTCCCGCAGCGCCGCGAGCCGCTTCAGGTCTCCGGGCACGAGCTCGACCGCCTGGCGGCGCACCTTGATCAGCGCCGCGCGCCGCGCCGGATCGGGCGCGAGGATCTCGTCGAGCGCGTCGGCCGCCTCGATCGAGCCCGCACGGAGCGCCTCGGTGAGCATCCGCTCGCCCTCGTCGTGATCGCCCTGCTCGATCTTGCGCTTGGCCTCGAGCACGCGATGCGTCGGCTCGCTCGCGAGGCGCGCGGCGGCGGACTCCGGCGCCGCCGGGATGACGCTCGGCGTCTGCGCGGCCTTCTGCGCCTGGCTCGGGGGCGCGGGCGTCAGCTCCTCTTCGCCGATCGCGGGCACGCCGAGCGGCGGATGCCGGACGGACACCAGCGACTGCTCGGCGGCCGGCGTCGCGACGATCACCGTGGGCGGAGGCGGCACCTTCGGCACGATCGCGTTCTCCGCGGGCATGCGATCCGGCGGCACGCTCGACTTCTGCGGGACGGGCGGCGGCGTCGAGCGGCGGACGACGGCGGCGCCGTCCGCGGGCGGACGCGCGGACGCGATCGTCGCGCCCGTGCTCACCGGCGCCGGGGTGCGCGAGCGGAGCGCCTCGAGCTCGATCTTCAGCGATCCGCCGAGCGCGGCCGGCGCGTGCTCGATCGCCTCGCGCATCGTGCGGTCCGCCTCGATGCGGTGCGCGGGGTTCTCCGACGAGAACAGCGCACGCGCGAGCTCCGCGAGGACCTCCGCCTTCTCCTTGCCCTGCGCCACGTCGGCCAGGCCGCGCAGCACGTTGCGCGCGCGCGTGACATCCTTCTGCACCACCGAGATCTGCGCGAGCCGGCGCAACGCCTCCACGCGCGTGTCCGGGTCCTTCGACGCCTCGTTGAGGAAGCGGAGCACCGCGTCCTGATCACCGGCGCGGTCCGCGCTCTCCGCCGCGGAGATCGCGACGCGGCCGGGACGACGGAGGCCGAGCAGGTTGCCGTAGACCGCCTCGACGTAGAAGCGGTACGCCTCGTCGTGACGTCCGGCCTTCGCCGCGCGCTCGGCGAGCCCGAGCGCGACGAGCGGCTGCGTCCCGATCTCCTCGAGGCACTCCCGGAGCGTGCGCTCGCCTCCTCCGGCGCCGTGCGCGACGTCCTCCGCCTCGGCGAGGAGGAAGGCCCGGAGCGCCACGTCCTCCGGCTCGAGCCCGGCGGACGAGAGGTTCTTCAGGTGCGCGATCGTCTCGATCGCTTCCTCGCGCTTGCCCGGCCCGCGAAGGCGGTACTCGAGCCCGCGCGCGAACAGCTGCGTGGGCGCGACGTCCGGCGCGAGCCGCGCCGCGTCGCGGGCGCGCGACAGCGACAGCTCGGCGTTGCCCGAGCGCGCCGCGGCCTGCGCCGCCTCGACGAGCATCTCGCTGCGCACGCGGGGCTCGTCGACCGACACGCGCGCGAGATCGGCGAGCGCGTCGCCGAGCTCCGCCGGATCCTGCGTCGCGCGCGCCACCTCGACGCGCGCCTCCGCGACGGCGATCGCGTACGGCGCCTTCTCCCGGAGCTCGCGCACCGCCTCCTGCGCGTTCGCGAGATCGCCCGAGGCGAGGAGCGCCCGGGCGCGCCGGACGCCGATGTTGACGAACTCGACCTCCTCGGTCGCCGCGGCGAACATCGTCTCGAGGGCGGGCAGCGCCTTCGCCGCGTCTCCGATGCGCTCGTAGAGATCGGCGAGCCACCGGAGCGCGCTCGGATGGTTGGGCGTCTCGCGGAGCACCTGCTCGAGCTCGGCGCACGCATCCTCGTAGCGGCCGAGGCGCTGCTCGAGGATCGCCGCCCGGCGCAGGCGCACCGCGCGGAGCGTCTCGCGCTGCGCCGGATCGGTGACCAGACGCGACGCGCGCGACGCGAGGTGCTGCGCGAGCTCGTCGTAGCTGCTCCGCGCGACGAGGAGCGCCTCGATCGCGACGTCCGCCTCGTGATCGTTCGGCGCCGTGCTCCAGATCTCGCGCCACGCGGTCTCCGCCGCCGCGAGCGAGCCGCGCGCCGCCTCCGCACGCGCGAGCCGCTTCATCGCCGCGAGCTTGTCCGGGCCGCTCGTGAGCTTCGCCACCTCGGCGAGCGCCTGCACGCGGATGTGCTCGCGCCCCGACGCCTCGGCCGCCTTCTCCACCGCGACCCAGCGCTCTGCCGTCGGCTCCTCGGTCGCCGCCTGCAGCAGCGCATCGGCCGAGCCCGACGCGTCGCCGTGCTCGGTGCGCACGCGCGCGAGCTCCTCCCACTTCGCCGCGCGCACGCCCTTCGGCAGCTCGGGCGCCGCGAGCTCGCGCAGGACGGCGTCCTCGCCGCGCCCCGCGCCGACGAGCGCCTCGGAGAGCTCGCGCGAGACCTCGCCCTTCACCTCGGCCGGCGCGAGCGCGTGCGCGCGCTCGAGCAGCGCCACCGCCGACTCGAACGTGCCGCGCTCGACGTGCTTCTTCGCGACCGCGCGCAGGGCCTCGGTCCGGCGGAAGACGCCGACCCGCCGCGAGAAGCGCTCGAGCAGCGCCGCGTCGTCGTGCGCGGCCATCGCCGCGTCGGCCTCGACCACGATCTCGTCGTCGTCGGACTCCTTCTCCGCCGCGCGGACGAGGGCCCGGGCGCGCTTGGCCGTGTCGCCGAGCTCGTGCGCGATCACGCCCGCGAGCCGGAGCAGCGCATGCCCCACGTTGGAGTACGGCTTCTCGATCTCCGCGAAGAGCTTCTCCAGCATCTCCTTCGCGTCCTCGGATCGTGCGAGCGCGGGAGCGTGCGGCAGGAGCTTCACGTACTCGTCGACGTCGGCATCGGCGCCGACCGCGTGATGCAGCGATCGCCACGCCCACGGCCCGTCGCTCGACAGCTCGAGGGCCATCTCCGTGAAGATGATGGCGATGCGCGCGCCGTCCGGCCCCTCGAGCGATTTCGCGAGCGTGTCGCTCGCGCGCTCGAGGCGCATGCGCACCGCCTCGGTGTCGTCCGGCGCGAGCGAGACGAGCTCGCGCGCGGCGACCGACAGCATGCCGAGGGTCACCGGCGACGGCACGAGCACCGCCGCCTTGAGCAGCAGATCCATCCGCTGGCGGGTGCCGTCGAGATCGCGCGCGGTCATCGTCGCCGCGCGGAGGAGCCACGCGGCGCGCGCGTGCGTCCCGCGCGCGAGCTCCGCCACGTGCTCGACCGTGCGCACGGCGATGGACTGCCGCTGCGCCTTCTCCGCGGTGCGCTGCAGGAGGGCGAGCGTCGTGCCCTCGCTCGGCACCGCGATGAACGCCTGCGCCGCGTGCTTCAGGGCGAGCATCGCGATGCCGCTCGCGTCGAAGAAGCGGGCCGCGCGGTGATGCGCGGCACGCCGCCCGAAGCGCCCGAGCGAACGGCGCGCCACCTGATCGTAGACGCCCGACATCTCCGGGATGCGCGCGACGTACTTGCACGCGAGCTCGGCGGTCTCGAGCGCCTCGGCGCGGCTGGGATCGCGATCGAGCGCGAGCTTGGCCAGCGACAGTGCGCGCGAGTACGCGCCGACGTCGAGCGCGGCCTTCGCCGCCTGCGTCGCGATCACGCCCGAGCGCACGCGATCGCCTTCGCGCTCGACGAGCTCGACGAGGCAGTCCACCGCGTACTGCGGATCGGCGAACGACGCGAGGTCTTGGCGGAGCGTCGCGTAGCCGTGGCTCGAGTCGCAGTGCGCGCCGCGGAGCCATGCCTGCACCGCCCGCGGCCGATCGTCGGCCATGTCCCAGAGCGAGGCGCCGAGCTGGCGGAACGTGGCCGCCGCGTCCGCGGTCCGGCCCTCGTGCACGAGGAGCTCGGCGCTCACCTCGAGCCACGCGAGCTCGGCGTCCTCGGACTTCGTCACGCCCGCGAGCGCCCCGATGCGCTCGGCGGCGGGGGACAGGTCGACCCCTTCGCGCGCCGCGCGCGCATACGCGCGGAGCTCGCGCTCGACGTCGTCGGTCTTCGCGTAGTGCGCGGCGAGCGCGAAGAGGAGCGGGCCGCGCTCGGCCGCGGGCGCGCCGGCCGCGATCCATCGCTCGGCGACCTTCGCGCGGAGCGCCGGATCGTTCGCCGCGTCCGCCGCCTCCTCGATCGCGAGGCGCAGCGGGGCGTGGCGCGGACCGAGCAGGTCGAGGGCACGACGCGCGACGTACGCCGCGCGCTTCGCGTCGGCCTTCGCGAGCGCGCGGATCGCGGGCCCGATCCGCTCGGCGGTCTCCTTCGACGGCTGCGGCTGCGGCACGAGCCACGCGAGCGCGTCCGCGAGCGCCTCGACGTGCCCGACGCGGATCGCCCGGTCGACGAGCGCCTGCACCGCCTCCGGATCGCCCGGACGGAGCGCGACGGTGCGGCGGGCCCACGCGATCGCCTGCGCCTGATCGCCGATGTGCTCGAGCGCGTCGGCGAGGCGCGCGCACAACGCCGCCGACGGACCGGCGACCTCGATCGCGCGCTCGATCGCCGTGGCGGCGACGCGGCCCTCGGCCGGCGACGCGAGCTCGGCGAGCACCCGCAGCGCGCGCACGTGCCTCCCGTCGTGACGGCAGGCCTGCTCCGCCGCGCGGCGGGCCGCGGCGACGTCGCCCGCGCGCGCGAGCTCTTCGGCGCCGGCCGCGGCGACGGTGGCGATCACCGACGTGGTGCACGTCGGCGCGGAGGCGGCGAGCGCCCGCCCGCGCGTCGCCCGATCGCCGGCGAGCGCCGCCACGATCCACGCGACCGAGCACGTCCAGCGCGTGGCCGCGTCCTCGGCGAACGCACGCGCGGCCGCGGCCGCTCCGGCGTGATCGCCCTTCCGGCGCAGCGCGGTCACGAGGACGTTGCGCATGCGCACGTTGAGCGGACGTGCCTCGTGGCGCGCGCGCAGCGTCTTCTCGATCGACGCGAAGTCCCACACGCGCTCGGCGGCGCGGGCGAGCTCGAGCACGAGCGCGTCGTCGTCGTCGTCGCGGCGCGCGGCGACGAGATCGACGAGCGCGTCGGCGTACTCGCGCGACGCGTCGGGCGCGCTGCGGAGGAGGCGCACGAGCTCGCCGAGCAGATCGATGCGCGCGCGATCGGCGGAGGTCGCGAGCGAGCGACGCAGCAGATCGATCTCCTCGTCGCGCCGGCGCAGCGCCCCTTCCCCGCGCGCCGCCGCCGCCCGCGCGCGCTCGTCGCCGGTGTCGAGCTTCGAGACGACCGCGTTCGCCCACGCCGCGAGCAGCTCGTCGTGCTTGTCCTCGGCATGCGCCGCGAGCGCGCGCGCCGCCGCGAGACGCGAGGCCTCCTCGGTCGATGCGCCGAACGCGCGCTCGCCGAGCGCGCCGCGAACGAGACCCTCGACGAGCCATGCGTCGTCGCCGCCCTTCTGGCATAGCGCGCGCAGTGCGTGGAGCGCGTCGGTGTTGCTCGCGTCGGCCGCGATGGCGCGCCCGTACGATCCCACCGCGCGCTCCGGCGCGGCGAGCGGACCGGAGAGGAGGCGCCCGAGATCGGCCCAGCGCTGCGAGGCCTCGCGTCCGGTCGCCCGCTCGGCGCGGATCTCGAGGCGCACCGCGAGCGGCTCGAACGCGCTCGCGCGCGCGAGCAGATCGTCGAACGCGTCCGCGCCGGTCCCCTCGAACACGCCGTCGAGGCGCTCGTCGAGCGCCGCCGCGAACGCGCGGGCGAGCTGGCCGGCCTCGATCCCGGACTCGCGGCGCCGCGCGTGGACGTCCGCCGCCTCCGCCTCGGCGCCGGACGCGGCGAGCGCGTCGGCGTGCGCGCGCAGCACCTCGTCGGCCGCCTGCGCGTTGCCGCGGACCGAGTACGCGCCCATCAGCGCGGCGGCCGCGAGCGCGCTCGACGGATCGAGCTCGAACGCGCGCAGCATGTCCTCGATCTCGGCCTCGGGATCGCCCGAGGCCACGCGCCGGCGCGCCGCGCGCACGTACGCCTCCGCGCCGTCGCGCGGCTCGATCGCCTCGCCCGACTGGACGCGCTTCGTCGCCTTGGCCCATGCCGCGACCGCGCCGAGCAGCTCGAGGGGAAGCGCGTCCGCCTGATCGAGCTGCGACGCCTCCGAGAGCGCCTCCTGCGCGCCGACCGCGTCGCCCGCGCGCGCATGCAAGACGCCGATGCGCACGAGGAGCCCCGCCGCCGACGCGTCGGCGGACTGCGCGGCGTCCCCGCCGGAGGGCGCGAGGATCTTGTGGAGCTCCGCCGCCGCGAGCGCCGGCTCGCCCAGCAGCTCGAGCCAGCCGGCGAGCTGGTGACGCAGCTCCGGATCGTCGTGCGAGCCGAGCGTCTTGAACGCGAGCTCGACCGCGGTGTCGAGCTCGACGTCCCGCGCGGCGAGCGTCTCGGCGAGCTTGCGCGCAGCGGCGCGCTCGTCCTTCTTGTCGCCGAGCACGCGCGCGAGCTCCGCACGTGCGCGGAGCTGCGCCTCCTCGGCGACGCGGCCGAGGCGCCGCGCCGGATCGGGCGGCGGCGAGCGCAGCGCCGCGCGTCCGTTCGTCTTCCCGTTCGAGCTCCCGTTCGCGGCCCCCACGTCACCTCACCGTGATCGCGAAGGGTACCGCGGCCACCGTCGTCTCGCCCTCGGCAAGTGGCGCGAGGCTGCCGACGAACGAGCCGATCTCGGGCGCGACGCGGTCGAGCATCGCGAAGGGCGAGGTCATCGCACGCGCGCGCTCCTCGATCGGTCCGTTCGGCTCGAGCGCCTCGAGGAACGCCGGCTTCTGGCCGACGACCGCGACGTGCGCGTCCTCGGGGAGCTTCGCGAGCTCGCGCGCCTTCGCGAGCGCCGCCGACAGACCGCCGATCTCGTCGACCAGGCCGCGCGCCTTGCCCTCGCGCCCGCCGAAGATCCGCCCCTCGGCGCTCTCGCTGATGCGCTCCTTCGTGATCGTGCGGCCGCGCGTGCTGCGTCCCTCGCTCACGCGCGCGAGGAACAGGTCGTAGACCGCGGTCATGCCCTCGAGGACGCGCGCCTTCGTCGGCTCGTCCCACCGCGTGAGCAGCGACTCGTAGGCCGCGCGCGAGGCGGCGCCCGGCTTGTTCGCGTTCGCCGGGAACGTCTCGGCGTGCACGCCGATCTTCTCGAGCGCGTCGCCGACGCCGATCTTCCCGCCGACCACGCCGATCGATCCGACGATGCTCATCGGCTCGGCGAAGATGTAATCGCCGGTGCAGGCCAGGTAGTAGCCGCCGCTCGCGGCCATGTCCCCGATGCTGAAGACCAGCGGCTTCTTCTTCCGCAGCTTCATCAGGTGGTGCCACATCAGATCGCTGGCGAGCGCGCTGCCGCCGGGCGAGTCGATGCGCACGACGACCGCCTTCACGTCGTCGTCCTTCTCGAGCTGACGGATCGTCCGGTCGAAGTCCTTCTCGATGATCCCGCCGCGCCCGCCCATGATGCCGTTGCCGCCGGAGGTCATCGCGATGCTGCCCGTCGCGCGCACGAGGGCGACGGGGCCGGTCGCCGAGCTCTCGCCGGCGAGCGCACGCAGGACGTCGTCGAGATCGCCGCCGTCGTCCTCCGCGCCCGGGCCGTAGGCCACCGCCTCGCGCACCGCGTTCGAGGCGCTCTTCGCCGCCGCGAGCGCGTCGTCCGCATAGCCGACCTCGTCGACCAGCCCGACCTCCTTCGCGCGCGAGGGCGAGTACGGTCCGTCCTCCGCGACGTCGCCGATGCCCGCCTTGCGGCCGGACATCGACTCGATCCACGCGGCGCGCAGATCGGCGAGCGTGCTCGTGAGCGACGCGCGCGCCTCGGGGCTCGGGCCGTCGCGGGTGAGCGGCTCCTCGGCGCCCTTGAACTTGCCGACCTGCAGGATGTCGATCGACAGGTGGAGCTCGTCGGCCAGCAGCCGCCGCATGTAGACGATCTGCGCGGCGAGGCCGACCGCGTCGACGCCGCCGGCCGGCGACACCCAGATCTGCGAGCAGCCGCGCGCCGCCGCCATGATCGTCGCGTTGCTGAAGCCGTCGCCGTGGCAGATGACCTTCTTCTTGGCCTTGAGCAGCTCGAGGGTCTCGCCGATCTCCTGCGAGCGCGCCGCGCCGATGCTCGCGCTGCCGAACTTCACCAGGACCGCGACCGAGTCCTTGTCCTTCTTCACGTCGTCGAGCGCGCGCAGCAGCGCGTCGAAGCTCTTCTTGCCGCCCGAGACGCCGAGCAGGCTCGCCTTCTCCTGCTCGGGTGCGCCGGCGCTCAGGTCCACGACGGACACCGCCGGTCCGGTCTTCTTCGGCGGCCCCTCCGACTTGCCCTCGCTCCGAGGGCGGCCCTCGCACGCCGGGAGCACCGTCGCGGCGAGCGCGAGCACGACCGCCGCGATCGAAGCGACGCGCATCAAGGTCCTCCCTGCTCGTCGATGCGCTGCTTCACGCGGGCCGGGTACGAGCCCTCCGGATAGCGGTCGACGATTTCCTTGTAGATCTTCATCGCGGCGGCTCGATCACCCGAGTCCCATTCGACGTCGCCGAGCCCGACGAGCGCCGGCATGTAGTTCGGGTTGATCGAGATTACACGCTTGTACGACTGGCGGGCGTTCGCGAGATCGCGCCGGGCGTAGGCGATCGCCGCGAGACCCGCGAGCGCCTCCGAGTCGTTCGGGTTCTGCTCGAGCGCGGCCGAGTACATCTTCTGCGCGCGATCGTAGTCGCCCTTCGCGCGCGCCTTCTCGCCCTCCGAGACGAGCACGCGCGGATCGCGCGGCAGCGCCTCGTGGCCCGCGCCGCCCGCCTTCGGGTTCTTCGGATCCGCCGGCTCCGCGGCCACGGTCGCCCCGCCGTCGGCGGCGGCGCCCGCATCGGCCTTCGCCGCGGGCGCGGGCTTCGCCTGCTCGACGAAGGCGCGGAGCTGCGGCACGAGCGGGTGCTGGCGCGGGAGGGCGGTCAGCCGATCGAGCTCGGCGCGCGCCCCGGCCTGATCGCCCGACCGCGCGAGCGCATAGACGAGCGCCGCACGCGCCCGGCCGGGCCCGGTCTCGACGGCGGCCGCGATCTTCAGGCGCTCGATCACCGTCGACCAGAGCGGCTCGGGCTCCGCGAGATCGAGCGCGGCGAGCACGTAGGCGCTCTCCGGTTGCGACATCGACGGCTTGATCTTGTCCACCAGCGGCCGCGCCGCCTCGCGCTCGCCCTGGATGCGGAGCGCGTCGATCTTCGCGCGCAGCGCCGACGCGTCGTCGGGCGCCACCGCGAGGGCGTCGTCCGCCGCCTTGCGCGCGGAGGCGGAGAGCTCGGCGAGCGAGTCGCGCGTGAGCCGCTGCTCGTCGACCGCGTCGGCCGGCAAGAGGCGCGTCTTCAGCCACGCGACGTCCGCCCGCGCCGCGGCGAGGCGCGCGACGTCGAGCAGCACGTGCGGGTCCTTCTCGGCGAGCGCGCTCGCCTTGTCGAGGCTCTCCTTCGCGAGATCGAGGTTGCCCTCGGCGAGCGCCTTCTCGCCCGCGGCGAGGAACGACGCCACGCGCGGATCGGTGGTCGCGACCGGCGCGGGCGGCTTCGCGCCGCCGAGGTTCCTCAGGTCGATGCCGTTCTTCTGCGCCCAGACCGCGCCGAGCATCAGCATGCCGCCGACGACGACGGCGGCGACGATGAACCCGCCGACCGAGCGGCGCTTGCCCATCGACCCGGGCGCATCGGACATCGACGCGTAGCGCCCGCGGTAGCCCGCCTCTTCTTCGTCCGGATCGGAGACGAGCTGACGGCGCAGCACCGGCGCCGTCGGAGGAGGCAGCGGCGACGACGTGTCGACGATGTCCGGCGGCGGCGGCGTGCGCTTGGCCGCGGCCGGCACGCTCGAGAGCGGCAGCGGCACGGTGACCACGGGCG
Source organism: Labilithrix sp. (assembly GCA_039809525.1). Classification (GTDB taxonomy): domain Bacteria; phylum Myxococcota_A; class Polyangia; order Polyangiales; family Polyangiaceae; genus Labilithrix. Next base: position 14,951 of record JBDHVD010000036.1, on the reverse strand, counting down.
TGGGCTCGGGCTGCGGTGTGGGCTCCGGTGCAGGCGGAGGCGGAGGCGGAGACGGCGCGGGCGGCGGGGCCGCGGGGATCGATCCCGAGGCGAGGCGCTCGGTGTCGGGGGCCGCCTCGGGCTCCGGCGGAGGCGGCGGCACCGAGGCCATCCGCGTGCGCATCGCGGGCGCGGCCGGCGCCGGCTCGCGCGTGAGCGATCCCGGCCCGATCAGCGTCGACTTCATCGACGTCATCGGCGGCTCGGGCGCGGGTGCCGGCGGAGGCGCCTCGTGCTTCTCGAACGGACGCGTGGACTGCCGGCTGCGAGCCTGCGGCGGCTGCGCCAGCGGGGGCGATGCACCGGGCGGCGGCGGCGGCCGCGACGATCGCATCGACGCGCTCCCGAGCTGCGCGCTCGTCGGGGGAGGCGGCGCGAGGCCCGTTGCAGTTTGCATGGGCTCGCGCATCGGCGGGAGGTTCGCGCGGACGCTGTCGCGCTGATCGAAGAACGGCGACAGCTCGGGGATCTGGCCGATCGGCTTCGGCGGCTTGCCACCGCGCGAGAGCTGGTCGCCCCGCTCGACGAGGTTCGTCTGGATGGCGCGTTGGAGCTCCCGGAGCGAGGTGAAGACCAGCGTGCGGCCGTCGGCCGTGGTCACGTTCCAGAAGTCTTCGGCGTAGTCGCCGTCACTCCGGCGAATCTTGAATTTGTGCCCACAGTTGGTGCACTTGACCGTCGTGCCGCGACCGCTCACGAGCGCGTCGTCGAACTCGTACTCCGTGTTGCACCGCTCGCACCGGACGTCCATCGAAGCCTAGCGTCGCCGACCTCCACCCACGCTATCACGCCGCGAAGAGCGACGGATACCGTGGCTTCCGCCCCACGGAGATTTGCCGTGCGCCATGCGGTCGGGCTCTTTTGGCAGGACGCCTCCCTCCTCATGACGCGACGTCCACAGGCGCCGTGAACGCCGGTGCACGGCTCGCGGGCACACGCGGGTTTTCCGCCGTTTCGACGTGGCTTGTCTGGGGCATGCCGGTTGCTACGCTCGGACCCGATGATGAAGCGCGCCGTCTGCTTGGTTCTCCTCGGGCTGGGGGTCGCCGTCCTCGGAGGGTGTCCGATCTACCCCGACGACCGCGATCACCGGGTCTGCGTGGGCGGCGATTGCTACGACTGCCCGGACTCGTACTACTCGGGCGCGTGCGTCGCCTGGGTCTGCAACTCGAACATGGACTGCCCGAGCGGGTACTCCTGTACGAGCGACAAGCGCTGCAAGCTGACCGACGGCCAGCCCCCCGCGCCGGGCGGCGGCACCGCATGCGTGAAGCCGAGCGACTGCCCGGCCGGCTCGACCTGCGGAGCGGACAACAAGTGCCACGCGGGCGACTGCTCGACGTCGGGCTGCCCCTCCTCTTACGTCTGCAAGCTCTCGAACGGCGTTCCGGCCTGCGTGCCGGTCGGCGGCGGCGGCGCGACGTCGTCGTGCAAGTCGGACAAGGACTGCGGCCCTCCCGTTGGCGCCGCCGGCTCGAAGTGCCTCTCCGGCTCGTGCGTCGCGCCGGAGAACCAGTGCGCCGACGCCTCGCAGTGCCCGGGCGGATCGCAGTGCGTCGCCGGGTCCTGCACCCCGTCGTGCGACGCGAACAAGCCCTGCCCCACCGGCTACGCCTGCGACACGGCGAAGGGCGTCTGCACGGAGAACCCCGGACCGTGCACCAGCTCGACCCAGTGCACGGGCGGTAACGTGTGCGTCGACGAGCACTGCGTCGCGCCGTGCGGACCGGGCGGCACGTGCGCGCCGGGCCTCGTCTGCATCGACGGAGGCTGCACGCCGGACGAGAAGCCGGTGTTCACCTGCAACGCGGAGGGCCAGCAGGACAACTGCCAGGCGGGCAGCGTCTGCCTCCGTCACAGCTGCTACATCGCGTGCGACGCGGACGCGGGCGCGGAGGCGTGCAAGAGCGCCGACAAGTTCAACGTCTGCAAGTCGGTGACGACCGGCACCGGCACGTACTCGGTCTGCGGATCCGACGCGAACCTCGGCACCGAGTGCGATCCGACGCAGGGCAAGAGCTGCGCGTCGCCGCTCGTCTGCATCGACGGCTTCTGCAAGTAAGCGCGTCCGAATAGGATCGGCGGCGATGAGGCAAGCCCCTCTCGCCGCCGCTCTCCTTTTGTCGTCCTCGCTCCTCGCGTGCAGCGCGCGCGAGCCGACGCCGGCGCGCACGCCGCCCATGACGACGATGCGCGACGCGGCGCCCGGCAGCACGATCACGATCCGCGGCCGCGCCTCGAGCACGCCGTGGCAGCACATGATCCTCGACGTGCCGGGCAAGTCCGACGGCTACTTCGACCTCGAGGGCGGGAGCGAGCAGACGGTCGTCTACTGGAAGGATCCGCCGACGTGCGCCGGCGCGATGATCGTCACGGGCAAGGTGCTCGAGGCGAACGGCGCGCGGAGGGGCGGCAAGGGCGGCGAGATCCGCGAGCTCCAGCTCGACGTCGAGGCGGCGCGCTGCGTGGAGTGAGCGAGAGCGAGAGCGAGAGCGATTCTGGGCTCGCTCGGGACGCCGAGCGCATCGCATTTCGTCGTTGACGTCGTTTCCGGAGGCGGACGCCGCGAGCGCGCGAGGCCCGCCCCGCGAGGCACCGTCCGAGCGTGTGCGCCGTCGTGGAGACCGAGCGGGTGACGGAGGGCTTTCGAATCGCTCGCGCACGCGATGGTGCGCTGGGCCGGCTCTCACGAGCTCGAGGATCCCGGGTGTGAGAAGCATGCATGCACGACATGGGGGATCGCTCGAACGACGAGCTGCTCGCGCAACTCGCGGCGCACCTCGGAAGCGGTCACGTCTGGCCGGCGGGCCTCGTCGCCTATCTGGCGGAGGTCGAAGAGCGCGGGCTTCATCTCGAAGTCGCGTGCTCGTCGATGTTCGACTTCTGCGTTCATCGTCTCGCCATGTCGGACGGGGAGGCGCATCGGCGCTCGATGGTGCGACTGCGCAGGTAGAAGTCGTCGTCCGCGAGGCGCTCGCTCTCCTCACGTGACCAAGCCGCCCATCGACTCGCGTCGTCGAGAGTGCTGGCCGCCGCGACGGCGAAAGTCTCTCGATGCGGCCCCGGCCGCGCCGACACGATCTTCCCGTCGTGGGCGGCGCTAGCCGAGCCGCGAGTCGTGGTCGGCGCTGCACGAGAGGACGCGGTTCGATCACGTCATCGGCACGCCGTGCAACGCTGCTCGGCGGTGATCGTGACGGACACGCTCGTCAGCCGAGCCCTCGAGCCACGACACGTACCAACCGCGATGGGCGTACGGCGAGGGCGCGCCTCTTCGCGTACGTTCATTTGGTGATCGTGGACTGAAAGTACGCGCGCACGGACCGACGCTCGCCGCGCTCGGCCCGGTCATGCCTTGCGGCGGCCGCTGACGACGCCGACGTTGACCGTGAGCTCGAACGTGCCGTCGCTCCAGTACTTGTCGACGGTCTCGCGCACGTAGGCGAATGGCTGCGCGATGTCCTCGACCGCGAGGTTCAGCTCGAACTCGGGCAAGAGGAGGAGGCGGCTCACCGGGTCCTCGAAGAGGTCGCGGCCGCTCGCGAACTTCAGCGTGCGCGGCCGCATGTCGACGTCGACGAACTCGAAGCCCGCGGCCTCGAGCTCGCGGGCGAGCATGTCCTCGGTCGGGCGGAGCTGCACCGCGGCCTCGACCGCGTTGGAGAGCTCGGTGCGCTCGAACTTGAGCGCGTACTCGCGGAGGAGGTCGGCGATCTCGACGAACGATCCGCGGAGCGGCATCGCCACGAGCGCCTGGCCGCGCGGTGCGACGAGGCGCGCGAGCTCGTCGACGAGGCGCTTGCGCTCGGCAGGCGCGGTCAGCGGATGGAGGGTGAACGCGTGCGAGAACGCGCTCGCCGGAAACGGCAGCGGCAGCCCCTCCGCCACGCGGTAGTCGAACGCCGAGCCCGGGTTCTTCCGCACCAGCATCGACGCCTTCGCGCGCGCGAGCTCGATCGCGTGCTCGGACGCGTCGCAGCCGAAGACGTGCGCCGCGGGGAGCCGCTCGAGGAGCGCGCGATCGGGATAGCCGGTGCGGCACTGCAGGTGGCAGACGCGTGCCTCCGGTCCGCGCACGAGCATGTCGAGCAGGCGATCGCCGAACATGGCGAGGTATCGAGGGACGACGAACGTCTCGAAGATCGCGGCGTCTTCGGGGCCGAGCTTTCGCGCGGGCGAAGCCTTGATCCGCGCCATCACTTCTTCTTGGACGGCTTCTGCGGCGAGAGCTCTCCGGCCATCTCGCTCAGGATCTCGCGTGCTTCGTGCGCGAGATCGCCGATGGCGACGCGCTCGCCGCCGTCCTCGTCGTCGATCTGCACGTGGCGGCCGTCCTTCTCGAGCGGCGCGAGCAGCGGGATCGCCGCCGGATCGCCGAGCTCGGCCATGGCCTCGATCGCCGCGGCGACCGCCTCGGGATCGTCGTGCTTGAGGAAGCGGCCGAGGAGCTTCGTGCACCCGGGCTCGCCCACCTCGGCGAGGAGGAAGGGAAGCTCGGTGAGCGCGGGGCTGCCCTTCTTCAGGCGGCCGAGCGCGCGCTCGATGCCGAGAGCGACCTCCTTGAAGCGATCGAACGCGAGCGACTCGAGCGCCTCGCCCGCCGCGACGCGGCCCTCGGCCGACTCGCTGGCGAGGATGTCGATGAGGAGATCGACGACGTCGTCGCCCTCGAGGTCGCCGAGCACGAGCGCGAGCCGCGAGAGCCGCACGGCGGCCTCGTCCTCGTCGGTGATCGCGAGCGCCTCGCGCGTCGCCTCGCGGAGCACCGGCACGAGCTCGCCGCGCGACGATTCGACGAGCGACGCGTGGGCGGTCCGCGCCTTTCGTTCGGCGTCGAACAGAGCGGTGAGGGTGTCCTTGATCGCGGCCATGGCGGGGACGGACGCTTATCACGCTTCGTTGAGGAATGCTCGGCCGCGGCTGATAGTCTTCCGATCCGTGCACCGGGATCGCTGGGTCTGGGCAGGCGCGACCACGATCGTGCTCGCCGTCGTCGGCGCGCGGTCGTCCGCCGCGAACCCGACCGTGCGCGTCGCGACGACGGCGGCCCCCGAGGCCGAAGGCCCCTCGGCCCTCGCGGCCCTGGGCTGCCCGCCCGGCACCGCGCCGGACAACGACGCATGCGTGCACCTCGTGGGCGGCGCCGAGGACGGACCGCTCGCGCCCGCGCGGCCGAACGTGCACCGCGAGAAGTCGGGCCGGCTGAAGGAGTACGACCAGATCCCGCGGCTGCCCGAGCGCCCGAGCGACTACGACGTCTATCGCTACCCCATCCCGCCCGGGCTGCCCGGCGGCCACTACGTCGTCAGCGGCTACGACCTCGATCAGCCCGACGAGCACCAGCGCCGCGGGCGCACGCTCCGCCACGTCGGTCACGGCGGCGTCGATCTCCCGCAGGCGAAGGGCACCCCCGTGAAGATGGTCGCCCTCGAGCATCAAGAAGGAGATGCGGAAGTGCTCTACACGGGCCCGCTCTTCGGCACGACCGTCGTGACGCGGCACACCCTGCGCGAGGGCGGGCGGCTCCTCGACTACGTCGTCCTCTTCGGGCACCTCGACTCCATCGCCCCCGGCGTGGCGCCGGGCGTCGCGCTGAAGGACGGCGATCCCGTCGGCGCGGTGGGCGACACCGGCTCGCCGTCGCTCGTCCACCTCCATTACGAGGTGCGCCGCGTGCGCGAGGGGGTCGATCTCGCGAAGGTCCCCGCGGGCGGCATGCTGGTGCAGGACGTGGTCACCGTGGTGTGCGATCCGCGCAACGTCTTGCCCTTGAAGTGATCGCGCGGGGGACGCCGCCAGGCCGGCCGAGGGCCGGCGAACGGATCGTTCGCGGGAAAACGTGTGGATTTCTTGGAAAAGTGATCCGCCCGCCTTGCGTCCGGGGTGAGGGCGCGCGACGATTGTCGGACAGAAGTGTCGCTGCCTTACGCCGCTCGCACGGACGACACGGTTCCGACGGAGCCGAGGGCGGTGCTTTGTCCGAAATGCCGGACCCACTGGCCGAAGAACGAGGCGCCCGCGACCTGCCCGAAGGACGGCGCCGCGCTGATCGCCGAGCGCGAGCTGGTCGAGGCCGAGCACGACCCGATGGTCGGCCGGACGCTCGAGGGCCGCTACACCATCCTCGCGCGCCTCGGCGCCGGCTCGATGGGCACCGTCTATCGCGCCAAGCAGCATGCGATGGGCCGCGAGGTGGCGATCAAGATCCTCCGCGGCGACCGCGCCGCCGACGAGGCGTCGAAGGCGCGCTTCATGCGCGAGGCGCGCGCGAACAGCCTGCTCGCGTCGCCGAACACGGTCACCGTCTTCGACTTCGGTCAGAGCGAGAGCGGCGAGTTCTACCTCGCGATGGAGCTGCTCGAGGGCGAGAGCGTCGGCCAGCGGCTCACGCGCGACGGCCGGCTCCCCGCGCCCATCGCGGTCGACACCGCGCGGCAGGCGCTCCGCTCGCTCGCCGAGGCGCACGCGAAGGGGATCATCCATCGCGATCTCAAGCCCGACAACCTCTTCTACACGCGGGTGCTCGGGGGCTCGGGCGACAAGAACGAAGAGATCGTGAAGGTCCTCGACTTCGGCATCGCGAAGATGCTCCGCGACGAGGACGGCCAGCCGATGGGCGTCGTCGAGACGCAGGCGGGCACGGTCTTCGGGACGCCGCGGTACATGTCGCCGGAGCAGGCGCAGGGCAAGCCGCTCGACGCGCGGAGCGATCTCTATTCGCTCGGCGTGATCCTCTACCAGATGCTCACCGGGCGGCCGCCCTTCACGGACAACGACGCGGTCGTCGTCATGGCGCGGCACATCAAGTCGACCCCGAAGCGGCCGAACGAGGCGAACCCCGAAGCGGGCGTCCCGAAGGAGCTCGAGGACGTCGTCATGCGCGCGCTGGCGAAGGATCCGTCCGAGCGGCCGAGCAGCGCCGAGCAGATGGCGGGCGAGCTGCTCGCGGCGCTCGAGGCGCAGGGCGCGATGACGAGCGGCGTGCGCGCGTCGATCACGAACGCCGCCGGCATCCGCGTGCCCGACTCGATGCGGCCGCCGCCGATGTCGCTGCCGCCGCCGCCGAAGAAGAAAGTCCCGCTCTACCTGATCGGCGCGCCGATCGTGGTGCTCGTCGCCGCGCTCAGCGTCTACCTCGGGATGCGCGGCGGCAAGACGACGCCGGCTCCCGCGGCGAGCGCGAGCGTGATCGCGACCTCGACCGCGGCGAAGGCGCCGGCGGGGACGACCGCGACCGCGACGGCCCTGACCACGAACGATCCGCCGACGGTGACCCCCGACGCGCTCCCGAAGGCCCCCACGGCGAAGGCCGCGCCCCCGCCGGCGCCCGGAAAACCCGGTGTGAAGCCGCGTGGGACCACGACGACGCGGCCCTCGGGCACGGCGGCGACGCCCGCGTCGACCGCTTCGTCTTCGTACGGGATCTTCGAGTAGTTTCCGACGCGTTCGGTTGCGACGGCGCGCACGCCGGTGGTAGCCTCCGCCGCGATGGAACGCGCCGAGATGGACAGGCTCGTCCAGCGCCTCGTCGAGGACCCGCACGACGAGGAGGCGCTCGGCCATGCCCACGCCCAGGGAGAAGCGGACCCGAAGGCCTACGCCATGCTCCTCGAGCGGGTAGGCAGCGAGACGCGCGATCCCGCCTATGCCGCCCACTGGCTCGCCGAAGCGGGCAACGTGTGGTCGACGACGCTCGGCGACGCGCACCGCGCCGCGCGCGTCCTCATGATGGCGATCGACAAGGACCCGACCGCGCAGGTCGCGGCGGAGCGCCTCGCGCAGCTCTACCGTGACAAGGGCGACACGAAGGCCCTCGTCGCGCTGCTCGAGCGTCGCGCGAAGGCGCTCGCGCCGATGGCGGCGCAGGACGCGGCGCTGCGCGGCGAGCTCGCGGGCATGCACGAGGAGCTCGGTCGACTCTGGTCCGAGCCTCCCCTCGCCCAGCCGAAGAAGGCGATCGAGAGCTACAAGCGCGCGATCGAGCTCGATCCGACGAGCGCCTACGCGATCTACAACGCGCGCGAGCTCTTCAAGCAGCTCCAGCAGTGGAGCGACGCGATCCCGCTCTACGCGGCCGAGCTCGAGATCGAGCAGGACCCGGGGCGGCGCATCGGGCTGTTCCGCGACGAGGCGGCGACGCGCAAGCTCGCGGGCGATCTGCAGGGCGCGACGCGCGCGCTCGCGGCCGCGCGCGAGATCGACGGCTCCGATCCGGCGCTCCAGCAGGAGTACGCGTCGAGCGTGCTCGATCGCATCCAGGCGGGCGAAGCGGTGCCCGCCGAGGAGCGCAACTACGCCGCCGAGCTGCTCGTCGCGCTCGCCGAGACCTACGAGGGCGAGCACGGGCTCGCGTACGCGTCCGCCGCGCTCGACATCGAGCCCGGGCACGATCGCGCCATCCAGCTGCTCGGCCACTATGCGCGCGCGCTCGGTCAGGAGCAGGACCTGCCCGTCCGCTACAACGCGTACCTCGCGGCGAACCCGAGCGGCGCGATGGCCACGGAGATCCGCGGCGCGCTCGGCTCGGCCGGCCACGTGCTGCAGCTCGCGTCGAACCCGTCGATGCCGTCGATCGACGAGGGCGCCGCGCCTCGTTCGCCCCGCTCGCTCGTCGACGCCGAGACGGCGTCCCCCTCCGAGCTCGCCGACGTCTCCGACCGCCTCACGGCGGAGCGCGGGACGGTGAACGAGGAACCGGCCCCGAAGCGGGCGGCGCCGAGCATGCCGCCGAAGTCGCTCTCGCAGCCGCCGCCGACGATCGATCGCGACCCGATGCACGAGCCGGAGACCGGCTACGTCCGCCGGCCGTCGATGCAGATGTCGCCGTCGATGCTGCAGGGCGTGCTCGACGCCGCGCAGATGCTCGCGGGCAAGGGCAAGAAGCCCGAGGCATTTGCAAAGTACAAGGAAGTGCTGGAGAGCGATCCGGCGCATCCCGAGGCGCTCGGCTGGGTGGAGGACTACCTCCGCGCGAAGCGCGACTACGGGCAGCTCCGCGACGTGCTCCTCGCGAGCATCCGCGCGACGCCGAACCTCCCCGACCACCACGAGACGCGCAAGGAGCGCCTGCGCGAGGTCGCGGGCCTCTGCGAGGGAAACCTCCGCGACGTCGACGGTGCGATCGCCGCCTGGCGCCAGCTCCTCACGCTCGACCGCAAGGACGAGACCGCGCGCACCGCGCTCATGCGCCTGCTCGAGAAGTCCCAGCGCTGGGACGACCTCGCGAACCTCCTCGAGCAAGAGGCCACCATCGAGTCGGATCCCGACACGAAGGTGATGCTCGAGAAGAAGCTCGCGAAGCTCCAGGAGGACAAGAGGAAGGACCTCGTCGGCGCGGCCGAGGCGTGGGCGCGCGTCGCGCGCATCCTCGGCACCGACGACCAGGCGATCCTCACCGCCTCTCGCCTGTTCGAGAAGGCGACGCGCATCGATCTCGCCGCGCAGATCCTCGGCGAGATGGCGCCGGCGATCGACGATCCGATCGCGCGCGGCCAGCTGATGCAGCGCCTCGCGGAGTACCGCGAGCAGCTCGCGCAGACGATCCCCGCCGGCGACGCGTACGCGGACGCGGCCGACGCGCTCCGCAACGGCAAGCTGTGGGAGGAGGCCGATCGCCTCTACTCGTCGGCCGACGCCTGGGAGAAGGCGGCGAACGCCTCGTACCAGCGCGGCCTGCTCACCGGCGACTCCAAGCAGCAGGCGTCGTTCTTCGCGCGCGCCGCCGACTACCTGGTGAAGGCCGGCCGCGCGGCCGAGGCCCTCGAGCGCCTCGAGGAGGCGACCGATCTCGATCCGCTGAACGACGACTACGCGAACCAGCTCGTCGCGCGCTACTCGTCCGCGGACAACGTCGACAAGCTCGTCTCGTTCCTCACGAAGCGCGGCGACCGCCTCTCGGACCGGAGCAAGCGGGTCAACATCCGCCGCGAGGCCGCGACCCTCGCGACCACGCGCCTCCAGGACAAGGAGCTCGCGCGCGAGCTGTGGCTCAAGCTGCTCGAGGACGGCGACGACAAGGAGGCGCTCGAGCGCTTGATCGACGACGCGGTCGAGCGCGAAGATCACACGGAGGCAGCGACCCTCCTCCGGCGCCTCGGTCACAACACCGTCGACAAGGCGGAGAAGGCCCGCGTCGCGCTGCGCGAGGCGGAGCTGCTCGCGGACGGCGTCGGTGACGTCGACACGGCGATCTCCTGCTACGAGCTGATCCTGTCGGACCTCGATCCGACGTGCCGCCCCGCCCTCCAGGCGATCGCCGATCTCCAGGAGGCGCGCAGCTCGCTCGCCGAGGCCGCCGACGCGCTCGAGCGCGAGCTGAAGCTCGTCGCCGACGTGCAGGAGCGCGGGCAGATCGCCGCGCGCCTCGCGCGCCTCTACGAGAAGCTCGACGATCCGCGCAACGCCATCCGCGCGCTCGATCTGGTGCGCAAGGCGGACCTCGAGGACTTCGACGCCCTCACGCGCCTCTGCGAGCTGTGCGAGCTCACCGAGCAGTGGGGCCGCGTCGCGGAGCTCCTCGTCGAGCGCATCGAGGTCGAGGCCGACGAGCAGGAGGTCGTGGAGCTGACGAAGAAGCTCGCGTCCATCCTCGCCGACAAGCTCGATCGCGGCGACGAGGCGCTCGGCGCGCTCACCGATCTCGCCGACCAGGGCGAGCCGACGGTGCGCAAGGCGTACATCGAGCTCGGCGACAAGCTCGGATGGAAGGGCATCGTCGCGAGCAAGCTGAAGGAGTGGTGGTTCGACGCGCGCCACGGCGAGATGCGCACCGCCTCGCTCCGCGGCGCGTTCGAGCGCTTCGCCGAGGTGGGCCGCGACGCCGATGCGGTCACCGTCGCGATCGAGCTCGTTCGCACGAAGGGCGCGGACAAGAAGCTCGCCGAGCACCTCGAGGAGCTCGCGACGAAGACCGGCGACGTCGACGCGCTGTCGGTCGCGCACGAGCTGCTCGCGCGCGAGGTGCAGGGCGCCGATCGCGCCGTGGAGCTCGTTCGTCAGGCCGAGGTGCGCGTGCGCGCCGGCATGGCGCGCAGCGATGCGATGGCCCACGGCGAGCAGGGCCTCCCCTTCATCGCGCCCGGCGACGCCGAGCCCCTCCTCGAGCGGCTCGCCGCGCTCGCGGCGAAGCCCGCCGAGGTCATCGACCTCTACGAGCGTCAGGTGACGCGCAGCAAGGCGCCGAACGACCGCGTCCGCGCGCTCGCCCGCGCCGCGCAGGTCGCGTCGACGCGCGGCCAGCCGGAGCGCGCCCGCGGCTTCTTCGAGCTCGCCCTGACCGGCGCGCCGACCGACGAGACGATCAGCGTGCTCGAGCAGAGCGCGCGCGAAGGCGACAAGCAGGTCGGCGGCGATCGCATGCGTCGCGCGCTGTGCCACGCGCTCGCGGCCGGCGGTCACGGCGCACGCGACGGCGGGCGCACGCGCTCGAACCTGCTCCGTCGCGCCGCGACGATCGCGCACCGCGATCTGAACGACAACGAGCAGGCCTTCACCTGGCTCGCCGACGCGCTCGTCGCGCACGTCGACGCCCTCACCCTCGACATGCTCGAGTCGCTCGGTGTCGAGACGGGCGATCCGCGCCGCGCCGAGGCGGCGCTCTCGCACGCGCTGTCCGAGGTGTTCGACGGACCGCTCGTCCGCCAGCTCCTCGCGCGCCGCGCGAAGATCCGCCGCGAGCAGCTGGTCGAGCCGGTGAACGCCGCCGCCGACCTCAAGAAGCTGCACGACCTCGCCCCCACCGATCAGGCGGTGATGGACGAGCTCGCGGGCCTCCTCATGGAGCAGAGCGATTACAAGTCGCTCGTGCAGCTCTACGAGGATCAGATCCTCCGCGGCAAGGACATGAACGCGCGCGCCGAGCTCGCGCGCAAGGTCGCGCGCATCTGGGAGGAGCGCCTGAACGACGCCCGCGAGACCGCCGACGCGTGGCGCCGCGTGCTGCGCATGAAGTCCGGCGATCCCGAGGCGACGCAGGGCCTCGAGCGCGCGAAGGCCGCGGCGCTGAAGAAGCCGGAGGGCGATCCGAAGCTCTCGTACGCGCCGCCGAAGCTCGTGAGCGACGCGCCGGTCCCGCCGCCGATGCGTCCGTCGAAGTCGAGCATGCCCGCGGTCAACCCGACCGCCGATCGCGGTCGCGCCGCCTCGCAGCCGCCGCCCGCGTCGGTGCAGCCGTCGGCGCCGCCGCCGGAGCGCGAGAGCGCGGCTCCCGTGAGGCCGTCGTCGCCGAAGATCGCCGTCGCGTCCACCACGGTGCAGACGATGCCGCCGTCGACCACGCCGTCGGCGCCTCCGTCGTCGCCGGCGCCGCGCTCGATGCCGCCGCCCCTCCCCGCGCACGCGCGCGCGCCCTCGACGCCGCCCAACCCGGAGCTCGAGAAGGAGATCGACGCCTCGTTCGATCGGCTCGAGCTCGGCTCGCCGAGCGCCACGCCCCCGCCGCAGACCTCGACCAACGGGGTCGCGGCCGAGGCCGCGCCGGCGACCGAGAGCATCACGTCCGACGTCACCGCGAGCAGCGTGATCGATCCGAGCACGCTGCCGGAGACCCCGGACATGCGCCCGCGGATGGCGACCGATCCGTCGATCACCAGCACCGAGACGTCCCTCGCCGCACCGCCCACCGCACGCGCCGACGCGACGGACGACGCGGGCGCCGTCGACCTCGAGTCGACGCACGCGGGCCCGGCGGACGACGACGAAGAGGAGATCGTCATCGCCGACGATCTCGCCGAGTACGTCGACGAGGGCTCGGCCAAGCAGCTCCCCGACGACGGGGACGAGAACACCGACGCCGGCACGACCGTCCCGCCGTTCCGTTCGGACGGCTGAGCGATCGCTCCACGATCAGAGTCGGAGCTCGTCTCCGTCGAGCACGCCCTCGCCGCCGAGCACGAACGCGTGGTTCGGCGCGCCATGGCCGAACGGCGCCCCCATCACGACGGGGATCCGGAGCGAGGCCGTGCGATCGCGCAGGACGTGCTCGACCGTGACGCCGTCCGGGCCCGGATCGCACTGCGTGAACCCGCCGAAGACGATCGCGCCCGCGCGGGCGAGGTGACCGCCCAGCAGGAGCGAGGTCAGCATGCGGTCGATCCGATAGGGCCGCTCGGTCACGTCCTCGAGCACGAGGATCGCGCCCTCGGGCACCACCAGCCGGCTGCCCGCGGCCATCGCCGCGACGAGCGCGAGGTTGCCTCCCGCGATCGGGCCGCGCGCGCTCCCGGGGCGGATGGGAACGAGACCGCGCCACGTGCGCCGCGCACCCGACTCGAGCGCGGCGATGAACGCGTCGCGCTCCGCCGGCGTGATGCTGCGGCCGAGGCCGGTGACGTTCGGCGCGTGCACCGTGGCGACGCCGCGCGCGCCGGCGGCGACGTGCAGCGCGGTGACGTCGCTGAAGCCGGCGATCCACTTCGGACGCGCGACGAACGCGTCCCAGGGCAACGCGTCGAGGATGCGCATCGCCCCGTAGCCGCCGCGCGCGCAGACGATCGCCTCGACGGACGGATCGGTCATCGCGGCGGACAGCTCGCCGGCGCGCCTCGCATCGTCGCCCGCGAGGTAGCCGTCGCGCGCGAAGATGCCCGGCGAGATGCGGAGCCGATACCGCAGGCGCAGCCACGACAGCCCGCGGAACAGCTCCTGACGATCGAACGGGCTCGCCGGCGCCACGACGGCGACCAGGGAACCGGCACGGATCCGCGGCGGCACGATGAGCTGCTGCACCGGAGCCGCAGGCTATCGCATCTCCTCGTTCGCTCCTTGACCTTCGCGTGGCGGGGGGCGATAGGTGGGCCGTGGCTCAGGCCTCGCGTCCGCTCGTCCGCGTCGGTGGGAAGCTCCGGGCGCTCGCGCCGTTCGCGCGGCGGCTGGTGGACTCGGCCGTCTCCGGCGTCGACGACTGGATGACCGAGAAGCTCGGCGAGGAGTTCAACGCGCGGCTCGCCCGCGTCCCGCTCAACCTCACCTCGACCGGCGTCGACGAGTTCGGACTCGACCCGGCGTGGACGAAGTACGCCCTCGCCTCGGTCGCGTTCCTCCATCGTCACTACTTCCGCACCGAGGTGTTCGGGGCGGAGAACATCCCGCCCGATCGCGTCCTGCTCATCGCGAACCACTCGGGGCAGGTCCCCATCGACGGCGCGCTGATCGGGGCGTCGCTCTTCATGGACGTCGAGCCGCCCCGCTTCATGCGCGCGATGGTCGAGAAGTGGACGCAGACCCTGCCGTTCGTCTCGCTCCTCTTCTCGCGCGTGGGTCAGGTGGTCGGCGTCCCCGAGAACGCCAAGCGCCTCCTCGAGAAGGACGAGGCGCTGCTGGTGTTCCCCGAGGGCGCGCGCGGGATCTCGAAGACGTTCGACAAGCGCTACCAGCTCGTCGACTTCGGCCTCGGCTTCATGCGCCTCGCGATCGAGACGAACACACCGATCGTCCCCGTCGCGGTGATCGGGGGCGAGGAGCAGTACATCTCGGTCGGCAACTTCGAGTCGCTCGCGAAGCTGATGCGCGCACCGAGCCTGCCGATCCTCCCGCAGCTCCTCCTCCCCTTCGGCGCGCTGCCGCTGCCCACGCGCTACCGCATCTACTTCGGCGAACCCATGCGCTTCGGCGGCGATCCCGACGACGACGACGCGATCATCGAGGAGAAGGTCTTCGTCGTGAAGGCCACCATCCAGTCGATGGTCAATCGCGGGCTGAAGGCGCGAAAGAGCGTCTTCTTCTAGCGGAACGACGACGCCCCCCGGCCGAAGTCGCCCCAGCTCGGGCGGCGCCGGGGCTCGCGCGCTGTTTCACCAGTTCAATCGAACGAGTGAAACAGCTCGCGAAGGGGCCGCCGCCCGGGTGGAGCGCAGCGATGACGGAGACGTCGGCATTCGCGTACGCGGCGCGGCCTGCGAGCCTCATCCTGCCGT
>JBDHVD010000035.1:0-33372 GCA_039809525.1 Labilithrix sp. | reverse complement strand
AAGAGCGAAGAGCGAAGAGCGAAGAGCGAAGAGCGAAGAGCGAAGAGCGAAGAGCGAAGAGCGAAGAGCGAAGAGCGCAAGGCGAGGGCCCGCGGAGCGATCGATCAGCGGCGGTACGTCTCGACGTCGAGCCCGAACCGCTTCATCCAGCGGTGGATCTGCATGCGCGTCTTGCCCATCGCGCGCGCGATCTCGCTGACGTTGCCGCGCGTCTCGCCCAGGCGCCGCACGAGATCGTCCTTCAGCTTCTGATCCTCGGCGCCGAGCGGGCGCGACGCGGGCGCCCTCGCGACGGCGGGCATCGGGCCGGTCACCTGCTTCGGCCGGAGCGCGGTCCCGGCGTGCTCGACGCGCAGGAGATCGTCGGGCGCGGTGACGGTCGCGACCGAGAGGATGTGCTCGAGCTCGCGCACGTTGAGCGGGAACGGGTGCTGCGCGAGCGCGGTGACGAGGTCGGGGGCGAGCCTCAGGCGATCGGCGCGATCGGGCGCGACGCGCGGGAGCAGATCGGCGACGAGCACGCCGAGATCGCCGCGCCGCTCGCGGAGCGGCACGAGCCGGAGCACGAACGCGGCGACGCGCGCGTAGAGATCGGGGCGGAACGCCGGGTCCTCGTCGATCGGTTTGAGCGTCGCGGAGATCACGCGGAGATCGACGGGCACGGGCTTCGTCGCGCCGACGGGCAGGACCTCCTGCTCCTGGAGCACGCGGAGGAGCGTCGCCTGCGCCGGCGCGGGGAGCTCGCCGATCTCGTCGAGGAAGAGCGTGCCACCCGATGCCGAGCGCACGAGCCCCGGCTCGTCGCGGAGCGCGCCGGAGAAGGCGCCCTTCACATGGCCGAAGAGCTGGCTCTCGACGAGGTTCGGCGCGAGCGCTCCGCAGTTGATCGCGACGAAGGGTCCGGTCCGCCGCGACAGCTGGTGGATGGCCCGCGCCACGACCTCCTTGCCCGCGCCGCTCTCGCCGAGGAGGAGCACGGAGAGCTTCGACATGGAGACGCGCGCGATCTGCGGGAGCATCTCGTCGACCGTGGGCACGATGCTCACGAGGCCGCGCGGGCGCGAGACGAGCTTCGTCGCGTCGACCGCGGTGCTCGTCTTGCGCGGGACGAGCTCGCCCGGGAACACGAGGATGGCCGTCGCGCCGAGCGTGAGCACGGTGGGCTCGAGGATCGCCGCCGAGGAGGCGCGCTTGCCCTCCACGAACGTGCCGTTGGTCGAGCCGAGGTCCTCGAGCATCCAGCCGTCGTCCTCGCGGACCAGGCGCGCGTGCTTGCTCGACATGCGCGGGTCCGGGATCTCGAGCGTCGCGACGCGGCCGTCGACGTTCCATGCGCGGGCTGCGCCGCGGCCGATGCGGACCTCGTCGACGCCGCCCATCGGTCCGCGGAGGCCCGAAGCGAGCGGGCGCTCCCCCTCGAGCGCGACGTAGAGGGCGGGCTCGATCGCGCCCGACGCGCGCGGCGACGAGAGGTCGTCGCGCTGGGTCTGGTTCATCGTCTGGGACATCCGGCAGCGTGCAGGATAGCCCGGCGCGCGCCGGCGACGTGCGCGTCGATTTATCGTACGTCGTAAAGGAAGATCGGGCGGAGCCCGCCGTACCACCGGCCATGATGAAGCTCGGCATGGGTCTCCTGGTCACGATGATGCTCGGCGCCGGCTGCGCGGTCGCGGATGCGGACGCGAACGACGAGCCCACGGCGGAGGCCGACGAGAGCGAGCTGCGCACGCTGCGGCCGGGCGAGCTCGCCGGGACGATCGCGTGCGGCGAGACGAAGCGCGTCCGGCACTCGGGGAGCCCGACCTACCGCGCCCTCGCGATCGCGGCGCAGAAGGGGCAGGCCCTCGACGTCCGCGTCTCCGCGCCCGGCCACGACGCGGTCGCGTGGCTGACGAGCGCGTCGAACGGCACGCTCGCGCGCAACGACGACGCCGGCGCGGGCACGAAGGACGCGCGCATCGCGTACACCGCGAAGTCGACGTCCAGGCACCACGTCGTGTTCCGCGAGAAGAACTACGAGGACGGCGTCGACTTCGACGTCACCCTCGCGTGCAGCGGTGGCGCCGGGGGAACCGACGCCGGTGGACCGCCGCCGCCTCCGCCTCCGCCTCCGCCCTCGAGCGACGATCCGTTCGACGCCACCTCGTGCCAGGGCTCGCCGATCACGATGGCGCAGGCGATCGCGAGGATCGGCGCGGGCAACGCGTTCAAGGAGATCGCCCCTGCGCGCAAGCTCATGGCGCGCAAGCGCTCGTGCAACCCGGTCACCGGGTGCGGCGCGTGGAGCGCACCGGCGCCCGCCACCACGACCTTCTACATGGCGAGCGGCGGCGACAACTACAACGTCGCGCGTCCGTTCGACGTGAACCTGATGTTCTCGGTCACCGGCAACGCGATCGAGGCGGTGATCGAGGACGTGTCGAACCGGAGCCACTGCCCCGGGTGCACGCCGTCGGGCATCGCGTGGAACGTCACCACGTCGAAGCTCCGCGACCACTACGGCGACGCGGCCTTGTTCGTGTACTACCCGCGCTGGACGCACACGAGCTCCGGCTTCCAGTTGATGGACACCTGGGCGTCGGTGCCGCTCGGCCCGCAGGCGACCACGAGCGTCACCGTGACGGACCGGTGCACGCGGGCATCGGTACTGTCGAAGGACTCGCAGACGGAGTACGCCGCGCTGTTCCGCTACTGAGGTAGCATCCGAGGGATGCGCAGGTCTCGCCGCGGACTGCTCGCCGGAGCCGTGCTCCTCACGAGCACCGGTGCGCTCGTCGCCGCCTGCGGCGCGTTCGACGAGGCGTCGGCGCCGGACGGCACGGACGCGGCGACCGCGGACGCTGCATCGCCGGACGTCCCGAGCCCCCACCAGCCCGACGGCGGCCTGACCGACGCGCCCGTCATCGACGGCGCCGCGTGCGCGAACGGGGTGGCGATCACCGAGCCGTTCACCGCGCTCTCGCCGGAGTGGCAGACGACGGCGCCCGGCACCGCCACCGTCGGGATCGGAAGCTCCCCCGACGCCGGCCCGGGCCCGACGGGCTCGGTGCTGCGCGCGGCGGTCGACGTCCCGGACGGCGGCTCGAGCAAGGCGTACGTGACGCGGATCCTCGATGTCACGCCGCTCGCGTCGATCGACCTCTCCTACGTCGTGCTGCTCGCGGCCAAGCCGATGTACGCCGAGACGGGTTGCCAGCTCTCGCTGCGGAACAAGAAGGCCCCGGGGTTCACCGCGAACATGTTCAGCTTGTCGCGCGACGTCGACGGCTCCCTGTCCTTCGCTTCGGTGACGCAGATCGACAACGTCGTCGCTTCGGAGAGCGAGCTGCCCACCCTCATCGACGTCACCGGCCCCGCGCACTGGTACTCGGTTGACCTCCACGTCGAGCTCACCGGAAACGCGGGGAGGGCGAGCGTCACGGTGCGCGACCTCGCGAGGAACGTCTCGAGGGAGCTGTTGTTCCCGAACGTCCCGCTGGTGTCCGGGATCGACGCCGTCCAGCTCGACTGCGGGATCTACTACGCCAACTCCGGCGTCGGCGAGCTCGAGGCCGCCGTCGACGAGGTCTCGCTCACGGCGTGCCCGCGCTGACGCTGCGGCACGTGCGATGCACCTCGCGCCCGCGTGATGGTGCGAAGAGAGCAGATCGTCCCCGTCGTACGCGAAGAGGTCACGGTCGATCGGCGAGCACGGCCGGTCGCGCGCGTCCGCGTGCGCAAGACCACGCACGTCGAGGACGCGAGCGTCGACGTCGTCGCTTCCACGGAAGACGTCGACGTCGACCGCGTCCCGATCGGCCGCATCGTCGACGAACCGCCCCAGGTCCGCACCGAAGGCGACACGACGGTCGTGCCGGTCGTCGAGGAGACGGTCGTCGTCCAGAAGCGCTTCCTTCTCCGAGAGGAGATCCGGATCACGAAGCGACGCGTCGAGGAGAAGCGTCGCGTGACGGTCCCGGTCAGACGGCAGGACGTGGAGATCCAGCGCGAGCCCGTCGGAGACGAGCTCGAAGGGAGGCAGCGATGAGGACCGTGGTTGGGCTGTTCGACAGCAGGAACGAGGCACGTCGGACGATCGACGATCTGAAGGGGATCGGCGTTCGCGAAGGAGACATCAGCGTGCTGTCGCGTGACGACGCGGGGCATCTCCAGGCGACCGGCCCGATGACGAGCTATCTCGCACAGGGCGGCGATCAGCCGGAGAGCGCGATCGGCGCGCTGATGCGCGTCGGCCTCTCCGAGGCGGAGGCGCGCAGGTACATCGACGGGCTCGGCCAGGGCTACACGCTCGAGGCGGCCTCCGTCTCGGACGAGCGCGCGAACGAGGCGCTCGCGATCATGCGCGAGCACGCGGCCGGCAGGGGCGGCAGGACGAGCGAGCGTCTCGGCGAGGGCGAGCAGCTCGCGGGCGGCGAGCAGCAGCTCTTTCCGGTCATCGTCGAGGAGCTCGACATCGGGAAGCGCGCGATCGGCGCGGGCGGCGTACGCGTCGCGTCGCGCGTGAGCGAGCAGCCGATCGAGAAGGAGATCTCGCTCCAGCAGGAGAAGATCGACGTCGAGCGGCGCAAGGTCGATCGCCCGGTGCAGCCCGGCGATCAGGACCTCGCGTTCCAGGATCGGGAGATCGAGGTGACCGCCACGGCCGAGGAGCCCGTCGTCCGCAAGACGGCGCGCGTGGTCGAGGAGGTCGCCGTGACCAAGGACGTCGACACGCGCACCCAGACCATCCGCGACACGGTCCGCAAGACCGACGTCGACGTGCAGCGGATTCCGTTCGAGCCCTCGCGCTACCGCGACGACTACGAGAGCAGCTACGCGCAGAGCGGCGGCCGGTTCGAGGACTACGAGCCGGCGTATCGCTTCGGTCAGGAGCTCCGCGCGGACGACCGGTATCGCGACCAGGACTGGACGAACGCCGAGCCCGATGCGCGGGAGCGCTGGGAGAGCAGGAACCCCGGGACGTGGGACCGCTTCAAGGCGGCCATCCGTCACGCGTGGGACAAGGCGAAGAGCTGACGCCGGTCAGGGCTTCAGCTGGTCTTCCGGCACGAGCACGAACGCGCGCTGCTTCGGCACGGTGATCCGGAGCTCGCCGCTCGCCGGCACCTCGAAGCGCTGGCGATCGGGGCCGAGCACGTCGACGAGCGTGACGCCCTTCACGCCGAGCTTCATCACCTTCGGCTCCGTCGTCCGCGTGGCGTCGGCGGTGGCGCTGTCCTTCGCGCCGTTCGTGTTCAGGACCACGAGCGCGTACGCGGGGCCGGCGTCGCCGCCGGTGCGCTCGAACGCGAAGACGCCCGCGTCCTCTTCCGCGGCGACGTGCGCCGAGGACCAGACGATGTTCGTGTCGCCGAGCTTGATCGCGTCGTAGTCACGGCGCAGGCGCGCGAGCTTCGAGAAGTGGCGGAACGTGTCGCCGTTCGTGGGGAAGCCGGTGGTCCACACCACCTCGCGGTTGGCCGGATCGTTGCCGCCCGCGAAGTCGAGCTCCGTGCCGTAGTAGAGGCAGGGGATGCCCTCCTCGGTCATGAGGAAGGTGAGCGCGTTGCGGAGGGCGTCCTTGTCGCCGCGCGCCTCGAAGAGGAAGCGCGCGACGTCGTGGTTGTCCATGAAGTTCACGAGCGCCTTGCTCGGGGCGACCCCGATGCCGTCCGGCTGCGGCTCGTTGCGGTAGTTCTTCCGGCGATCGCCCCACAGCTTCGCGATCTGCTCGGTGCCCTTCTGCTGCGTCGGGTCCCACGCGTGCATGAAGACGTCGCGGAACACCTGGTAGTGCTGCGAGAAGTAGAACACGCTGTCGAGCATGTTCTCCTGGGTGAAGCTGCCGAGGAGCTGGTCGTTGCCGTCGAACGCCTCGCCGAACATGAGGAAGCGGTTCTTGTCCTGCGCCTTGAGGCGCTGGCGGACCTTCGAGGCGAACTCGACCCAGAAGTCGTGCTCGACGTGCTTCACCGTGTCGATGCGGAAGCCGTCGAGGTCGAGCAGCTCGACCCAGCGCGTGTAGAGATCGATCATCTCCGCGCGCACCTCGGGGACCTCCGTCGCCACGTCCTTGAGGCCGCCGGGGAAGTCGCCGAGGAGGAGCTGCTTCGGATCGTCGTAGTTCAGCGTGCGGCCGAAGCCGTGGTACGCGCGGCCGGTGCCGAGGATGCCCGGCGGGGGCACGCGGTTGATCGACGGATCCTGGATGAAGATGATCGGCGCGCGTCCCGCGAGGCCGAGCGAGGTGAACGCCTGCACGCCCCGCGGATCCCAGTCGGGGTCGTACTCGGTCACGCGGGTCATGTCGCTGCTCGACCCGGCGTGCTGCAGCGGCCCGCTCCCCCCGATGTAGATGTCGGGGTGGCCGTTCATGTTCATGTCGTAATAGAAGACCTGCCCCATGTGGTTGGTGACGATGTCGAGCACCACCTTCATGTTCCGCTCGTGCGCCGAGGCGGTGAGCCTGCGGAGATCGGTCAGGTCGCCGAAGTGCGGGTTCAGCTGCGTGAGGTCCTGCGCCCAGTAGCCGTGGTACGAGTCGACGTCGGCGTCGGTCTCGACGTTCTTCACCACCGGCGAGATCCAGAGCGTGGTGATGCCGAGCTCCTGGAGGTAGTCGAGCTTGTCGGCGAGGCCTCGCCAGTCGCCGCCCTGGTAACGCGCGAGGTGGCCGGGCCGGACCTGGTAGTCGTTGTTCGGATCGCCGTTGGCGAAGCGGTCGACGAGCACCTGGTAGATGACCTCGCCGCGCCAGTCGCCGACGTGCGTGGCGAGCGTGGGCTTGTCACCCTTCTCCGGCACCTGCACGCAGCCGATCTCGGGCGCTGCGCACGCCGCGGCCACGAGCGCTCCGATGACGATCTTGTGCTTCATCGCCTTCCTCACGGATACGAGCTCGAGTTGAACCACCACTCCGCGCCGATACCCAGGTAGTGCTCGACGCTCCGCTGCGCGAACACGTCCTCCACCGGGTACAGCCCGCGCGCGCCGGCGTCGCGGAAGCTCGCGTTGTAGAGCAGTCGGATCTGTGGGCGCTTGAAGCTGCCCTTCCCCGACGGCGAGAAGTACGGCATCACGCCGACCTTGGTGACCGACGCGGTGAGCGGTCCGTCGTCGCCCGGGCGCACGACCGCGATGCGGCGCTGCTGGTAGCTGCCTTCGACGGAGATGCCGAAGCGCTCGCCGAGGAAGACGCTCGGGCGCACGACCACGGTGCCCTCGTCGTACTTCTGCGTCGACGTCTCGGAGGGCGAACCGTCGCGGAAGAAGCGCACGTAACCGGCGGCGAGCACGCTGAACGCCTCCGCGCCGTAGTTGCCCGCGAGCGCGACCTGCGTCTCGCTCGCGCCGCTCACCGTGCGATCGAGCGCGAAGGTGATCGGGACGGAGAGCGGGTCGTAGGCGGCGATGCCCCGCGCGTGGCGCATGAAGACCGACGCGTACGTGTCGTTCTCGCCCGTCCAGTACGAGAGCTGCGAGCCGACGAGGAAGCCGCTGTCGGACGGCAGGCCGCGGTCCTGGTTGTTGAGCAGGGGATCCTGGAACGTGCCCGCGGCGAGCTGGTGCATCTCGCCGTAGAGGATCGCCTTGAAGCCCGACGGCCCGCCGTTCGCGCGGACGAACTGCGTGAGCTTGAGCGTCTCGATGGTGCGCGGGCGATCGAGCTTCGTGACGTCGACGGTGCCGAAGCCGAAGGGCGCGACGACCGGGACCTGCTGGAACTGGTACGGGTTGTCGAGCCGCTGCTGGCCGACGTGCGCCTGCACGATCGTCTCGTACGCGCCGCTCTTGTAGACCGCGCCGCCGATGCCGCCGCCGATGGTGTTCTGGTTGTCGAGCGGCCACCAGTTGAGGAGGTAGATGTCGTCGCCGCGGTACATGCGCGAGCCGGCCCACAGCGTGAGCCGGTCGTACGTGCCCTGCGCGTACAGGTTGCGGATGCCGATCGTGTTCTGCGGCTTGCCCGTGAAGTGGAAGAACGGCGGGAACAGCGCGAGGGTCGCGACGATGCGCGTCTTCACGTGCTCGTCGAACTTGTCCTCGCGCCGGAGCTCGAGCTCCGCGTAGCTGTTCTCGTCGACGATGCGCGGTCCGAACGCGACGACGTTCGTGCCGCGACCGGTGCCGCCGCGGAGGTCCCACGCGGCCCAGACGCGCCCGTACGACCCGAACTCGAAGCCGCCCTCGTGGCCGGAGGGCTTCTCGGCGATCACGCGGGCCGGCTCGTTGCCGCGCGCGACCGCGGCGGTCTCGGCGCCCGGCACCGACGGCGCGCTCGTGTCCGACGTGACCGGCGCGTCCGGGTTCGGCGAGATCGGCCCCGGCTGCGGCGCGACCTGGGGCGGGACCTGGGTGTTCGGCGGCGACTGCGCGGTGCCCTGCGCGCGCGCGGGCACGGCGGCGAACACCGCGAAGGCGAGGGTGAGGAGCGACGTTCGGCGCAGCACGAGCGAGGGGCTCGTGAGCTAGCACGGGGCCTCTTCCGCCGGTCCCAAAAAACGTAACTCAGCCGTGCGTGACGTCTTCGAGACGCGCGCCTCGACGGTCAGGCGACGCGCACGCGGGTCTCGGAGAGCGGCGCGAGCTCTTCGATCCGATCGCGCACGTCCGCGGCGAGATCGTCGAACGCGATCGCGATCCCGACGCCCTCGAGCGGATCCTCGTTCACGATGCCCGCGACCTCGATCGGCGGGCCGCCGGGGAGCGCGATCTCGAGCTCGACGCGCGTGTGCTTCGGCAGCTCCTGGTACGTCGAGAGGAACATGCCGTCGGGCCGGACCGTCGCGGCGATCGCGGCGAACCAGATGCCGAAGGCGGGCACGCGGACCTCGACGGCGATCGCGGGTGCACGGCGCGGAACGGAGAGGCTCTTGCGGATGGGCAGCATGACAGTGTCCCTGGAATCCTCTGCCCCGACTCTGCAAGCGAGGGGCCGCGCCGGCGGCCTCCCTGATCACCGTGGAAACCCCGGAGAACGGCCTGGGATCGTGGGTTGCCCGTGGATCGGGCGCGTCACCCCCGAGCGGTGTACAAACGGATCGTGAGCTTTCGTCGGAAGGGCCCGCTCGTCGTCGCCGCGATGTCCGTCGCGCTCGCCGTGATCGGCGCCGGCGCGTGCGGGGGCGACGAGGAGAAGGGCTCGACCCCGCCTCCTCTCTCGACCGGATCGCCGCCGCCCCGCGCGACGAGCGACTCGGGATCCGGATCCACGAGCTCGGGCGGACCGCCGCGCGACGCCTCCGTCCTCGAGGCGAGCGAGACCGCCAAGACCTACGCCGGCTCGCTCGCGGCGA
This sequence comes from Labilithrix sp., assembly GCA_039809525.1. GTDB lineage: Bacteria > Myxococcota_A > Polyangia > Polyangiales > Polyangiaceae > Labilithrix. The sequence goes on along the minus strand of JBDHVD010000035.1, from coordinate 24,097 downwards.
GCGAGTCGGTCGCGTTCGGCGGCGGCGGCTACTGCAACTACAAGATGACGCTGAAGGACATCTCCGTCGAGATGGTGGTCCTCGACACCGGCGACGTCGCGGACGCGGTGGTGCGCGACCTCGCCGTCGAAGAGGCGGTGAGCTGCCCGTACGCGCCGATGGAGCCGAGCATCCAGGACTTCGCGCTCAAGAGCTCGACGACCACCACGAGCGGCGTGCGCGTGGAGCTCAACGGCGCGAAGAGCAACCGCCCGGAGACCTCGCTCGTCGTCGATCTCCTCGCGCAGGGCTCCGGGTACCAGGCGACGATGACGTGGAAGCGCACCGATCAGGGACCGCCCCTGAGCTGGACGGTGACCGCGAAGATCCCCCTCGCGCGGAAGTGAGCGGTGGCCTCGCGCGTGCATTGCGGGGAGATCGATGTCCCCGCGCCGCGCCGCCGCGCTCCTGTCGCTCGCGATCCCTCTCGCCGCCTGCGATCTCGTGACCGAGCCGGAGGGCCCGCGCCCCGAGGACTTCGACCTCGCGACGCCGAGCACCGTGGGGCCCGAGGCGCCGGTGAGCCCGGCGGCATCGCCGGTGGGTGACGTCGGCGATCGCGTGGAGGCGGCGAAGTAGAACACCACGCGTCGTCGCACGATGCGACGATGTCGCGCGAGCGCACCACGAAATCATGGCGGTTCTGCGTGGCCGGCGGATTGCATCGCGCGGCCCGCATGCGCGGGGGCTCGATCGTGGTGGTGGTGGTGTCGTGCGCGACCGGCGCGCTCGCGTGCGTCGATCGCGAGGCGGACGATCCAGGCGCGGCGCTGCGCTCGAGCGCGATCGGCCACGGCACCGTGCGCTGCCGCGCGGACGAGGACGGCAACCTCCACGTCCGCGCCCCGGCCGACGCGCGGGTGCTCGCGCCGGCCGATGCCGTCGAGGGCGCGACGGCGGAGATCGCGTGGGCGCCGGAGGACGACGTCGCGCAGATGCCCCGGCCGGTGCGCCCGCGCAGCCGCTCGCTCGGCTTCATCGGCGACGGCAAGCTCGCGGAGACGCCGCGCGCCGAAGATCGATGGAGCTACGGCGCGCACGACGATCTGCTCCCTCCTCACGCGCACCCTTCGCATGCTCCGCATCCTCCGCATCCGGCGGTCTGGCCCGGCGCGTACGGCTACCGGCGCTACCCGTGACGATCCGCCAGAAAGACGCAAGCGAGACAGGGGGTCCGGCTTGCTCGTCACTCACCCATGAGGTACGCACCCCGCTCCTCCCATGGCCCTTCGTCTCACGTTCGCTGGTGCGCTCGCCGCGCTCGTCACCCTCGCCGTCGCGTGCTCCTCCGAGAGCGACGCGGACAAGCCGGCGACGCCCCCCGGCCCGGACTCCGGCGCGGGTACGACCGACGCGGGGACCGACGGCGGCCCGGGCAAGGAGGAGACGGACATCGTCTTCGGCGACGGCGCGAAGTTCGCTCCGCGCGCGTGCACGCTCACGCTGAGGTACCAGGGCAACGCGGGCGCGGTGAAGGTCGCCGGCGAGTTCACCGACTGGGCGACGAGCGCGATGCCGATGACGAAGAACGGCGCGTCGTTCGAAATCACCCTCTCGCCCGGACCGAAGTTCGAGGCGGGCAAGCTCTACGCGTACAAGCTGATCACCGACGACCAGTGGATCCTCGACCCCGAGGGCAAGTACCGGAAGATCGTCGGCGGGACGATGAACTCCGCGCTGAAGCTCCCGGAGTGCGCGGCCGGACCGGAGATCCGCTCGGGCGCGGTCAGCGTGGCGAAGAGCGGCGACACCGGCGAGATGAAGGTGCGCGTCGACGTCCGCGCGGCCACCGACGGCGACGCGCCGGCGCGGCTGAAGGCGAGCCTCGATCGCGGCGCGGTCCCGCAGGGCTCGTGGAAGATCGACGAGGCGGCGGGCGCGGTCGACTTCACGCTGCCGGCGCTCGCGAAGGGCAAGCACACGCTGTCGCTCCGCGCGATCGACGGCAAGGGCCGCGAGAGCGAGCCGGTCGATCTGCCGTTCTGGGTGGAGGACGAGGCCTTCGACTACCGCGACGGCGTCCTCTACATGATCATCGTCGACCGCTTCGCCGACGGCGACACGGCGAACGACAAGCCGGTGGGCAGCCCGGTGCACTACGACGCCGACTGGCACGGCGGCGACCTCGAGGGCGCGCGGAAGGTGCTCGAGAGCGGCTACTTCGAGAAGCTCGGCGTGCGGACCATCTGGCTGTCGCCGGTGAACCAGCAGACCAACAACTGGCAGAGCGGCGACGGCAACCAGGTCTACAGCGCGTACCACGGCTACTGGCCGGTCAAGGCGCGCACGGTCGAGCCGCGCTTCGGCGGCGACGCGGCGCTGCGCTCGTTCGTGGCCGAGGCGCACAAGCGCGGGATCCGCGTGCTGCTCGATCTGATCAACAACCAGGTGCACAAGGACCACGAGTACGTCGCGCCGAACCCCTCGTGGTTCCGCACCGCGTGCCAGTGCGGGACCGACGGCTGCGGCTGGAGCGAGAAGCCGTTCGAGTGCATGTTCCAGCCGTACCTGCCGGACATCGACTGGAACCAGCCGGGCGCGGAGAAGCAGTTCATCGCCGACGCGGTGAGCTGGATCGCGGAGATGGACCTCGACGGCTTCCGCGTCGACGCGGTGAAGCACGTCGAGGCGAACAGCGTCTACGACATGCGCGCGGAGCTCGCGCGTCGGTTCGAGCAGGGCGGCGCTCGCATCTTCATGGTCGGCGAGACCGCGGTCGGCGGCGGCGACTCGGGCAACTTCTTCGGCGAGTCCTTCAGCGACGGCTACGCCTGGATCGACGCGTACACCGGGCCGAACGCGCTCGACGGGCAGTTCGACTTCCCCACGCGCCACTGGATGGCCGACGGGCTGGTGAACGGCGACAAGCCGCTGAACGAGGTGGAGGCGGCCATCGCCTACGCCGAGACCCACTACAAGCCGACCGCGCAGCACGTCCGCTTCCTCAACGGACACGACAACCCGCGCATCGCGAGCATCGCCGCCAAGGATCCGAAGCTCGCGTGCACGTGGGCGAGCGGCTGCCGGGACGAGCAGCTCCCGCCGCTCTCGTACTCGGAGCCGGCGGTCTACGCAAAGCTGAAGCGCGCGCTCACGGTGCTCTACAGCATCCCGGGGATCCCGTACCTCTACATGGGCGACGAGCTCGCGTTCGCGGGCGGCGGCGATCCGGACATGCGGCGCAACATGATCTTCGCCGAGCCCGAGCTCGCGCCGCTCGGCATGAGCAAGCCCGGCACGCAGGCCGCGACGCTCACGCAGCAGCAGATCGATCTGCGCGACTGGGTGCGCAAGCTCGGCGCCGCGCGCACGTCGTCGAAGGCGCTCCGCCGCGGCAAGCGGGTCACGCTCGTCGGCGACGACGGCGACTTCTGGGTCTACGCGTGGGACGCCGGCGGCAAGGACCTCGCGCTCGTCGCGATCAACCGCGGCGCCGCGATCACCCGCGCCGTGAACCTCGGCGCGATCCAGGCGAGCGGCGTCTCGTGGAAGGCGGCGCTCGGCACGGGCAGCGCGACGTCGCAGGGCGCGAGCGTGGAGATCACGCTCGGCGCGGGCGAGGCGGCGATCTTCCTCGCCCAGTGAGACGCATCCCGGAGACGAGCGCCTGACGGTCAGAGCGTGTCGACGACGATGTTGTCGACGAGGATGTCGGTCCCGCCCGCGTTGCCCTGGAGGACGGCGATCCCGACGGTCGCGCTGACGGGATCGGCGCCGGTGAGGGGGCCGGTGTCGGTCGCGGCGTCGACCTCGAGGATGGTCGCTCCGTCCTGCTCGAGGCGGACGTGACCCTTCTGGGCGAAGCGCGTCTCGAGCACGACGTGCGACCAGTCGTCGAGACCGGCGATGCGCGCGGTGATCGGATGCGTCGCGCACGTCGAGGTGGCGTTCTCGAAGACGCACGTCGAGACGATGTACTGGCAGATCGGGTTCACGCCGTCGGTGCCCGTGCCGCACGTCCGACCGAACGAGGCCTGACCGCCCTTGCTCTTCAGCGTGAACGACTGGAGCGTCTGGCCCTCCGTCGCCTCGAGGACCGCGAGGCGCCAGTCGAACGCGAGGCGCATCACCTTGTCGGTCGGGAAGCTCCGCGCGATGACGGTGTACTGGGGCGACGGCTTGCCGGCCATCAGGTTGAAGCGCAGCGCGCGCGGCGGCGAGCGGTAGGTCCCCTGGGTCAGCTTCGCGAGGATGGAGGGGTCCGAGCTCTCGGGGACGAGCGACGAGACGTCGGTGATCGAGTCGAAGTCCTCGCACCAGAGGGCGTTCGGCTTGGTCGCGCAGAACGTCGCCGGCGCGTCGGCGGCCACGTCCGTCCCCGCGTCCGCCGGCGGGGCGGCTGCGTCGGCGGCCTGCGCGTCGGGCGTGGCCGGCGCGAGGTTCGGATCGTCGCCGGTGCATGCCGTCACCACGAACGCCAGGACGAGCGCGGTCCGCACGATCCTCATTGTCGCCCGTCGGGATGGGCGGCGACAACTCGCCCGCCTCCATGCGCGGGAGCGATCGGGGCTGGCGCCGCCTCCTCGCCGTGCTACCCCTTCGGCCCGAACGTCACTCAGAGTTGAGTGACCAAATCCCCATGGACCACCGCCGCCGCCCGCCCGCGCCCGCCGCCACCGCCACCGCCACCGCCGCCGTCTTCGTCCTCGCCGCGATCGCGGGGAGTGCGGCGGCGTGCAGCTCGTCGTCGGACGAGGGGGCCGGGCCCGGCGTGACCGACGGCGCCGACGGCGGCCGCGACGGGAGCGCGGGCGAAGGCGGCTCGATCGAAGGCGGCGTCGCGACGCCGGCGTGCATCGAGGCCGACGGCACGGACGCGCCGGAGGGGGCGCGCACGATCGACGACGGCATCGGGCGCGGCACCGTCGAGGTGACGGGGACCGGCTGCGCGCGGAGCTTCCGCCTCGGGAGCACCGCCGATCGGCGCGACGACGTCCCGGCGAGCCCGCGCACGGTGACCGAGAAGGCGGACCGTCCGAGCGTGCAGACGCACAACCCGCTCTTCGACGCGCTCTACCAGCTCGCGCTCGACGAGGCGGGCGAGAACAGCGTCGACTCGATCCAGGACGGCGCGTTCCGGAACGGCGCGCCCCTTCCCTGCGCGACGGGCGGATGCTTCGAGACCGGACGCAAGTGGACGTACGTGTGGACGCGCGACACGTCGTACGCCGTCGATCTCGGCATGGCGTGGGTCGATCCGATCCGCGCGAAGAACTCGCTCGAGTTCAAGCTGTCGAAGCGACGCAGCGGCACGGGCCTCGAGATCGTGCAGGACACGGGCACCGGCGGGAGCTACCCGGTCTCGACCGATCGCGTCGTCTGGGCGATCGGCGCGCGCGAGCTCCTGAACCACCTCACCGGCGACGCACGCGCCGAGCTCGCCGGTCAGGCGCTCGAAGCGCTGAAGAACACGGCCGCGCACGATCGCGCGGTGGCGTTCGATCCGGACGACGGCCTGTACCGCGGCGAGCAGTCGTTCCTCGACTGGCGCGAGCAGAGCTACCCCGCGTGGGTCGTCTCCGATCTCGCGCACATCGGCACGAGCAAGTCGCTCTCGACGAACGTCGGGCACCTCGCGCTGCTCGTCACCGGCGCCGAGCTCGCCGAGGAGAAGGGTGACGCCGCGGCCGCCGCCGATTTCCGCGCGAAGGCCGACGCCCTCCGCCTCGCGATCCGCACGAAGCTGTGGCTCGCCGAGGACAAGCAGTTCTCGACGTACATGACGACGTCGCTCGATCGCGCTCCGGCGCGGCGGTTCGATCTGCTCGGCACCTCGCTCGCCGTCCTGTTCGACGCGGCGACGCCGGAGCAGGCGCGCGACGCGATCGCGAGCTATCCGACGCTCTCGAAGGGACCGCCCGTCATCTTCCCGGAGCAGAAGGAGACGCCGATCTATCACAACCGCGCGATCTGGCCGTTCGTCACCGCGTACTGGGTGAAGGCCGCGCGCAAGGTCGGCAACGACGCCGCGTTCGACAACGGCGTCTACTCGCTCGTGCGCGGCGCGTCGCTGAACCTCTCCAACATGGAGAACCTCGAGCTCGTCACGGGCAAGGCGTGGCTCGACGACGGCGCGTACTCGGGTCCGGTGGTCAACTCGCAGCGCCAGCTGTGGAGCGTCGCCGGCTACATCGGCATGGTGCACGGCGGGCTCTTCGGCATCGAGACGACGCGGACCGGCCTGCGCGTCGCTCCGTTCGTGACCCGCGGCGTGCACCGCACGTTCTTCCCGAACAGCGAGTCGCTCGTCGTCAACAACGTCCCGTTCCGCGGCAAGAAGCTCAGCGTCGTGGTCCGCCTGCCGAAGGGCGGAGCGACCGCGGGCGGCGGCGCGTATCGCGTCGCGTCCGTCCGCCTGAACGGCGCCGACGTCGCCAACGGCGCGATCGACGAGAGCGCGCTCCAGGCGCGCAACCTCGTCGAGGTCGAGCTCGGCGATCCGACGCCGGCGGCGCAGGTGAAGGTCATCGCCGACACGTCGAACTACCGCTCGATCTTCGCGCCGCGCACCCCGGCGATCACGTCGGTGGGCACGAGCGGCGTCAAGATCACCCTCGCCCTCGACGCCGCGGGCGAGGCCGCGGGCGACGTCACGTTCGCGGTGTATCGCGACGGGGCGCGCGTCGCCGACGCGCTGCCGGGCTCGACGACCTCGTGGCAAGACGCGAGCTCGAACGGCGACGCATCGCCGAGCCACTGCTACACGATCGAGACGCGCTACCTGACGGGCGGCAACGTCTCGCAGCGCGCGCAGCCCGCGTGCTTCTGGGGCAGCGGCGCGGGCCGCATCGCCTCCATCCCTGCGACGAGCTTCACCGCGACGGGCGGAGCGTTCACCTCGGCCTACGGCCGATCGTTCTACGAGGCGTGGGGCGATCCGGGCCACACGATCGCCGCGACGTTCACCGCGTCGCGGACCGGCGCTCACCTCGTGCAGGCGGTGTACGGCAACGGCTCGGGCGCGATCAACACCGGCATCACCTGCGCGCTCAAGCGCGTCGTCGTCGAGCCCGCGGCGGGTGGGGCGCCGGTCGGACAGGGCTACATCATGATGCCGCAACGCGGCTCCTGGGACTCGTGGGGAGAGTCGTCGTTCGTGCGGGCGAACCTGACGTCCGGCACCGAGTACCGCATCCGCCTCCTCGACGACGAGCACGCGGTCAACATGTCCGCGTTCGGGCACTTCGCCGACTACACCGGCGGCACCGGCGGCTCGGCGGGCCCGTTCTACCGCGTGAACATCGCCGAGCTGAAGGTGCTGTCGCTCGTGCCCTGAGCGCTACGGGAGCACGCGGCGGAAGTCGTCGAAGCGCGCGCCGTCCGCGTCGCCCGAACCGAAGCCGACGCCGCCGGGCGTCGCGATCCGCTTGGCGGAGCCGTCCTGCGCGCCGAACGCCGCGACGACGTTTCCCGCGGCGTCCCGCACGACGCCTTCGAGCTTCACCGGGTTCGTCCCGGTCACGCGGAACGAGAACGAGTACTTCGTGCCGAGCGGGAGCGCGGGCGTGATCGGCGCCGACGCGAGCTCGGTGCCGGTGGTCCCGTCGTCGCGATCGATGAACGCGTAATCGGTGTACGCGTACATCGTGTAGCCGACGAGCTGGTTCGGCGCGTCCGAGCCCGGCTGCATGCGCACGTAGAGCCCGGGATCGCCGTCCTGCCGATCGTGCACGACGGCGATGCTCACCTCGACGTCGAGCGCGTCTTCCGTCGCGGGCCGCCGCACGATCTGATCGCGGTACGAGCCGAGCCCGCTCTGCCGCACGGCGCCCGCCACTATCGAGAAGCGATCGGTCTTCTCGGTCCAGCCGTTGCCGATCGTCGGCCCGTCGGGCCGCTCGAACGCATCGAAGAGCAGGGCGTCGACCGGAGGCGCGTCGGAGCCGCCCCCGTCGGAGACGTCGCCCCCGTCCGGCGCGACGGTGGTCCCTCCGGAGGACGACGAGCTCGACGACGAGCTGCTCCCGCTCGCCGGATCGCCGCTCGACGATCCCTGCTCGCGGTGGCTGCGGGACGGCGCGATGTCCGCCTCGCTGCTCGCGGGATCGGCGGCCAGCCCGTCGGCCCCGGTGATCGCGTTGCAGGCGCCGAGCGCGCCCGCCACCAGGATCCCGAAACCGCGCGAGAGCCGCCCCACGATCGATCATCGTCGCGCTCCCCTCCGGCCCTGTCCAGCCCGGCGGGGTGTGGCCGCCCGTTGGCGGGCCTCCCATCAACTCCCGGATACGCGGGGACACGCGCACGATCCGGATGTCAGGGGGGCGTCGCTCGGATTGTCTGGCCGTGAACGAAAGACGAGGCGTGGTATTCGAGAACGGGGCGTGGCCCGGGACGTGCTTGGCAGGCCCGTCTCGCGGTCCGAGGTAACGGAGGTCCTGATGAGGCGCGTCGGAATCCTGGCCAGCATGGTGGCTTCGCTGCTCGTCCCGTCGATGGCGTGGGCGGACGACGAGGTCCCCCCGCTCCCGCCGCCCACGGCGCAGACGAGCGCGACCGCATCCACCACCGTCGACGCGGTGCACCTGCGGAACGGCGGCCTGTACCGCGGCCGCGTGACCGAGATCGTCCCGGGCGATCACGTCACCGTCCTCGTCGCACCGGGCAACGAGACCAAGCGCATCCCGTGGGCGGAGGTCGATCGCGTCATCGTCGCCTCGACGCCGGTGCCCGCCGCGCCGGCCGCCTCCACCCCGGCGCCCGCGCCGGCCGCCGCCGCGCCGATGGTCGGTCCGCGCGCCCGGGTGCACATCACCGCGCCGAAGCAGGTCATCCTCTATCGCAAGGCCGCGGGCACCTCGACGTTCCAGCAGGTGTGCTCGTCGCCCTGCGATCTCGAGCTGCCGATCAACGACACCTACCGGCTCGCGGGCAACGGCCTGTCGCAGAACAAGGAGTTCCGGCTCCAGGCGGGCCCGGGCGGCTTCGTCGACGTCGTCGTCGATCCCCAGTCGACGGGCGGGATGATCCTCGGCGGGTTCGTCGCCGGCGCCGGCGCGACCGCCGCGTACGTCGGCCTGCTGATGGCGCTCGTCGGTCAGAGCGAGGCCGACAAGTCCTGCTACTCGTACGCCGGAACCAGCAGCGCGTCGTATTACTCGAGCTGCGAGAAGGACAAGTCCGACGGACAGTCGGTCCGCAACGCGGGCCTCGTCACGATGGTCGTCGGCGCCGCGGTCACCGCGCTCGGCATCGTCGTCTTCATCAACAGCGCGTCGACCGACGTGAGCCAGAAGAGCGGCGGCGGCGCCCCGAAGGACGCGTACGTGCGCACGCCGACGTGGCGGACCGCCAGCTCGAGCGCCGAAGGCGCGACCCGCGCACCGGCGGCGTCGTTCCCGGTGCTGTTCACCGCGCATTTCTAGAAGTGCTAGATCCAAGGGCGATGAAGGTCGTCCTGGCGCTGTCCCTCCTCGCCCTCGTCTCCGGCTGCGACACCGGCGCGGCCTCGGCACCGGCCCGTCCCGAGCCGCAGCCGCAGCCGCAGCAGTCCCCTGCGCCCACGGCCAACGTGACGGCGAAGGCGACGCCGGCCGAGCGCTTCGGCGCGGCGATCGACGACGGCGCGCAGAAGGTGTCGCTCGTCGACGTGGCGAAGAACCCGGACGCGTTCACCGGAAAGACGTTCGCGACCACCGGCACGGTCACCGCGGTCTGCCAGCACCGCGGCTGCTGGATGGAGATCAAGGACGACGCGGGCGAGGCGCACATCAAGATGGCGGGGCACTCGTTCTTCGTCCCGCGCACCGCGTCGGGCAAGAAGGCGCGCGTGCTCGCGACGCTCGTGAAGAGCGAGGCCGAAGGCTCGTGCGGCGATCACGCGGCCGGCGATCACGAGAAGGGCAAGGGCTGCAAGGCCGAGGCGGAGGCGCAGCTCGGTCGTCCGCTCGCGAAGCTCGAGCTCGTCGCCAAGGGCGTAGAGCTTCTCTAGGGGGAAACCTGCGGTTTCCCCTCGCTCGTGCTCGCTCGGCGTGGTTCGCCTTCGGCGACCGCGCGCTGCGCGCGCGCAGACACGCCTCTTCTCTGGAACACTCCCCGCCCGTGCTCCGCAACAAGGTCACCAGAATTCGAGGCGCAGGGGGTTGACTCTCCAGTGACTGGAGACGTCACGGTACGCGCATGGCGAAGGAGCGGCTGACCATCGGCGAGCTCTCGCGACGCTCCGGAGTTCCCGTCAAGACACTGCGCTTCTACTCCGACGAGGGGCTGCTGCCCCCCGCGGCGCGCTCGGACAGCGGCTATCGGCTGTACGGCGAGGAGGCGCTCGTTCGTCTCGACGTGATCCGGACGCTCCGCGAGGCGGGCCTCGGTCTCGACGCGATCGCGAAGGTGCTGCGCCGCGAGACGTCGCTCGCGGATGCGCTCCGGCTACGGCTCGCTGCGGTCGAGGCGCAGATCGCCTCGCTCCAGCGCGTCGCGGCCGCGATGCGCGCGGCCCTCCGCTCCGAGCCGGACGAAGGCGACGTGAGGAGGTTGTGTGCCGTGACTCGACTGTCCAACGAAGAGCGCAAGGCGATGATCCAGGGCTTCTACGACCGCGTGTCGGAAGGGATCCCGATCGACGAGGGCTGGAAGAAGGAGATGGTGGCGTGGAGCACGCCCGAGCTGCCGGACGATCCGAGCCGCGAGCAGCTCGACGCGTGGATCGAGCTCGCGGAGCTCTTGGCCGATTCCGGGTTCATCGAGGGCCTCCGCGCGAGCGCGAAGGAGGTCTGGGGGAAGTTCGACATGGCGGCGATGCGCAAGGCGAGCGACGAGGTCACGCTCGCGGCGACGAGCGCGCTCGCGCGCGGCGTGGCGCCCGAGTCGAACGAGGCGAAGGCGGTGGTCGAGCGCTACGCCGCGGCGCTCGCGGCGGCGAAGGGAGCGCCGCTCGACGACTCGGTCCGACGGGGCATCCGCACGCGCTTCGAGAGCTACGATCCCCGCGCGTCACGCTACTGGGAGCTCGTCGCGATCCTCAAGGGGACCCCGCGCGAGGAGAGCCGCGCGGCGGAGTGGGACTGGATGAGACGCGCCGCGATCCATCACTTGGCGTGAGCTTCGCCGCGAGGGCGGCGCAGCTCGTAGTCGGCGGCGAGCTCGGGCCGCACCTCGCCGTGCTCGTCGGTGAGCCAGACCGGCGCCGCCTTCGGCGGGACGCGCACGCGCTCGGGCGGGACGTGCGTGCGGAAGACGAGGTCCCAGACCGGCGACGTGACGCCGTGGTTGTCGCGCGGGCTCGCGTAGTGATGCGCCAGGTGATGGCGGCGCATCCAGCGTCCGTAGCGTCCCCTCGGCGGATGCGTGTGGACGCGCCGGTGGAGGACCTCGTAGGCGCCGTACGTGATCGCGAACCCCGCGGCGAACGACGCCGCGCGGCGCACCCCGATCACCGGCGCCAGCGCGCCCGTCACCGCCGGCAGGAGCGCACCCGCGGCGAGGAGCTTGCGCGACGTCGGGGCGAAGTACGTCGGATCGGCGTGGTGCGCGAGGTGCTCGCGGTTGAACTCGGCGAGCAGGCCCGACGGCGACAGGCGCGCGAGGAGCGAGCGCGGGACGGTGCGCTTCGCGCCGTGGCCGACGAGGCGATGGAGCGCGTACTCGCTCGCGCTCCACGCGGCCGATCCGACGAGCACCCAGGCGAGCGACATCACCGCCTCCCCTTCTTCTCGCCGCCCGGGGCGATCCGCTGCGCGCGCTTCACGTGCGCCGGCGACGCGCCCCATCCGACGAGCATCGCGGCGAGCGCCGATCCGGCGACCGCCGCGGCGGGGGTGAACGACGGCGCGATCCTGCGCGCCTTCTCGAGCGAGAGCGCACCCTGCACGAGCGCCCAGAACGCGAGCGTGCGCGAGGCGCTCTCGCCCTTCGCGAGCGCGCCGTGCTCCTCGGCCGCGCGGAACAGCACGTCGACGTCACGGAGGAGCGCGAGGAGCAGCGGTGCGGTCCGACGGGCCTCGTCGTCCGAGACGAGCGGACGCGGATCGCCCACGAGGAGCGCCACCAGGAAGAAGGCCTGCGGCTGCGTACGGGGCAGCTCGAGGTAAGCGCCCGCCGCGCCGAGGAGCTTCGCGAGCGCGGCGACGTCGGGTGACGTCCGCGCGGTGAGCGCGTCGATGCCGGCGAGCGCCTCGCGGAGCTCGCCGTGGATCACGCCGATGGCCCGCCGCTGGAGCGTGGCGAGCAAGGCGTCCTTCGACGGGAAGTAGCGATAGAGCGCCGCGGGCACGAGGCCGAGCGACTTGCCGAGCCGCGCGAGCGTCAGCGCCTCGAGGCCCTCCGCCGCGAGGATCGCCATCGCCTCGTCGAGGATCGCCGACGTCCTCGCGTCGCGCTTCTGCTCGAGCCGGCCCGCCCCCACCACCGCGCCTGCGTGAACCATGTTCACAAAGTGAACGACGTTCACTTCCTTGTCAAGGCGGGAGCATGCGCCCGACGCCCGCCGACCGGCCTGCGGCCCGGCGGGGGCCTCGGCGCGCGCTGTTTCACCAGTTCAATCGAACGAGTGAAACAGCTCGCGGCGGGGCCCACCGGCCTCCGCGGACGCCGCGCGTGGGGTGAGCGTCAGGCGGTGCTGGTCACGGGCGCGGCGGCGGCGGACTGCTGTCGCCGCGCGAGCGGCCGAACACCTTCGATCCCGGCGGCACCGAGTGGGTCAGCCACACGTTGCCGCCGACGATCGAGCCGGCGCCGATCACCGTGTCGCCGCCGAGGATGGTCGCGCCCGCGTAGATCGTCACGCCGTCCTCGAGCGTCGGATGGCGCTTCGTGCTGTCCTCGTCCCGGCGCGGGACGCTCAGCGCGCCGAGGGTCACGCCCTGATAGAGCTTCACGTCGTTGCCGATGACCGTCGTCTCGCCGATGACGACGCCGGTGCCGTGATCGATGAAGAAGCGCTCCCCGATCTGCGCGCCCGGACTGATGTCGATGCCGGTCCGTGAGTGCGCGTGCTCGGTGATGATGCGCGGGATCATCGGCACGCGCGCGCGACAGAGCCGGTTCGCGATGCGGTAGGCGACGATCGCCTCGATCGACGGGTACGCGAAGACGATCTCCTCGACGTTCTTCGCCGCCGGGTCGCCCTCGTACGCCGCCCGGACGTCCGCGTTGATCAGGCGGCGGAGCTCGGGAAGATCGCCGAACAGCGAGAGGACGACGCCCTCGCCCGAGCCGGCCGGCAGCGCCGTCTCGGTGCGGCCCATCCAGTGGTCGTACGTGAGCGCGCGCTCGATCTGATCCACGAGGATGTTGTGCGCCGCGTAGAGGTGCTCGGCGATGGTCTGGCGCAGGTTGTCGCGGTGCAGGGCGCGGGTCGCGTAGAAGCCGACGAACAGCGCCGACTTGATGTGCTCGAGCGCCTCGATGACGCGCCGCTTGTTCGGGAGGGCCGCACTCTCGAGGTTGTCGATCTCGAGCGCGCCGGTATAGCTGGCGACGACGCCGTCGATGGCCGCTTCGAGGTCGCGAAAGCGCTTCGGCTCGGTTCCCATGCAGCGTACGGTACATCGGAGCATCCAAGTGTCGAGGCATTGCGAACCATGAAGATCGCCGATCTGGTAGGCAACACCCCGATGGTCGAGCTCGCAACGGGCGTGGACCGTCCGGGCATCCGACTGTTCGGAAAGCTCGAAGGCAACAACCCCGGGGGCAGCGTGAAGGACCGGCCCGCGCGCTCGATGATCGTGCGCGCCGAGGAGCGCGGAGAGCTCCGGCCGGGCATGCGCCTCGTCGAGCCGACGAGCGGCAACACCGGGATCGCGCTCGCGATGATCGCCGCGGCGCGCGGCTATCCCATCGAGCTCGTCATGCCGGAGAACGCGACGCCCGAGCGCGTGCACGTCATGCGTGCCTTCGGCGCCGAGGTGATCCTCACCCCCTCGTCGAAGGGCATGGAGGGCGCCATCGACTACGCCCGCGAGAAGGTCGCGAAGGGCGGGTACGTGATGCTCGACCAGTTCTCGAACCCGGACAACTGGCGCGCGCACTACGAGACCACCGGTCCCGAGATGTGGCGTGACACGAACGGCGCGATCACCCACTTCGTGAGCGCGATGGGCACCACCGGCACGATCATGGGGTGCTCGCGCTTCCTCAAGGAGAAGAGCAAGGACGTCCAGATCGTCGGCTGCCAGCCCACCGAGGGGTCGAGCATCCCCGGGATCCGCCGCTGGCCGCAGGCCTACCTGCCGAAGATCTTCGAGCCCCAGCGCGTCGACCGGGTGATCGACGTCGCGCAGATCGACGCCGAGCGCACCGCGCGCTCGCTCGCGCGCGACGAGGGCGTCTTCGGCGGCGTCAGCTCGGGCGGCGCGGTCTGGGCGGCGCGCCAGGTCTGCAAGGAGCTCGCGGCGGCGGGCAAGGACGCCACCCTGGTCTGCATCGTCTGCGACCGCGGTGATCGCTACGTGTCCTCGCCCCTGTTCCAGCAGAAGGACGCGTGACGTGGCCGCGCCGATGAAGACGATGACCGTTCGCCTCGAGCAGATCGGGGCGGCGGCGTTCGAGGCGACGAGCGGCACCGGAGGCACGCTCGTCGTCGACGGATCGCCCGACATCGGCGGCGAGGGGCGCGGGATGCGGCCGATGGAGCTGCTCCTCTCGTCGGTCGCGAGCTGCAGCGCGATGGACGTCGTGAAGATCCTCCGCCAGCAGCGCGAGCCGCTCGAGCACCTCCGCATCGAGATCGAGGGCACGCGATCGGAGGCCGTCCCCTCCCCGTTCACGGCGATGAAGCTCGTGTTCGTCGCGAAGGGCGCGGTGGACGACCACAAGTTGAACCGCGCGGTGTCGCTCGCGGTCGAGAAGTACTGCTCGGCGATCGCGACGCTCGGCGGCGTCGCCGTCACGTGGGAAGCGCGCCGCGAGGCGTGAGCGGCGATCAGCTCGCCGCGTGAGGCGGCAGGCGTCGCTCGCGCAGCTTCCACGCGATGCGCGTCGCCATCGCCATGATCGACAGCTGCGGGTTCACCCCGAGGCTCGTCGGCAGGATGCTGCCGTCCGCGACGAACAGCTCGCGGACCTCGAACGACTGACCGTCGGGATCGACGACCGCGTGGTGCGCCGACGTCCCCATGCGGCACGTGCCGAGCGGATGCTGCGAGGCGCACTCGAGCATCTTGCCGGGGACGTGCTCGAGATCGACCCTCGCGAGCCCGTCGGCGTCGACCCCGCCGAGGCCGAGGACCGGGAGGATGACCTCGCGTGCGCCCGCGGCGAAGAAGATGTTCGCCATCTTGCGGATCAACCCGGGCACCACCGAGCGATCCTTCTTCGACATGCGGTAGGTCATCAGCGGCTTGCCGAGGACGTCGTGCACGCGTCCGCCCGGATCGTCGTGCAGCATGCCGCCGAACACCGCAAGATGCGGGATGCCCTCGGCGCGCTCGACGTGCTCGGGGCCGATGCCGGGCATCGTGCCCGCGAGCGCGCCCGGCGGAATGAACAGTCCGACGCAGGTGATGCCCTCGTCCTCGAACGCGGCGGTGTACGCGCTCTGGAGGGCGCCTTTCCACCCGCGCACGGGCTCGTCGAAACGCGCCATGAAGCGGAAGCCGGGATGGAGCGTGAGGTTGCGTCCGACCTGACCGGAGAGGCGACCGATGCCGCTGCGCATGAGGAGCAGCGGCGACGCATACGCGCCGGCGGCGAGCACCACGCGACGCGCGCGGACGGTGAACGGCGTCCGCGGCTTGCCGTGCTTGCCGTTCTTGAGCCGTCCGGTCACGCCGATCGCGCGGTCGCCCTTCACCAGGATCCGGTCGACGAGCGCGTCGCTCAGCACGCGCGCTCCGGCGGCGAGCGCCCGCGGGAGGTACGTGATGTCGACGCTCATCTTCGACCCGTGCGGGCAGCCGAAGTTGCAGCGCCCGCAGCCGTTGCATCCCTTCGTGTTGCGCCGGAGCGGCGTGAGCTCGATGCCGTGCGCCCGGCGAAGCCCCTCGCCGAACAGCGTCGTCGAGCGCGAGCGCAGCGTGATCGGCACCTCCTCGACGTGCACCGTGCGCTCGACGCTCGCGAAGCACGCGTCCATGCGCTCGGGCGTGAGCTCGTGGAGGCCCATCACGTCCGACCACTCGTGCAGCACCTTGTCCGGCGTCCGGAAGCACACGCCGCCGGTGAGGATCGACGAGCCGCCGATCGCCGAGCCCATCATCACGTTGATCACCGGCGTGTCGCCGAGGCCGAGCGCGACGGTGAGGCCGCCGTCCCTCCAGACGTGGCGCATCGACTCGGTCGGACGCATCTTGCCGTAGCGCTCGGGCGGGACGTGCGGCCCCTCCTCGACGACCACGACCCGCTGCCCGGCCTCGGCGAGCTCCGCGGCGACGACCGATCCGGCGGCGCCCGATCCGACGACCACCACGTCCGCGTCGATCGTGACCTCGCGCGCCGACTCGAGCTCGCGACCGCGCTCGATCGCGCTCACGGGAGCTCCGCGATCATGCACGTGCCGTCGAACCCGACCTCGCGCGCGGCATCGGGATGCTCGTAGTAGTGCACGGAGACGAGCGCCTTCACCGCGAGCAGCGCGGGAGCGAGGCCGCTCTTCTCGAAGCGCTCGAGCGCGTCGATCCGATCGGCGAGCGGCAGCGACGCGAGCGCACCGAAGCGCCGCGCGAGCAACGGCGCGACGACGCTCACCGCGAACAGCGAGAGGAGCACGACCGCGTACGAGCGCACGGTGACGCGGGCGAGGAAATCGTCGATCTCGCGGCACACCCATTCGACCCGGTCCGCGGGCGGCGGGGCGACCTTCCCGTCCGCTCCCTCGCGGGCGAACACCGCCTCGATCACCGCGCGGGCGGCCCGCGCGCTCCACGGCCCGAGCCCCACGTCGCGCTCGCGCTCACGCTCGTACGCAGGCTTCTTCGTCATCGGGCGTCCAAGCTAGACCGGATCGACGCGAGAAGGCGATACGCTGCGCGTCCGGCATGAGTCTTCCTCCCGGCCTGTCCGAACGAGAAGCCGCCGTCAGGCTCCGCGACGAAGGGCCGAACGAGCTCGCGGCAGCCGAGAAGAAGAGCTTTTTGCACACGCTGCTCGGCGTGCTGCGCGAGCCGATGCTCCTCCTCCTGCTCGCGGCCGCAGCCCTCTACCTGCTCCTCGGCGATCCGGGCGAGGCGGCCACGCTGCTCGCCATGGTCGTGCTCGTCATCGGCATCACCCTGGTCCAGGAGCGCCGGACGGAGCGCGCGGTCGAGGCGCTGCGGGACCTGTCGAGCCCACGCGCGCTCGTCGTGCGTGACGGCGCCCGCAGGCGCATCGCCGGCAGGGACGTCGTGCGCGGTGACCTGGTCGTGATCGCCGAAGGCGATCGCGTGCCCGCCGACGGCGTCCTCGTCGAGGCGGTCAACCTCCAGATCGACGAGTCGCTCCTGACGGGCGAGTCGGTCCCGGTGCGCAAGCGATCGCGCACGGGCTCCCACGCGGCCGCGGAGGCGGCGCAGCCCGGCGGCGACGATCTGCCGGCGGTCTTCTCGGGGACCCTCGTCGTCGGAGGCCACGGCATCCTCGAGGTGACCGCCACCGCTGGGCGCACCGCGATGGGCCGCATCGGCAAGGTGCTCGCCGAGGTCGGCGTCACTCGCACGGCGCTCGAGCGCGAGGTCGGCGTCGTGGTGAGGCGCATGGCGATCGGCGCGATCGTCCTGTGCGTGACGATCGTGATCGTCTTCGGAGTGTCGCGGAAGGACTGGCTGCACGGGGTGCTCGCCGGGCTCACCGTCGCGATGGCGCTCCTGCCGGAGGAGCTCCCCGTCGTGCTCACGGTCTTCCAGGCGCTCGGGGCATGGCGGATCGCGAAGCGGAACGTGCTCACCCGCAGGATGCCGGCGCTCGAGGCGCTCGGCGCAGCCACCGTGCTGTGCACCGACAAGACCGGCACGCTCACGGTGAACCGCATGCGCGTCGCGCGGCTCGAGGCGGGCGGTGCCTCGATCGAGGTGAAGGGCGAGGTCCGCGATCTGCCCGAGGACGTGCATGCGCTCGTCGAGTACGCGATCCTCGCGAGCCAGGCCGATCCCTTCGATCCGATGGAGGTCGCGTTCCACGACCTCGGACGAAGCGCGCTCGCCGGCTCGGAGCACATCCACGAGACGTGGCGCCCGCTGCGCGAGTACCCGCTCGCGCCCGAGCTCCTCGCGATGTCGCACGTGTACGCGCCGGGCGCGCGGCGCTTCCTCGTCGCCGCGAAGGGCGCGCCCGAGGCCATCGTCGATCTCTGTCATCTCGCGCCGGAGAGAGCGGAGCAAGTCCGCGAGCGCGTGCGTGCGCTCGCGAGCGACGGCATGCGCGTCCTCGGCGTCGCGCGCGCGGAGCACGTCGGCGACGATCTGCCGGAGGGCCAGCACGACTTCGACTTCTCGTTCATCGGTCTCGTCGGCCTCGTCGATCCCGTTCGCGAGACGGTGCCCGCGGCGGTCGCGGAGTGCCTCGCCGCGGGGATCCGGGTGGTGATGATCACCGGCGACTACCCCGAGACGGCGAGGGCGATAGGACGTCAGGTCGGCATCGTGCCGGACGACGTGCTCAGCGGAGCGGAGGTCGCCGCGATGACCGACGAGGAGCTCGGCGTGCGCGCCCGCACCGTCTCGATCTTCGCGCGCATGGTCCCCGAGCAGAAGCTGAGGCTCGTGCGAGCGCTCACCGCCGCCGGCGAGGTGGTCGCGATGACGGGCGACGGCGTCAACGACGCACCCGCGCTCAAGGCCGCCGCGATCGGGATCGCGATGGGCGGACGGGGGACCGACGTCGCCCGCGAGGCCGCCGCGCTCGTCCTGACCGACGACGACTTCGCGTCGATCGTCGCCGCGATGCGCCTCGGACGGCGCATCTTCGACAACCTGCGGAAGGCCATGGGCTACGTCATCGCGGTCCACGTGCCGATCGCCGGGCTGTCGCTCATCCCGGTGCTCCTCGGCTGGCCGCTCCTCTTGAACCCCATCCACGTCGCGTTCCTCGAGCTCGTCATCGACCCGGCCTGCTCGGTCGCGTTCGAGGCCGAGCCGGAGGAACCCGGCATCATGCAGCGCCCGCCGCGCCGGAGCGGCGCGCCGCTGTTCGACAAGCGGATGCTGGTGCTATCGGTGCTCCAGGGCGCGAGCGTGCTCGCGGCGTCGCTCGGCCTCTATCTCTACGCGGGCAACGACGGCGACGCCCACGCGCGCGCGCTCGCGTTCACCAGCCTCATGTCGGGCAACCTCGCGCTGATCGCGATCAACCGCTCGTGGCGCGAGCCGGTGATCACCCGGCGGCGAACACGGAACCGCACGGCATCGATCGTCGCGGGCGTCGCCCTCGCGGTCCTCGTCGCCATCGTGAGCGCCGCGCCGCTCCGAGGCTTCTTCGCGTTCGGCGCGCTCGCATGGTGGGAGCTCGCCCTGGCGCTCGGGAGCGGCTTCGTGGCCCTCGCCTGGTTCGAGATCCTGAAGATCGTCCGGCCGCGCTCCCTCACCTGACAGGCGGCCGATACGCCGCTAGCATGGGAAAAATGCCCGTGTTGCGCCGCCGCCCGTCGCCCGTCGCCTTCGCCGTCGTCCTCCTGCCGTTCATCGTGAGCGCCGCCAGCTCCGCATGCTCCTCGTCCTCGTCCTCGTCGGAGGAGACGCCGTCCGGCGGAGGCGGCGACGACGCCGGAGGCTCGACCCCGCAAGGCGGCGACGCGAGCACCGGGGGCGGTGACAGCGGCAGCGCCCCCGGCGCGCAGTGCAAGAAGAACGACGACTGCGCCTCGAAGGTCTGCGACATCCCGAAGGGCGTGTGCAAGGCGCCGACGTGCAACGACGGGACGAAGAACCAGGACGAGGCCGACATCGACTGCGGCGGCGCCTGCCCCAAGTGCGACGTCCTCAAGGCCTGCAAGGGCAACGCGGACTGCACGACCGGCGTCTGCGCCGACACCGGCAAGGGCATGCAGTGCCAGCCCCCCGCGTGCACGGACGTGGTGAAGAACGGCACCGAGTCCGACG
Source organism: Labilithrix sp. (assembly GCA_039809525.1). GTDB lineage: Bacteria > Myxococcota_A > Polyangia > Polyangiales > Polyangiaceae > Labilithrix. The sequence goes on along the minus strand of JBDHVD010000035.1, from coordinate 4,112 downwards.
TCGACTGCGGCGGCGACAAGTGCGCGAAGTGCGCCGACGGCAAGGCGTGCAAGGTCCGCGGCGACTGCGCGAGCGACGTCTGCATCGCCGGCAAGTGCGCGACGCCGGTCTGCGACGACGGCGCGAAGAACGGCACCGAGACCGACGTCGACTGCGGCGGCCCCGGCTGCCCGCGCTGCGACGACACCAAGGCGTGCACCACGACCGACGACTGCAAGAGCGGCGTCTGCACCGGCAACGTCTGCCAGCCGCCCGCCTGCAACGTGGGCGGCGCCGGCGGCGACGGCGTGAAGAACGGCACCGAGACCGACGTCGACTGCGGCGGCCCCGGCTGCGACGGCTGCGCGACCGGTCAGTCCTGCACGCTGGGCACCGACTGCGCGAGCAAGGGCTGCAACTACCTCGGCAAGTGCGCGGCGGGACGGAGCTGCACGCAGCGCTACGGCGGCGACACGTGCGGCCTCGGCGGCGCGGGCGGGCGCGGCGCGGCGCAGTGGGAGGACTGCTGCGCGAGAGCTCCCGTGACACCGACGGCCGGCCCGACGAAGGGCAAGACCGTCATGATGGACAAGTACCAGGTCACCGCCGGCCGCATGCGCGTGTTCCTCGAGAGCGTCGGCTACAACGTCCGCGCGTTCGTCCAGCAGGCGCGCGCCGACGGGAAGATCCCGCTCGTCCCGAACCAGGCGGGCAACAACGCGGGCCACACCGTCCTCGAGCCCGAGTGGGACCTCTACCTGCCGGTGAGCTTCCTGGGCAACACCGATGCCGGCGAGATCGCCGAGGGCGATCAGGGCGCGCCCAACACGCCCCAGCAGGGCATCTACACCTCGATCTACAACCACCTCGGCGGGCTCATCTTCAAGAACAACGCGCAGAGCTCGACGGGCTGCTACGTCGGGTCGCCCGGCACGCACGCGTTCCGCTTCCCGAACGGACAGCAGGACGGCGCCACGCCCGACTACGATCAGAACGTCTACGACACGAAGTCGATGCAGTGCATCGACTACCTCGTCGCGCAGGCCTTCTGCGTCTGGGAGGGCGGCCGCCTCCACCTCGGCACCGAGTGGGTCGCCGCGTGGGGACCGGGGACTCTTCCGTGGTCCTGGGAGGCGGCCCCGAACCCGACGCCGCGCCCGCCGGCCGTGATCGGCGACAACACGTACTACGGCTGCCGCTTCCCGACGGTCGACGACGCGACCTATCCCGGAGACTGCACGCCGTCGCTGAACCCGGCGACGCAGACCATCGAGTACGCGGACTACCGCTACAGCTACGAGTACCCGAACCTGAAGAACACCGACTACATCGTGTTCATCTCCGCGCCCGGCCGCACGCGCGGCCGCGGGCCGAACGGCCACGCGGACATCATCGGCACGAACTTCAGCGCGACGAGCGACGTCGTCTTCCCCGCGGGCTACAACGGCACGCCGATGACGAACACCACCGTGTCGCCGACGCACGGTTGGAGCGCGAGCGGCTCGTGGGAGGTCCACGCGTACTCGAAGCCCGCGTCGGGGGTCGGCCCGCGCACGATGCTGCTCAACAAGTACGGCAAGCTCGGGCTGCGCTGCTCGTTCGACTGATCGCCGTTCAGTTGCAACGCGCGAGGCCGCGCGCGCTCGGATCGGCGTCGAAGGCATCGGGCGTGCGGAGGTCGCTGCCTGCGACCCATCCGCGCGCCCCGCGATCGTCGCCCACGGTGCGGTACCACGTGGTGTTGCCGCCGGCGTGACGATCGCCGGGCGCCCAGCACTCGAACCAGCTGTACGTCGTCCGCAGCGCGTCCACGACGGGCGCGCCGTTCCTCGGCTCCGCGCGCAGCGGAGCGCCCGCGCCGTTCGAGCAGTGCAGCTTCGCATCGCCCTGAACGGCGCAGGCGTCTCCGCCGCCGCCTCCTCCCGCGCCGACCGGCACGAGGATCCCGGGCGCGCCACACCCCGTCTTGATCGCGCCGCAGTAGTCGCTGCACGCGCGCATCGCACCGGTGACGATCTCCACGTGACCGTACTGCGCGTGATACCCGCACTGCCCCGGGCGCCAGGTGATGATCGAGCCGCGCGGGATCTGGTCGATCGGGAGGGTCGTGCGCGCGAAGCCGCGCCGGGCGATCTCTCCCGGATTCGCGCGCGCCCAGTCGTCGAACGCGACCGCCGACGGCAGCCGCGGGAACGCGGGACTCGCGGCGCCCGAGCTCTCGAGCGTGTCGCCCACGCCCGCGAGACAGAGGTTGCGCGACGGGCGCCCGTTCCACAGCGCGAGGGCGCGATCGGCGATGCGGTTTCCGCGCGCGGCGTCGTAGGTGTCGAGCGCGCTCTCCTGCGTCGCTCCGATCGGCTCGGGCTCGCTCGTGAGCGCACAGCCGGCGGCGGCGAGGACGAGGGGCAGGGACGAGAGGATGCGCATGCGACGTCGTCGAGCACGGCGCGCGCCAGGGCCTCGGTCCCGGATTCTCGGCGGATCCGCACGGGCGCGTGCGCGCGCCGATGGATCCTGCCGGTCACGACCGTGTTCAGCGCGGCTGGGGCGGCGGCGGCAGCTCGCCGACGCAGACGCCGACCTCGAGCAGGATGTAGAGGAGCGCCTTCTCCTGCGCGAGGAGCGTCGAGCCGTCGTCGCCCTCGGCGTGGTACGTGCTGAAGAGCACGCGGCCGCACTTCTGCTCGAAGCTCACCGTCGCGGGCAGGTCCTGGCCCGCGATCGCGGACGTCATCCAGACCTTCGGCGTGATGGTGACCGGCTTGCCCGTCGCATCGACGCCGGGCTGCGGATCGACCTTCGCCATGCGCGACCAGCTCGCATGCAGCTCGATCGACGAGTGGCCGATCGCGTTCATCCAGTCCTTCAGCCCCGGGTCCTGCGCGGTGCCCGCGGTGTTCTCCGCGCCGCCGCGACAGCCCGTGCCGATGCCCTTCGAGGGATCGGTCAGCGGCTGCATCGTGTCGTCGTAGAAGGTGATGAAGCCCGGCCACGTCTGCCGCACGGCCTCGTAGGCGAAGTCGGTGACGTACAGCTTCCCGCCGCCGTCGACGTAGGACTTGAACGCCGTCTTCTGCGCGGACGAGGGCGCGCCGCACTGGAACCCTCCGCTCTCGCCCTTCTGCGAGTAGCCCATCGCGGCGCATGGCAGGAGCACGATGTGGTGCGCGCCCATCTCGGCCGCGTTCGCCATGAGGTCGTTGCCCGACTTGCCGGTCTTCGTCCCGGGAGGCGTGCCCCCGATGTTGAACGGGCCGTCGCCGTAGCGATCGAACTCCTCCACGCCGAGCTTCTTCAGCGAGTAGTCGATCTTGTCGAAGCCGCCGACGACCATCGCGATGCGCGGGATGGTGTCGCCGAGCGCCGGATCGGTCTTGCCCGGCAGCCGCGTGAGATCGCCGGCGACGTCCTGATCGCCGGCGGTCACGTCGATCTCGCGCACGCGGCGGAACTGGCCCTTCTGCACGACGAGGTACTGCTTGCCGGTGGCGTAGGCCGCGAGCTCGAACGTGCCGTCGCTCTTGGTGTACGCATACGGCTCGAGCGGCGTGAGCTTCACGCACGTGTCGCAGTAGGCCGACGACGGGATCTCGTCCGGCATCTTCGACGTGAGATAGACCATCGCCTTGCTCACGGGCACCGTGCCCTCGGGCGCGACCACCTTGCCGTGGAGCCAGCCGACGATCGGCGGATGCACGGCGGCGTCGGCGGATCCGGCGTCCGCGTTCTTGAAGCCGTCGTTCGTCCCGCCCGACGAGCCGTCGCCTCCCCCGCGGCCGTCGTCGAAGCCGCTCCTTCCGCTGCTCCCGCACGCGGCGAGGACGAAGGCGGTCGAGAACGCGAGGCCCAGGATCTTGCGGCGCAGCATGATGCGGGCCGAAGACGTATCGCGTCCGGCGGGCCTCCGCCCACGAAGAAAGAAGAAGTAAGACCGGCACGCGACGCCTGCGCGGGCGTGCCGGCGCCATGCGGCAGCTGACGAGCGTCAGCCCGCGGTCTTCTTCCAGACGTCGAGCTCCTGGACGCGCGCGAGCCACGCCTGCAGGTTCGCGAAGCCCTCCACCGGGATCTTCGCGACGCGCGTGTACATGAGCGGGGCGGCGATCGCGAAGTCGGCGATGGTGAGGCCGTCG